>JAFVHN010000103.1 GCA_017474515.1 Prevotella sp. | reverse complement strand
CCGCCTTTGAGCGCGGTGCCGTTTTTCAGTTCCATGATTACTTGGTTTTCGTTAGCAGGTGCAAATATACGCAAATCTTGCGAAAGCCACAAAACTTTGCTTTCATTTTTCCGTACAGGCGAATTTGCAAATCTCTCCGTTCAGGCGAATTTGCAATTCGCCTGCCATGAGTATCAGGATTTGTAATCCGAGATACGCAAGACACTATTTATTTCGCATTGAAAATGCTGATACTCACTTCTGCCGACTGTGAAACTGTTGAGTTTACGAAAAATTGAAAATTCGGCAGAACAAGAGGTATCTTGCGACGGGTAGCGGAATGGGGCAAAAATGGTAAAAAATATTGACAAAATATAAGGTTTTTACACAATATTTGTAATTTATTGAATATCAGTGGTTTGCAAATCGCCTTTGGTTTGACCGCAAATTTCGGGGAGAAAAATGGCAGTTTGAGGGAAGAGAATTGGCAAATCTCTCCCCTCAATTTGCGGTCAAACCATTTGGAGTAAGCCAAAAACCGTAAAAAATCTTGACAAGAGAGGCGCTGCGCTAAATGAAAAATGATAAATGAAAAATGATAAAGCTGGCGGAGGTTCGCAGAAAGGGGGGAACAAAGGTGTCACGTCCATACAATTCGTGTTCTCTTTCATCGCTTGCGGAAATTGATCTTTTTTCCTTCGCGAACCCGTGAGCATAAAGAAGCAAAAAGGGAGGGGTTAAAATGTCGATTTGACAACTGAACTTAACAAAAACGGAGGTTTTGGTTTCATGCCGTCATCTTTTTTAGGTAAAATAGCACAAAAATGATATTTTTTTCTTGAAAAAATTTTGTGAGAATGGAAAAAGTATCTAACTTTGCAGCGGAAAAGAGAAAAACGGAGATTTCCGAAAAGATATTTTTTTGATTTGTTTTAGTAGATTAGTTTTTAAGTAGTTTGTTTTTTGAAAATCGGGCGTCGTGACGACATCCGATTTTTTTTTGCGCCCCCATTATTTCCCAATTCCATTTTATTTATTACCTTTGCAGCGTTCAAGTAAGTAGTAATCGAGAATTATGATACAACTGAAACAAGAGGAATTGCTGAAGAGCCGCAGCTATGCGGCCACCCTCCGCACCGCCTATAAGGTGTATGCCGTAAATTTCCGTGCCATCATCGGCCACATCTGGCCCTATTGGCTTGCCATGTCGGTAGTTGCCGGCTGGTTTATATGGCAGGCCATGTCGCTTTCGGCCGATCATTTCTCAATGGCGAAACTATTGTGGTTCATCATCAGCGGCGCGGTAACGGCCGTTGCCTATGTCGTCTTTTATGGCCGCACCTTCATGCTGTTCAACCCCGAGTCGCAAAAATGGAATACCGTTCGCGCCCTGAAGCTCCTGCTCTGGACCTTTCTTCTGGCCCTGGTGGTAATGATTGTTACGGTCGCCGCCGCCGTGGGGGGCGTCTTCCTGCTTCAGGAACCCGCCGCCATCACTCCGCCAGCCGCCGAGGCGGCCGCCGTTTCTCCGGCCTTCCCCATCATGAAGATTTTTGGGGTCACCATGGTCACCATACTCATTCTCAGTCTTGCCCTTCTGCCTTTCCTCTATGTGGGCATGCGCTATGTGGCCGACACATCCTCGCGCATGCACAAAATGCTGTGGAAAGGCTACCTGCGCGGACTGCGCCATTGGGCATATCTGTTCCTGACGTTCCTCGTGGCGGGCATTTTCATCGCCCTTTCCGAACTTTTTGTCACGATGCCGCTGGGCATCCTCAGCTACTGCAACCAGCTATCGGCCCTCGGCCAGGCCATGGGCGACCCGTCGGGCCTGCCCGGGCATTTCGGCCTTCTGGTGTTCGTGACCGCCGCCGCCACCTATTTGTTGTTAGTGCTGATTAACATCTTCTTCCTTTTCGTGGCCTACTATGCCTACGGAAGCGTGGAGGCAAAAGAGCAAGAATACAAGGCCAGCACTTTGTAAAAGTTGAAAAAGTGAAAAGTTGAAAAAATAAAAAAACTGAAAAGTTGAAGCCACATGAAACCACAACGCCTGCTTTTCATCGACCGCGACGGCACCCTTATTGAAGAACCCGCCGACGAGCAAATCGACGCTTTCGAAAAACTGAAGTTCGTGAAGGGCGTGTTCAAGAACCTCGCCTTCATCCGCCGCAACCTTGATTTCCGCTTTGTCATGGTGAGCAACCAAGACGGGCTGGGCACGCCGTCGTTTCCTGAAGAAACGTTCTGGCCCGTGCACAATTTCGTGCTGCAAACCCTTGAGGGCGAGGGCATCACCTTCGACGACATAAAAATAGACCCCCATTTTCCCAGCGACCACCACCCCAACCGCAAGCCCGGCACGGGAATGCTGAAAGAATACCTGTGCAACGATGCCTACGACCTGGCCGGAAGTTTCGTCATCGGCGACCGCGACACCGACCGCCAACTTGCCGAAAACTTAGGCTGCCAGGCCCTTATCCTGAACGGCGAGGACATGACATGGGAAAAAATTGCGGAGATACTTTTTGCGGGGGAACGCATTGCCGAAGTGCGGCGCACCACGAAGGAAACCGACATCCACGTGCGGCTGAACCTCGACGGCACCGGGAAATGCGACATCCAGACAGGCCTGGGCTTCTTCGACCACATGCTTGAACAAATAGGCAAGCACGGCATGATGGACCTTACCATCCACACCCGCGGCGACCTGCACGTTGACGAGCACCACACCATTGAGGACACCGCCCTGGCCTTGGGCACGTGCCTCGACAAAGCCCTGGGCTCAAAGCGCGGCATAGAGCGCTACGGCTTCTGCCTGCCCATGGACGACTGCCTGTGCCAGGTGGCGCTCGACTTCGGCGGAAGGCCCTGGCTGGTGTGGGATGCCACGTTCCAAAGGGAACGCATAGGCGACGTGCCCACCGAAATGTTCCTGCACTTCTTCAAGAGCCTGAGCGACGCCGCGCGCATGAACCTCAACATCAAGGCCGAAGGCATCAACGAGCACCACAAGATAGAGGGCATTTTCAAGGCCCTGGCGCGCTCGTTGCGCATGGCCGTCAGGCGCGACGTGGAGCACTTTGAGCTGCCCTCAACGAAGGGCATGCTCTGAGGCCAGGTGCCGCAACTCCTCCATTTTCTCGCGCCCGGCTTTCTCGCCGGCCAGAATCATGGCCTCAATGCTTTTCTTGTTGAAGCTTGTGGCACCATAACCGCCAAGCGGCGGGTTGATGTACACATCGGCCGCCTGGCGGTTTTTATTGTATTTCTTCCAGTCGGGGCGCGACACGAGCCAGTCCAGCCATCCGCCAATGCCGAGCAGGTCTTTCAGCGAAAACTCGCGCGTTTCGTGCTTGTTCTGCGTCAGGTCAACGGCAATGACCACGTCGGCGCCCATACTTTTCACTACATCGACGGGTAGGTTGTTCATTACGCCGCCGTCAACAAGCATTCGTCCATTGATTTTCACGGGCATGAACAGCCCCGGAATGGCCATGCTGGCACGCATGGACAAGGGCAGGTCGCCCTCTTGCAGCACCACTTCTCGCTGCGTCTGCATGTCAACGGCCACGCACGAGAACGGAATGGGCAGTTTTAGGAAGTCCACGTCGCCACGCACGCCCACCAGCCGCTCGAAAACGCCGGTGATGTTTCCGTTGGCAAAGAGGTCGAGCCATTCCTGCGTGCGGAAGAGTGAGTCGAGCTGTTCCGACCTGTAGCCCACGCTATAGAGCGCGCCGATAATGGCGCCGATGCTTGTTCCCGCGATGTAATCGGGCACGATGCCGGCCTCCTCCATCACCTTCAGCACGCCCACTTCGGCGGCTCCCTTGGCACCACCGCCACCAAGCACCAGCCCTATTTTTGGCCGTTGCCCGTCGGACTGGTCCTGTGCCTTGATGCCCAGGGCAAAGGCCAGCATCAGTATGACCCACAGAATCTGTTTCATAACAATTTGTATTTAACCACGGAGGAACACGGACTTACTAAGTGAAAAGTGAAGAGTGAAGAGTGAAAAATTGGCTGCCGCCATCACTCATCATTCATCACTCATAACTAAAAAGCCTTGTCAGTGGTTAAACCCATCAGAGGTCGGTCACGGCATTAAGGATGCCTTGCAGTATTCCCTTGATTTCACCGCCTACACCCTTTATCTTGTCGAATATTCCGTCTTTCATGCCTTTGGCCATGTAGCCCGCGCATTGTCCTTCAAGGTGTCCGATGCGCTCTTTCTGCTCGGGCGTATAGTCGAACTCATGTTCGTGGATGCGCTTGCGGATTTTCACAAACTCCTCGCCGGCGCGTTCCCAGTCGCTCACCGAATAGTAGCGGCTATTGTCGCGAAGCTCCACGGAAAAGCGTTCCAACTGGTTGATGGCCTGCATCTTCGTGCTGCAGCTGCTCATCATCACGGTGGCACCAAGCATTATCAAGCCCGTGAGTGCCATAAAAAAGTGTTTTCTCATCATGCAATGGCGTTTAATGAATAATCGGGGCAAAGATAGCGTTTTCTTTCCATTCCGGCAAACACCCCGTGCGTCTTTTCCATTTTTTTATCATTTTTCAACAAGCATTCCGAATGGCTGGCCATCAATTCAAAAACCATACATCGGCGATGTACAGAATCATCATCTCAAAAACTAATCGTTGTGACATGACATATTGATGTCAGTGTGTCACAGACAAAAAGTCTTCAAAATTTGCCTATTGTGTCATTTCTACGCAAATTCATGGATGATGTTACATTTGCAATATGTCAACATGTCGGAAAAGAATGTGGTACGATGTTTGTTGCGTACATATTACACAATAATGAAGTTGATTGGAAATATTTTTTTTTCACCTATAAAAAAAAGCAGTTTTAACTTAATATTTTCCTGAAATCTTCTTTAAAAAGATAAAGGTTATTGTTCAACCCGATTAAAAAAGAAAAAAATGAATTACACATTGAACGATTTGCTCACTGGAGCACAGATGATGTCAAGAAGCGTTTTCGGCAGGAGGAAGGAGTATGAGCTCCAGTTCAACCACGAAGACGACGGGTGCTGGTATGTGGACTTCCCCAACTGGCCCTTCGAACACGGCAACCTGATGATGGTGTCGGGCGCCGACAAAATGTGCGCATTTCTCTCTGATGACGACAAATACACATTTGTGAAAGTCATTCCGACAAACAAGGAAGAAGACCACCCCGGATATGCCAAGCTGGTGCAGAAGGAGCACTCGCTCACCGGCGGGAGCACTTACGAAGTGACCGGACTGGAGGGATTTGACCACGACATCTGGCTTTGTCCCGTCACGCTCTTCGTGCTGGGCAAGTATCCCAAGTATCTCTATGTAAAAAAGAACGAAGCGAAAGCTCAAGAAATGAACCATTAAATATAACCACTTAAACCACAACCCATTATGAACATTTTAGAAAAACTTTTCGGAAAAAGAAGTCAGGTGGAAACGCCCACCGAGAACGTCAACGCCAGTGAAAACAATGCTCCCAAGCAGGAGGAAATCACGGAAGAGTCCTGTCTGGAATTCAAGAAGGAGAGCGAGGATGAAAAAGCGCCCAAAGCCAACGGGAAGGCCCACATCTACAACCTCATCATCGTGGACGAAAGCGGCTCGATGTCGCACCTGAAAGATGCCACCCTGTCGGGCATCAACGAAACCATCAACACCATCAAGGGGGCTCAGAAGGAGCATGCCGACACACAGGAGCATACGCTCACACTGGTGACCTTCGACACGGCCAACTTCCGGCCGCCCGTGAGGGGCATCATTGTCAATGAGCCCATCGACAAAGTGGGCACCTTCAGCGACTATTACCCCCACGGTTGCACGCCCCTTTACGATGCCCTGGGCATTTCGCTCTCAAAACTCCACCTGCACATCAAAGACGACCCCGACGCCACCGGCGTGGTGACCGTGCTTACCGACGGACTGGAGAACTCCTCCCGGCAATGGACGGCCTACGAGCTGAGCAAGCTCATCGACATGCTGAAAGAGAAGGGGTGGTCGTTCAGCTACATGGGGTCGGCCCACAACGTGAAGCATGTGAGCGACCTGCTCAACATCGACAACGTGGTAGAATTTTCACACGACCAACTGGGAGCCGACAGCACATGGAAGAGAGAACGGGCGTCGCGCATGGCATACTACGGAAAAATGGACAAATTGTACAGTTTGAGCGAATCCATGTCTGAAAGCGAGATGGTCAGCCGCAAAAAGAGATTCGCCCAAGAGTACTACGGGCCGAGGGTGACACCCGGCAACATTGAGGCGTTGGGAGCCGGACAAGTGTTCGTCTTCGGCAGCAATGCCCAGGGGCATCACCAAGGCGGTGCGGCAGCACTGGCACTCAAGAAGTTCGGCGCCGTGATGGGACAAGGCGAAGGACTGCAAGGGAGGAGCTACGCCATTCCGACCACCGACGGGTTGCCCCTCATGCGTGAGGCCGTGAAGCGGTTCATCGACTTCGCCCGCAAGAACCCGGAAATAACATTCTTCGTGACGGCCATCGGTTGCGGCAATGCCGGCTACACCCCCGACCAGGTGGCCCCGCTGTTCTCGGAGTGCATAGAACTTGAAAACGTGTACCTGCCCTCAGAATTCTGGAAGGTGCTCGGGCTGAGGATGGAGTTCTGAGCATGTCTATGAGAGATGACCGATTTGGGGTTATCATTTAGCACTGCACAAGAACCCAAATTTGTCAAGATTTTTCATGATTTTTGGCTTACTCAAAAAGGTTTGACCGCAAATTGAGGGGAGAGATTTGCCAATTCTCTCCCCTCAATCTTCAAGATTTCTCCCCGAAATTTGCGGTCAAGCCAAAGGTAATTTGCAAAGTGCTGAAATTCAGCAAATTACAAACACTGTAGAAAAACTGCATATTTTGTCAAAAATTTTTACTATTTTTATCCGTTCCGCTACCCGTTGCAAGATAAAGAAAAAAACGAATCGGTCATAAGTCATACCATCATCCATGGCCCGGCTTTTTATTGACCGATTTTGGATAAAAAGTATTGTCTGAGCTCATGAACTCCAAAAAACCAAGTCAATAAAGAAAAGCGGGCCCTGTGCTTCATCGGCACGGGCCCGCTTTCTTTTTTTATGGAACGGAGGTTTACTTCTTGAACTTCACGGCAGCCTGCTCAACGGGCAGGGCGGCCTTGTAGTTCTCGATGTACTTGTTGAAACCTTCCACTTCCTCGGGAGTGGGAGCCACCTCCGAGCCTGTGTTGCCGGCAAAGACCACGCGGTCGAGATATGCGGGCAGCGACAACCCGTCGGGGTTGGACACCAGGTAAGCGGCCAGCAGGGCGATGCCCCATGCCCCACCCTCTCCGGCGGTCTCCATGACCGAGATGGGCGAGTTGATGGCAGCGGCAAGGATGCGCTGGCCCACGCCCTTGGTCTTGAACAGTCCGCCGTGGCCGGTGATGCGGTCCACCTGCACCTTCTCCTCCTTGAAGAGGATGTCGTTGCCAATCTTGAGAACACCGACGGAAGCGCAGAGGTGGGCGCGCATGAAGTTGGCCAGGTTGAACTTGTCGCCGGCGGTGCGCACGAAGAGCGGACGGCCCTCGGCAAGGCCCGTGACGGGTTCGCCCGAGATGTAGTTGTAGGAGATGAGTCCGCCGCAGTCGGCATCGCCGCAAAGGGCGTGATTGTAGAGCTTTCCGAACACCTCGTTCATATCGACGGGCACGCCGAGCAACTGCTGGTACTCCTTGAAAAGGTTCACCCAGGCGTTGAGGTCGCTGGTGCAGTTGTTGCAATGGACCATGGCCACAAGGCTGCCGTCGGGCGTGGTCACCATGTCAATCATCTCGTAGGGCTTGGAAAGATCTTTTTCAAGCACAATCATCGAGAACGACGAAGTGCCTGCCGACACGTTGCCGGTGCGCTGGCGCACGGCGTTGGTGGCCACCATGCCTGTGCCGGCATCGCCCTCGGGGGGACAAAGCGGTGCACCGGGTTTCAGATGGCCGGAGATGTCGAGCTTCTTGGCGCCGGCCTCGGTGAGGAAACCTGCATTTTCGCCGGCCACCAAGGACTTGGGCAGGATGTCGAGCAACTGCCATCCGAAGCCTTTCGGGGCGACGAGCTTGTCGAACTTCTCCACCATCTCGGCCGAATAGGTCTTTGTGGCGGGGTCCACGGGAATCATTCCCGAGGCGTCGCCAATGCCGAGCACGAACTGTCCGGTCAGCTGCCAATGGATGTAGCCTGCCAGCGTGGTGAGATACTTGATGTCCTTGACGTGCTCCTCGTTGTCGAGAATGGCCTGATAGAGATGGCTGATGCTCCAGCGCAACGGAATGTTATAGACGAAGAGCTCGGAAAGGGCGGCGGCGGCCTGACCGGTGTTGGTGTTTCTCCAAGTGCGGAAAGGCACCAGTATTTCCTGCTTTTCGTTGAAAGCCATGTAGCCGTGCATCATGGCACTGATGCCGATGGCGGCAAGGCTTTCTATCTCGGTGTCGTAGAGTTCCTTGACGTTGGCACGCAGGTTGGCATAGCAGTCCTGCAGGCCGAACCAGATGGCCTCAATGCTGTAGGTCCACAGGCCATCGACGAGCTGGTTTTCCCATTCGTGACTGCCCTGGGCAATGGGTTTGTTGTCCTCATCAATGAGAACAGCTTTGATTCGCGTGGAACCGAATTCGATTCCCAGCACGGCCTTTCCGGCCTCTATAGTTTGTTTCTCAGTCATTGCTACTAATTAATAAGCACAGATTTGACTTTACATCAAAGCTTTGTTCAGCATGAAGTACACCTCGTTGTTGCGAAGTGTCTGCTTGAAGTCGGCAATGTTGGTCTGCTTGTTAATCTTGACATACTCAATGCCGAGAATTTCGGCGAAGTCTTCCCAATACTCCTCGGTGATGTCGTAGGAGAAGGCACTGTGGTGCGTTCCGCCGGCCAAAATCCATGCACCTGCGCCAATCTCAAACGTGGGCTGGGGCACCCAGAGGGCGCTGGCCACGGGCAGGTTGGGCATGGGTTTGGGCTCTATGCACTCCACTTCCTGAGAAATCAGGCGGAAGCGGTTGCCCAGGTCAACGACGGTTGCCTTGATGCCACGGCCCACCTTTGAGGTGAACACCAGGCGGGCGGTCTGCTGCTTGCGGATACCGATGCCGAGGAAGTGGACTTCGAGCTTGGGTTTGTCAACGGCGATGAGCGGGCACACCTCGAGCATGTGGCTCTGCAGGCACGAGCTGCGGTCGCCGGCGAAGTTCAGCGTGTAGTCCTCCAGGAAGGAGCAGCCTTCGGGCATGCCCTGCTGAATGACCCAAAGGGTGCGATAGAGGCAGGCCGTCTTCCAGTCGCCCTCGGCGCCGAAGCCGATGCCCTCGGCCATGAGGCGCTGCGAGGCCAGGCCGGGAATCTGGTCGAAGCCCACGAAGTTCGGGTCGTTGATGTCGGCATCGCCCAGGTCGTCGAAGTTGGTGGTGAAGGCGGTGGCACCCTCATCCTTCAACACGCGGCGCAAGGCAATCTCGGCCTTGGCAGCGTTCTTCACCTTCTGCCAATAAACCTCTTCACCGCTTTCGTCAATTTTGATGGTATAGAGCTTTTTGTACTCTTCCACCAGTTCGTCGGCTTCCTGATCGGTGACTTTCTTGAAATAATCCATCAAGGAGCTCACGGGATAATAATCCACATGATAACCAAGGCGTTGCTCAAACTCCACGCGGTCGCCGTCGGTCACGGCCACGTTGTTCATGTTCATGCCGAACATGAGGCAGCGCACGTTGTGGGCATCGGCCACGCCGGCGGCCACCCTTGCCCACACGGCAATCTTTTTCTGGGCTTCCTCGCTCTTCCAGTAGCCGCACACCACCTTGCGGGGAACACGCATGCGGGTGCAGATATGTCCGAACTCAATGTCGCCGTGGGCGCTCTGGTTCAGGTTCATGAAGTCCATGTCCATGGTTTCCCAGGGAATTTCGGCATTATACTGTGTATGGAAGTGCAGCAGGGGCTTCTGCAAGGCCTGCAGACCCTTGATCCACATCTTGGCGGGCGAGAAGGTGTGCATCCAAGTGATGATGCCCACGCACTTGTCGTCGTTGTTGGCAGCTTTCATCACCTGTTCCACTTCAACGGAACTGTTGGCAGTGCCTTTGTAAACCACCTTCACGGGGATGTTTCCACCGTTGTTCAGGCCTTCCACCATTTCCTTGGAATGAGCGTCAACGGCCACCACGGCATCGCCTCCGTAGAGGAGCTGTGCACCGGTCACCCACCAGATTTCATAATTTTCAAATGCTTTCATTGTTCTTTATTTTATTTTAATTTGTTTGGGTTAATAGATTATTTATTGTTTTTTCTTTTGTCCGTAGTAGGCGTTGGGGCCGTGCTTGCGGCTGAAGTGCTTTTCCACGAGCAGGGGGTTCATGGTGGTGTCGGGATTGACGCAGAACGACACGAACGCCATCTTGGCCACTTGTTCCATCACCACGGCGTTGTAAACGGCGTTGTCGGCATTTTTTCCCCATGAGAACGGGCCGTGGTTCTTCACCAGCACGCCGGGCGTGTGGACGGGGTTGATATTGTCTTTCTTGAAGCGGTCCACGATGACCACGCCCGTTTCCTTCTCATATTCAGCCATCTGGCTTTCCACCATGTCGCCGGTGCAGGGAATGCAGTCGTGGAAATAGTCGGCATGTGTGGTGCCGATGTTGGGAATGTCTTTTCCAGCCTGTGCCCAAGCCGTGGCGTAGGTGGAGTGTGTGTGAACCACGCCGCCGATTTCGGGAAATGCCTTGTAGAGGACGAGGTGGGTGGGCGTGTCGCTCGACGGGTTGAGGTCGCCATCGACCACCTTCCCTGTTTCCAGGTCCACCACCACCATGTCAGAGGCTTTCATCGTGTCGTAGCTGACACCCGAGGGCTTGATGACCACCAGTCCTTTTTCGCGGTCGATGGCCGACACATTCCCCCATGTAAAGATGACAAGATTGTGCTTCACAAGGTCGAGGTTGGCCTTGAACACTTTCTCTTTAAGTTCTTCTAACATAATTGTTTATTGTTTAGGTTTAAAGTTTAAAAATAGGGTCTTCAAGATACATGCGCTTGTTGAACCTGTAGAGAGCCGCGCCGCGCTTCGACGACAACTTGTCGATGAGTTCCGTCTTCTCTATGAAGTCAATCTGCTTGATGCGCTTCCGGAAATTGCGCTTGTCGATTTCCTCGCCCAGGATGGCTTCATAGACATGCTGCAGCTGGGTGAGCGTGAACAATGACGGCAACAGGTTGAAGATGAGCGGCTCGCTGTTGATGCGTTTTCTCAACAGGGTGATGGCCTTTCTCACCATCTCGTTGTGGTCGGAATAGAGTTTGGGCAGCTGGTTGAGTTCCACCCACTCCACGCCATGTTCTTCAAGGAGTTGCCGGTCGTAGTCCTTCACGTTGATAAGGGCACAATAGGCCACACTGACCACCCTTTCCCCGGGGTCGCGGTCCACGGCTCCGAAGGTGGCCACCTGCTTCATGTAGAGGTGCTTCAGTCCGGTCAGTTCCATCAACACCCTGTCGGCGGCCTCGTCAACGCTTTCGTCGGAGCGGAGAAAGCCCCCATAGAGGGACCATTCTCCGCGTCCGGGATCCATTTGCCGTTTTCCCAAAAGCAGTTTCAGCTTCCTGTCCTCAAATCCGAAGATGATGCAGTCCACTGCAACAAATGCTTTCTGGAATATGCCGTAATAGGTCGTCATTTCAGCCTGTTGTTTTTACCAGAAATAGCAATAGAAAGCCACGGTGAAACCAAGGATGACAATGGTGTGGAAGATATCCCATCCGTTCCAGCTGGCCCTTGTGGCGGCACGCTGCTCGGGAGTTGACGTTCCAAACACCAGTCCCTGAATCTTGCTCTCTGCGGGAGCTTCGGTCATCAGACTGACAACGATGACAACCAGGCAGCACACCACGAGCATGACACCGCAGAAGAACAGCCAGTTGAAGTCGTAGAACACGGCCTTGAACCAGTTGTCGCTGGCATCGACGGCGTTGCTGTAATAGACCTTTGCACCGAGACGGGTGAGGCCGATGATGATGCCGGAAAGCAGTCCCCACATGCCGCCCTTGGCAGATGCACGCTTCCAGCAGATGCCGAGCAGGAAGGCTGAGGCAATACCGGGAGCCAGCACTGACTGGACGTCCTGCAGATAGGTGTAAAGAACGTCGCCTACGGAACGCATGATGGGAATCCAGAGGATGCCGAGAATCACAATGACCACGGTGGCCAACTGTCCGATGCGCACCAGGTTCTTCTCAGAAGTCTCAGGCTTCAGACGCTTCCAGAAGTCGATGGTGAACAGCATGGCCGACGAGTTGAACAATGAAGCCAGCGACGACATCAGGGCGGCCAAAATGCCACAAACCACGAGACCTTTTACACCGGCAGGCAGAATCTTAGCCACGAGCGTGGGGAAGGCAGCGTCGGCATTGGGGTTGCCATTGGCCAGCATGGGCAGGAAACCCTCACCGCCGGCTGCCAGAGACTTCTGGTGCAGGGCAAAGGCAATCATGCCGGGAATGAGGAACAGGAACACGGGCAGCAGCTTCAGGTAAGCGCCGAAGATGGTACCACGGCGTGCCTCCTTCTCATCCTTACCGGACAACACACGCTGTACGATGAACTGGTCGGTACACCAGTACCAGAAACCGATGACGGCCGAGCCGATAAGAGCTCCAAGCCACGGATACTGCGGGTCGGAATTGGAACGCATGAGGTGAATCATCGTGCCGGTTGCACCTTCATAGGCAGGCTTGACGTCACACAGCTCCAACATCTGGTCCCAGCTGCCAAGGGCCCTGAGACCGAGCACGAGGATGATGAGAGAGCCTAAAAGCAGAATAGGAGTCTGCAGCACGCTGGTATAAAGCACCGACTTCATGCCGCCGAAAATGGTGTAGGCAGCAGTGATGAGCACCAGGCCGATGGCCGCAATCCAGAAGAAGTCGATTCCCCAGAGTTCCTTGATGCCGAACACCTGCTGGAAGACCAGTCCGCCGGCATACACCGTAACGGCCACCTTTGTAAGCACATAGCTGATGAGCGAGATGACGGAAAGAATGGTGCGGCTCTCCTTGTTGTAGCGGCGCTCCAGGAATTCGGGCATGGTATAGACCATCGAACGGGTGTAGAAAGGCACGAACACCCAACCCAATATAAGTATCATCCAGCCTTGTATTTCCCAGTGGGCCATGGCCATGCCCGACGAGGCACCGGCACCGGCCAGTCCGATAAGGTGCTCCGAACCGATGTTCGAGGCGAAAATAGAGGCACCGATGGCAATCCATGTAGCATCCTTACCTCCTAAGAAATAGTCTGCTGAGTTGTTGTTCTTTTGGTTAATGACCCAAACCACGATGCCAATAAGTGCGCAACAGAACACACCAATGACAATCCAATCTAAAGGTTGCATGTTGTTTTGATTTTTTTTTGATTGTTTATAATATAGATAATGTATTCAATTTTCTCTTTCACTCGTCTTTTTGGGGGAGTTCGGAAGTTCAGACAAAAGTTTTGAACGCTTTTTTCCTAAACATAGGTAATGTCTGAACCCCTGAACTCCATCAAAATGACGAAATGTGCATCATGTAAAAAAGAGGTGTTACTTCACCACGCCGAACTTGAAGATGCAGTGTGAGTAGTATCTCTCACCCGGCTTGAGCAGTGCCGAAGGCCACTGGGGCTTGTTGGGCGAGTCGGGATATTTCTGAGTCTCCAGGCACACGGCGGCATGCTTGTCGTACTTGATGCCCTTCTTTCCTGCCACCTTTCCTTCAAGGAAGTTGCCGGTATAGACCTGAATGCCGGGCTCGTTGGTGTAAACCTCCATGCGGATGCCAGTGAGCGGCGAATAGAGGCTGGCGGCCAGCTGCTTGTCGTTGCCCTTGCCGTTGCGGTAGGTGGTCAGGCACCAGTTGTGGTCGAAGCCGTTGGCATTCTTGATGGGTGTGTAGTCAAAGTTGTTCACGTTCTTGCCAATCTCCACGGGCTCCTGGAAGTCCATGGGAGTGCCCTTCACCCACACCGTGTCGCCGGTGGTCATATAAGTGGCATCGGTGGGTGTGTAGTAGTGCGAGCTGACGTAGAGCTGGCAATTCTCGATATTTTTCGTGGGGTCACCGTTAAGGTTGAAATACGAATGGTTGGTCATGTTGATAAACGTGGGCTTGTCGGTCTCGGCGGTGTAGGTGATGTCGAGGCTGTTGTCGGGCTTCACGGCGTAGGTCACCTTGGCGGTCACGGTGCCGGGGAAGTTGTTGTCACCATCGGGCGACACAATGGTCAGCGCCAGAGTGGCGTCGTCTATCTGCTCGGCATCATAAACCTGGTACTGCCATCCCGAGGGACCGCCGTGCAGGCAGTGGCCGAAATTGTTCTTCGGCAATTGGATGGTCTGGCCGTCGATGGTGATCAGGCCGTTCTTGATGCGGTTGGCATAGCGGCCGATGGCGGCACCGAAATCGCTCGGGGAGTTCACCGTGTCGGCATACTGGTGGATGTTGTCGAAGCCAAGCACAACGTCCTGAAGGTTGTTCTCCTTGTCGGGAACCATCAGCGAAACCACGCGGCCGCCGAAGTTGGTGATGCACACCTCCATGCCGTTGGCGTTCTTCAGCGTGTAGAGTTTCACAGGCTTTTCGTTAATGGTGGTGTCGAACGCGGCAGGGTCGAGACCCGAAACCGTTAACTTACTCTCGTTGCCCTTGCAGGCAGAGAACAGGATGGCTGCCATGCCCGTTCCCATCAAAAAACTTTTGAAGTACTTCATGTTAATTAGTAATTTTACAATGATAGTTGATTTCGGGTGTAAAGTTACAAATAAAAATTGTAACTCGTACACTTTTGCGGATGTTTTTTTACGACAAAGTGTAATTATAACACTTTTTAACCCAAATCGGCCATTAGAAGTAACTATTCAGCAATCCTAAGTTTTCGGCAACTTGATTGATGGAAGTGTTAAAATCGTGACGTATTCTGATATTTGGCGGCTTGCGCCGACTTACCTTAAATGGCTAAAAATGTATGTATGTCGTTGAATATAAGGCTTT
>JAFVHN010000102.1 GCA_017474515.1 Prevotella sp. | reverse complement strand
TCCCACACCATCAGCTTGATGTCCTCGGGGAAGGCGCGCAGGTCAAGGTAACGCTCGTCGCCCGTCAGCACATAGGGAATAATGCCGGCCGAGCGTTGTATCTCGCTGTCGCGAAGCAATTCCGAGATGCGCCGGCCCATGGCCGCCGTGTCGAGCGTTTCGCGGCCGTAGCGGTCGTAGAAGAAGGCCCAGTCCAGGCCCTTCATAATCTTGCGGAACTTTTTCAGGTCGAAGTTCGTGAGCGCCCAGTTCAGCACGTTTTGGAAATACGTCCACAGGTTGTTGGCGTTGGGGTCGTGCTGGTGGGCCGCCATATATCCCACGGCACTTGTGCGGTGCCCCTCGCGCGTCTCATGCTCAGCCATCCACTCCAGCGCCTTTTTCAGGAAGTCCTGGCGGATGGGTGTGCCGTTCACCAGGTCGCGGCCCAGCCGCCAGGCACCGCAATTCGACTTGGAGAAATGGCGCTTGGCGTCGCTCACGAACGGCCCGGCGAAGATGGCGTTGTTGATTTCCTGCTCGTTGAGCGGCTTGCCCGCAATGTTGATGGTCTTGAACCATTCCAGCTTCTCCGACGGTTCGCCCTCGCATACATACACCGTGAGCTTGTAGTCGAGGATTTTTCGTCGGATGTCCTCCGGCTGGTTGAAGAAGTTCTTGAAGTCGTAGGCAAACTTTCCGGCCACATATTCGCATAGGGAGAGCGTGCGTTGCTGGCCGTCCATCACCTCGTAGGGACATTCGGCGTCTTCGCTCCGCTTCACCCAGTACATCACGTTGAGCGGGTATCCCATGAGCACAGTGGTGATGACCGCCTGTTGCTCCTTTTCGAAGTAAATAAACTCGCGCTGGTAGGGTGGGCGGATGTCGAGCCGGCCGCCGTAGCCGCGCACACCCTGCTCGTCGTTGTTCGTGTAACCTTCAGTAATCTCGCCGACGGTTACTTCTATTTGCTTAATGGTCATCATAGGGCTTTGGGATGTTTGTTACGGATTAAAATACGGACATAAATAGGCTTGCCATTGATTGAACTATCTTTGTCTTTTATCAAACCGTGAAATTTGATAGGTACCAATTCATTAGTTCGATAATCATTGGCATTCAGTATTTCAAATTGGTCGGGATTATATTTGTCGAGGAATGTGATAGGAACGCCCATTGCGCCGGCATAATTACATGGTATGTCGGAAGTTTTGTTTACATTGATTGCATTGTAGTTGTCGTACACCGGGTATTCTTCCGGACTATATCGGCATACCAAATCCATTTCTTCATGGCGCTTGTTATGGTCAAGGTTCGTAAACCAACAAATATTGCCAAGACTCCTCCATTTTTGGCCAGTTTCATCTTCCCAATATCGGGTTTCTCTCACTTCGTAATCTTCTGGGACTTTAAATGCCATATCTCCCGATTTGTAACCTAACCATATTGCATTTTCTTTTATTAGAGGGAAAATCTCCTTGTATGTTATGGCATTAAGCGAACCAAGAATCAAAAATTTCTTCTCAAATTCCATTAATAGCGCAACATACTCCCTAAACAACGAGAATGGCGGATTGGTAACAACAATGTCAGCCTCTTTCAGCAACTCTATGCACTCCTTGCTTCGGAAATCGCCGTTCCCGCGGAGGCTTGAAAGCACGTTCTTGTCGTTTTGGATGAGATACTCCACGTCGGAAAGGTCAACGGCACCGTCGCCGTTCATGTCGGCAACCTCCGTGATTTCAACCTTGTACGCCGTCTTCTTCTCGTTGCCCTCAGCATCCAAGGAGAACAACGACAACTCAGTACCCATGACCGGCGAGCCGTCATAGCATGTGCAGATGAGTTTCTTCAGACCCAACTGGTTGAACCTCAAGGCAAAATACTTGAAGAAATTGCTTTCATAGGGGTCGTCGCAATTGCATAGCACCACCTTCCCGCGGAAATGCGGCCAATAGTGCTGCAATTCCCGCTCAATGTCGGTCAGCTGCGTGTAGAACTCATCCTTCTTGGCATTCTTTGCCGCATTCAGATTTTTGTTTGCCATACGCTAAGCATTAGCGCGCATGCCTATCTTCGGGGCGGGCGGCAGGGCACAAAAAAGCATGGAACGTCACAAATCCATGCTCTAAAGGCCCTGAGAATGCCCGCCAACCCAGATAAGTCACGCCCATGCTTAACGCACAGGTGTCTGCGACTTATTCTTCGGGTTGGGCTTTATGAATTTCTCAGGTTCTTAGAGCTTTCCGAATAACAGCAAACGCTTGTTAATTTTTCCCACGATGTCTTGGCAACCCGCAAAAAACGGAAGCCGTGGGCAAAGATACGGCTTTTATTCCAAACTCCGCACTTTTCAACGAAAAAAAATGCTCCGCCCCCCTTTTTTTCCTGTTTTGCGACGGGTAGCAGCGTAGGTAAAAACTGGTAAAAATATTTGACAAAATGGGACGTTTTTGCGCAGCCTCCGTAAGTTGTTGAATATCAACCGCTTGAAAATCCTCCGGAGTTTGACCGCAAATTTCGGGCAGAGATTTGCCAATTCTCTCCCCTCAAACTGCCAATTCTCTCCCCGAAATTTGCCGTCAAACCTCTTGAGCCAATCAAAATCTTATGAAAAATTTTGACAAAATGGCCCCGCTGGCTCCTTAACTCCAAAAGCCAATCACGCTTGAGGAACTTGAATAAATAATGGTGGCGGAGAGAGGGGGTGCTCATAATAGAGGGAAAACCGTACTACGTTCAGGCGTATTTGTAATTCGTCTGCCGTGAGTATAAGAATTTTCAATTCGTGAAATAAACACCAGACAGTGGTTATTATGCTGGAAAACCGTTTCGTCAGCACATCATCGGTGGATGGCAAAAAAAACCGCACGTTTGACACTATATGAGGGCACAGGCCATTGAAACCTTCCGTTCATGCACTATCTTTGCATCATAAAAAACAAAATAATCACTAAAAAACGAAAGGAAAAAGACATGAAGGAACAGTCATTACACAAAGTGTTTACAGTGCTTGCACTGCTCATTATGGTCGCAACATCGGCTCAGGCTATCCAAGAGAAAGTAGGCAATGCCAATGTCACCGTAGGCAAGACCACCACTATCGACCTCCCCCAAAGTGCAAAGACCACACTTGCGCAGGCCACGGTCAGTTATTTGTCCTGGACCACAACAACCGACTCAAACATCAAGATTTTATCGAGTACGCAGCAGTCATGTACTATCAAGGGACTCAATGTAGGCTCTGCCAAACTCTATTTCGAATGTCACTATTGGATAGACGGCAACTACCGCACTTTTGATTACTATTTCGACATCTCCATTCTCTACGATGGCGGTCCCACCTATCTCAATGTAAGCCCGACGTCGATAACGCTTGAAGTTGGAGAAACGTGCAGAATTGTGTCCGAGCAGGGTGAAGTGGCTGGCTGGAATTGGTTTACGACAGACGATCCCAACGTGGCAACAGTAACCAGAGATTCACAGGACGTTTACTTAACCTACGGCACTATCACCGCTGTAAGTCCAGGAACAACATACATTACAGTCCACAACATGAGAGACATGGAGGCCAGCTGCAAAGTGACGGTGAACGGTGCACCGATAGAACCCACCAGCATCACTTTGTCTGACAGTTGGATAACTCTTTATGAAGGTGAAACT
>JAFVHN010000101.1 GCA_017474515.1 Prevotella sp. | reverse complement strand
GCCGCTGCAATCTGAGAAAGCAGACGAGCCGATGGAGGTCACGCTGTTGGGGATGGTGATAGATGTCAAACCAGTGCATTCACAGAAAGCTTCTGCTCCAATGGTTGTCACGCCTTCTGGGATAATTGTGTTATTGCTTCCTCGTATAAGTGTTCCTGTCGCAGTTTCAATAATCGCGTTACTATTATTTCTTGAGTCATATACAGGGTTATCATTATCAACAATTATTGTTGCCAGATTATTGCAAGAATTGAAAGCCCAATCGCCGATGGAGGTCACGCTGTTGGGGATGGTGACGGAGGTCAGGCCGCTGCAGCCAAGGAAAGCAGAAGAGCCGATGGAGGTCACGCTGTTGGGGATGGTGACGGAGGTCAGGCCGCTACAATTAGAGAAAGAATTATCACCGATGATTTTCACACCGTTACCAATGGTGACGGAGGTCAGGCCGCTGCAATAATAGAAAGCACCTTCGCCGATGGAGGTCACGCTGTTGGGGATGGTGACGGAGGTCAGACCGCTGCAGTCAGAGAAAGCCCAATCGCCGATGTAGGTCACGCTGTTGGGGATGGTGACGGAGGTCAGGCCGCTGCAATAATAGAAAGCATAATTGCCGATGGAGGTCACGCCACTTTCTATGATTACCTTTTTTATAGAAGCTTTCCAAGAATTCCATGGAGCTGTCGATTCCCCATAAGAGTAAAAAACGTAATCAGCCATAACGCCAGTTCCCGAAATGGTTAAGGTGTTGGTCGCTTCCACATAGGTCCATGTCAGGTTGTCGCCACATGTGCCACTGCTATCTGCGCTCGCCATCATAGGCAAGAACGTCAGTAATAATAATAACTTCTTCATAATTATCTTAGATTAAATGGGTTTCTTCAATGGTTTCTTCTGTCTCAATGACAATGGTGTTTCTGATTGTCCTTGTCTTTTTTACTTCTATGAGGTCGCGCCTCACTCTTCTGAATACGACGGTCTGGTTGTCGAAGTCGTACATCGAAACGACGTATACGCCAAGAAAACGATACATACCGTTAATCTTGGCAAAGCACAGTCGTTGAACACCGACATCGTAGTGGCCACTTTTGTTTATACGTTCCTGAAAAGCAAGAGGCGTCTCCTTCACCGTCTTTCGTTCTTTAATAATGTCGCCATTATTCAATACTACATTCTCCCAACCAGTTTTATTGTTGTTTGTTTGAATACACCACACACCCGTACGCTGGGGCATGCCTTTAGGTTCCAGATACCCGAAGCCTTTGCGTGTGGGTATGTGTGCATTAAATCTCTTCGCCACATCATAAATGCGCCGGTACTCTTGGTTGATGCAGATGCGGGCTTGAATCTTTGTCTTGCTAATCTGCGTAACTGTGATTGTATGCCTATTGTTTGTCATAATTGTTGTTTTAAATTATTTAGAATGTGAACATGCCTGCCTGTCGTGCAGGCGGAATGAGTGTTGCAGACGATTGGTGCTGGGCTACCAATAGTCTGGGTTGGGGTGTAAAAAGATGATTTTCTTCATATTGATTGTTTTATGGTTATGTAATAGTTTGTATCGTTTTCACAGGCGGAACACAATGATGGTGTGAGCCTCCTTGCCACGCTTAGCCTGAAGGTTCTGCAATACCCGTGAAAGTAAGAATGGAAATCGGCTCACACCAAAAACGTTTGTCGCCGCGCACGGGGCGGAGGGGTTGTGGTACACTGACTGACATGCTGCTTGACATATCGTTTGTCGTTCAGTCCCCGCGATGCCCTGGTGGTGGACGGTTAGTAATCGAAAGTTCTGGTAGCTACATAAAAAAAAGCGGGGCATCTTGCCTCTGTTCGTTTGTAGCTTTAGGTCCTGAGAAACCTTTGTAAATAAACAAACAGAAATGACACCCACGCTGTTGGTATAAATAGAAACCCGTAAGGTGTGCTCGAGACCGTGAAGCCTCTGCACACCGACGGGACAGTTTATACCTACCCGTAGCGTCTACCTCTTCAATGCTTTTGATTTACAAGTTTGAATTTCTCAGGTTCAAAGCCACCAAAAACAAGCGTTAGCAAACACTTCTTATACTATGTATTTCTTCTCCCTCTCGTTTGTAATCCGACTCCTCGGCGGCTTTCCCACCGCTCTGTGGGCGCTGTTTGCGACCACGGGCATGGTATGGAAGAAGTTGTTGCAAAGATAAGCATTTTTTCTGAAACTCGCCCTATCATTTGACTTTTTTTTTTTTGCGGGATAAATATATTTGAAAAATGTATCGGGCTAATATCATCTGCAGTATCTGCCAAATCCGCGTGAATTGACAATAAGCCAGAAGCTATTCAGGGCTATTGCATTGAAGACACTAAACAGCTCACATTGTTCTAATCTTATCCCGAACTGGCGTAAACCTTCAAGGGCAGTATGGTGGTGGGTAATTTTTGTTGAAAAATCTTGACAAAATTAACGGATTTTCGGCGTTTTTGTAACACGCTGATAATCAATGGGTTTAAAAACAGCCGAAGTTTGACCGCAATTTGAGGGGAGAGATCTTGCAAATCTCTCCCCTCAAATTTGCAAATCTCTCATGGAAATTTGCAAGATGAACGCTCCCGGCACATCCTTTTTTATGAAAAATCTTGACAAAACACCCTGCCCGCCATGCCCTGCCGAGGGAAAGCAACGGTGGGAAAAACGGCCCCCTTTTTGGAAGAAAACGAATAAGGGCGTAGGGTGTTTGGGCATTTCAATAAAAAGTAGTAACTTTGCAGGAAACAACGAAGCTATTGCCGGGCCGGGGTGGGGAAGGCCCTTCGGCCGGCGTGGCGTATGAACAAGCGGACACCTGTGCTCCCCAAGAAAAAGTCAGAAACCTAAATATACGATAAGCATGAACAAGCAATTATTTGCGGCCTGTGCCCTGTTGTTGACGGGCGTGCATGGCCATTCGCAGGCTGTGGTCGAACTTCCGCCGGGTGGCGACGCCGGCTCCTTCGAGCATGAGTTGCTCATTGTCACCGACGACCTGGGCATTGAAATCAGTCCCACTCTCAGTGGCATCTTCTTCGAGGACATCAACCAGTCGCTCGACGGCGGCATCTGTGCCCAGATGGTCCAGAACAATTCCTTCCAAGCGTACCGCGTCCCCGACGCCCCGGCCGAGGAGTTCTCGCAGAGCGACACCATCTTCTTCGGGTGGACGGTGGTAAGCAGGGACGGTGCCGTGGGCCGTGCCCGTGCGGTGAGCGACCATCCCTTGGTGAAAAACCTGGAGCGCAAGTACAACTACGACCCGGGCGACAAATACGACGACGAGCAGCGATATGTGCAATATTGCGTGCGCTTCGACATTGCGGAGGCCGGCGGAGGCTATGGCATTGCCGCCAACGGCTACGGCATAGCGCCGGCTCCGCAGAATGTTCCACGAGGGGGCAGGAGCGGTGCCACCTATAGCAACAACACCCAGCGCCCCTCGCTGCCCGTGGTGGCGGGCACGGCCTATGACCTCGGCCTCTGGCTGCAGGGTGAGCACTACCGCGGAAAGGTGAGCGTGTGGCTGGAGGACATTGACGGAAAGGTGAACAGCAACGTCATAAAAATCTCCAAGTTGAAAGACGACTGGAAAAAATATACCGGCCGGCTGAAGGCCCTTCGGTCGGTTGACAGCCGGCTGGTCATCACCGGCGATGCGCCGGGCACCTTCTTCCTCGACTTCGTGACGCTGGTGCCCGAGGCATCGAGGCTGTGGAAGGGCGGCAAGTATGGCCCGTTCCGCAAGGACCTGATGGAAGCCCTCGACAACCTGCACCCGCGGTTCATGCGCTTCCCGGGCGGATGCGCCTCGGAGGGCACCAACTACTTCGGACAGGTGTTCTGGAAAAACTCCGTGGGAAGGCCCGAGGAACGCCTCGGCTTCCGCAACCACTGGGGCTACTGGACATCGCAGTTCGTGGGCTTCTACGAGTATTTCCTCATGGCCGAGTCGCTGGGAGCCAGTCCGCTGCCGGTGCTCAACAATGGCGTGACGTGCCAGTTTGCCGGGCACCAATACATTGCCCCGCTGGAGACGGAGGCCGACCGCCAGCGCTTCCACGACATTTTCGTGAAAGACGCTCTCGACCTCATTGAGTTCTGCAACGGCCCCGTCAGCTCGACATGGGGGAAGGTGCGCGCGCAGATGGGGCACCCCGCACCGTTCAACCTGAAATACCTGGGCATAGGCAACGAAAACCGGGGAAAGGAATTTTGGGAGCGCTTCGACATCATCTATAAGGCCGTGAAAGCGCAATATCCCGACATCATCATCGTGACCACCGCCGGCGCACGCGATGCCGGACGGGAGTTTGACGCCAACTATGCCGAAATAGACGCCAAATATGCCGACACCTATGTTGACGAGCATTATTACAAGGGCGACGACTGGTTCTTCAACAACGGCAACCGCTACGACCGCAATGCCGTACGCGGTGGTCAGGGCATGACCTACGACCGCAACCGGCCCACCCGCGTGTTCGTGGGCGAGTTTGCCAACAACGGCACGAACAACGCCTACCGTTCCACGCTGGCCGAGGCCGCCTACTGGCTGAGCCTGGAGCGCAATTCCGACATGGTGGTGATGGCCGCCTATGCCCCGTTGTTCTGCAAAAAGGGGTTCAACAAGTGGAACTCCAATCTCATTTGGTTCGACAACCGCGGGCTGTGGCGCACCACCAACTATTATTACCAGCAGTTGTTCTCGCAGGGCGGCGACCGCGCCGTGAAGCATGTGAAACAATGGGGCGATGCCGACCGGAACATCTACCTTTCGTCAACCATCGACACCCGCACGGGCACTATTTACTTGAAGTTCGTCAATGCCGAGGCGAAGGCAAAGGCCATCCACGTCAGTATGAACAATACCGCCGACTATGTGGCGGAAATGGAATACATCACCTCGCACGACACGGATGTAAAAAACCAGGGCGGACAAAACTACTATTCGAGCCATCCCGACGTGGACAGCTCGTTCAGCTATCAAGAGGCCATCACGCCCCAGCTCCAGACGATTGGCCCGGTGAAGGCCATGTTTGAGTTTACCATGCCCGAGAACTCCGTGGGAGTGCTCAGGCTGGTGAAATCTTTTAAGTGAAAAATGAAAAGTGAAAAGTGAAAAATGAAAAGTGAAAAGTGAAAAATAAGATGGCGGCAACAAATTTTTCACTTTTCACTTTTACCTATTACCTTATTTTTCTCTTTTCTCTAAAGAATGGGGAGCAGGTATTGCCACACGAGGTCCATGTAGGGCTGGTAGAGCGAGGACGACGTGGTAAGCACCAGCACGGCATCGCGGTCGGGGAACACCATGATGTATTGCCCGGCAAAACCGTCGGCGCGGAAGGCGTTGTGGCGGCAAATCCACATCTGGTAACCGTAGCCCTGCACCCACTCGTTGTTGTCCTTGTTGAGCCCGGCTTTCTCAAGGTCCTCAAAACGTGTGCCCGAGGGAGCGGAGGGCACCTGGTAGCTCGACATCTCCTTCAGCCATTCGGCAGGCACTATCTGCTCGCCGTTCCACTGGCCTTTCTGAAGGAACAACTGCCCCATCTTGGCCATGTCTTCCGTCTTGAGCATCAGGCCCCATCCACCGCAGTTGATGCCCTGCGGGCTTTCGTCCCATTGCGGCCGTGCGATGTTCAGGGGCTGGAAGAGGCGTTTGTCCAGATAGTCGATGAGCTTTTCGCCCGTCACCTTCTGCACGATGGCCGAGAGCATGTAGGTGCCGATGGAATTGTAGAGGTAGTAAGTGCCCGGCTTGTGCTCCACGGGCCATGAGAGGAAGCCCTGCACCCAGTCGAGGGAGTCGGACCGAGAGCTGTTGGGCTCCACGTCGTGGCCGCAGGTCATGGTGAGCAGGTCGCGCACGGTCATGGCCTTCAGGTTGTCGCTCGGCTCAGCCGGCAACTTGTCGGGGAAGAAGCTCACCACGGGGTCGTCGAGTTTGAGTTTTCCCTCGTTGATGGCCAGGCCGACGGCGGTGGCGGTGAACGTCTTGCTGACGGAGAACATGGGGTGGGGGGTGTCGGCGGAATGGCCGTTGAACCATTTCTCGTACACCACGTTGCCGTGCTTCAGAATCATGATGCTGTGAAGGGTGATGGAGTCGGGGGCCACGGGGCGCGTCTGAGTGGCGTTGACGAACGAATCGACGGCCGCCGCCACCTCGGGAGCGGCTTCTGCACGTGGCAGGTCGGTGATGACTTTTGTTTGCTTACAGCCTGCCAGCCACACCGTTGCGGCCAGGGCAAATAGGTACATAGCTTTTTTCATAATGAACAAATGATAGTTGAAATAAAGATTGATTGAAAAATTTTGACAAAGGTACGGATAAACGAGCGAAATGCAAAAGGAAAACATTGTTTTTCTTTTCATTTCCGAGTAACGAATTGTGCAACACACAAAAAGAAGCCACGAATAACAAAACAGACAATTTTGTTATATGGAAGTAACGAATTGTACAACACAAAATGAAGCCCCCAATAACAAAACAGACAATTTTGTTATATGGAAGTGAGAGTACCTTATCCAAAGGTACGGATAACGAACAATGCAAAAGAAAAGCTTGCTTTTATTTTCATTTCCGAGTAACGAATTGTGCAACACACAAAATGAAGCCCCAATAACAAAACAGACAATTTTGTTATATGGAAGAGCAAGTACCTTACAAACACCATTTGCCTCCATTAAAAAAAGATAAAAGGGGGTGTTTGTAAAATAGTTTTACTATCTTTGCAGAAAATATTTTAAATCTGTCAGGTATGAAGAGGTTTTTTTTGTTTTTTGCGGCACTTGTCAGTGCTGCCATGATTATGAGTTCCTGCGGTGGCGAAGACACGGCGGGGAAAGTGAATGACTTCCGCATCAAGCGCGGAACAAACCTGAGCCACTGGCTGTCGCAGTCGAAGGAGCGCGGTGAAGGGCGCCGCCTGCACATCCAGGAGGATGACTTTGCGCGGCTGGACTCGTTGGGCTTCGACTTCGTGCGCATCCCCATCGACGAAGAGCAATTCTGGGACGAGGAGGGCAACAAGTTGCCCGAGGCGTGGGACCTGCTCACCAACGCCCTCAGCCTGGCTGCCAAGCACCACCTGCGTGCCATTGTGGACCTGCACAACCTCCGCTCTCATAATTTCAATGCCGTCAACGAGGGCAAGGTCAACACGCTTTTCACCTCGGAGGAGGCCCAGCAGGGACTTATCGATATGTGGTACCAGTTGTCGGACGTGCTGAAAGGCTTTAGCGTCGATTCCGTGGCCTACGAATTTATGAACGAGCCGGTGGCCGATGACCATGAGCAGTGGAACGCGCTGATAGCCAAGGTTCACAAGGCACTGCGCGAGCGTGAGCCCATGCGCACGCTTGTCGTAGGCTCCAACCGCTGGCAGGGCTACGAGACCATGAAATACCTGAAGGTGCCCGAGGGCGACAAGAACATCGTGCTCTCCTTCCATTACTACAACCCCATGGTCTTGACCCATTACGGTGCACCCTGGACGCCCATCGGCCGCTACAAGGGCAAGGTGAACTATCCCGGCGTGCTGGTGTCGAAGGAAGATTTCGAGGCTGCTCCCGACTCGTTGAAGCCTGAGTTGGAAAGATATACGAAGGAGGAATGGAACATCGACATGATTCGCGAACAGTTCAAGGATGCCATCGAGGTGGCCAAGAAGTACGACCTGCAACTGTTCTGCGGCGAGTGGGGCGTCTATGAGCCCGTGGACCGCGAGCTGGCCTATAAGTGGACAAAAGACATGATTACGGTGTTCAACGAGTTCAATATCGCGTGGACCACTTGGTGCTATGATGCCGACTTCGGCTTCTGGGACCAGCAGAAGCACACATTTAAGGATAAAGCGCTTGTCGATATCCTTGTCTCGGAAAACAAGTAATCTTAAGTGAAGAGTGAAAAGTGAAGAGTGAAGAATTTGCTGCCGCCATTTGATTTGCGGTTTCAATTCTTCACTCTCCTTTTTTTCTCACCATTTT
>JAFVHN010000100.1 GCA_017474515.1 Prevotella sp. | reverse complement strand
TTCTTTTTCATCATTAAAGGGTTTTGTTTAAAAAGGGGTGCCAACGAGTGACACCCCTCTGAGATATTGAATAGATTGCTAATCTATCTTAGTTCTCCTTAGCTGTGGGCTGGTCAACAGACTTCTTCACAGTCACCATGTGGTAAGCATTCTGATAAGAAATCTTATACTGACCGAAGACATACGACATGTAAACAGGTACGAAGAGATGGAAGTCATCGGTGATGGCACCATTGTTCTTGTACTGGAGAATTGTGGTTGAACTGGGTTTGTACTGGAGTTCAAGACCTACAACCTCATGCCAGTCGATAAAGTCAGTCTCATAAGCCATGCCATCCATCGGAGCCTTGCCAGTGTTGACATTGTTACGATACTTATTAGCAACTGCTTCACGAGCATCCTTACCAAGGTGAGCATCGGTTACGATATCATTAATATCGGTGAGGAAGCGTACCTGATAGTAGCTGAAGGCAAACGTCTGGTTCGAGGGAACACCGCTTGTGTTGACACCCTTGTAACCACGCCAGTCAAATACACTGACAAGGTTGACGAGGTCGATGTCCTGCCAGTTGTTAGGAGCATCAGTCACTGTGGTTTCCTTACCACCCTTCATTGTCAGCGGACGTACGAAGCGGACATTGAACCACTCAGAGCCACGGAGTGACAACGGATAGCAGGTGTCGTCGAGTGTCATCTTGATGTAAGCGGTGAAGGTCTCAAGCTCACCAAGATTCTCATGACCCTTATAGTTCAAGATGTCGTCAGCAATTTCACCTTCGATGAAGTGGATTGCACCCTGATTGTCGAGTTCAACGATAGGAACAATGCCACAGAAGATGGTCAAGTTGTCATTGGACAGGTGGAGTTTATAAGTAGCTCCGCTGATGCCCTTGACACTCCATTCGCCGTTGACGGCATTGAATGTAGCATTGCCAGTGGCAACTGAAGGCAGAGTGAACTGGAAGGTCGGAGTCTTACCAGCGAATGACGGGAACTTGGTGGGCTCATCGAGAGCGAGAGCAACAGTTCCAGCGCGGAAGTAGTCGTGCAGATCCTTCACAAACTCTGTGTTCTCAAGGAGGTTGTCGTTCTTATAAGAGAAGGTACCGACAGGCTTGACCTCATTAGAAGTTGCAGGCACAGGAACGTTTACACGTACCTCACGAGCTTCGTCAGCATTCTGGGCATTAGTGGTTTGGTTGAGGTTGAACCAGTAAGCCAAGGTCTTGGTGTTGTCAATCTGACCAGTAGCGAAGTGCAGCTTGCCAGCAGGAATCTTCAGAGCGATGTAGAGGTCGGGACCAGTACCAACTCTCTTGACGAAGCGCACATATGTGATGAACTCCTTAGTGTTCACACCGTCAACAACCTCGCAGAGGTCATAGAGTGCTGCCAAATCAGTACCGTCAGAAACGGTCCATGTGATGATGTTGGTCTCACGGCTCTCACCGTCATAAGCGGTATAGTCAACAACGCCGAAGGGGTCGGTGTTCTCAGTGTAGCTCACCTTACCGTCCTTCTCAGAGCGGAGGAATTGCTTAACAGCAGCGGGGAGGTCAATCTGATATTCAGCCTCGAACTGCTCCTTGCTATAACCATACTTACCAAGCTTAGCGAGAAGGAGGTTCTCCATCTGTGACCATGTAACTTTGCGTGTGATAGCCTCATCGCAGTTCACATAAGTGTCCTCAGTGAAGTCGAAGTCGAACTCGAGATACTCATCGGGAGCAGGGGTCGGATTCTCCACAATCTGGAGCTTCACATAACCAGCCTCGAAGACGTTGCCGTCAGCATCCTGCAGCTCAACCTTGATCAGCGGCTCACGATAGATGGTCTCACGAGTAGCGGTCTGACCAGTGATGGTCTCACCATCGGCGGTCACTGAACGCGGATAGAACACAGAGGGATTCTCAGCATCCTGCTCAAGGTGAGCGGACTCAGAAGTTTTGTTTGCACCTTCAGTATAGTCAACAATGCTATAGACATACTTCAGACCGAGCTGCTCGAAGATTTCCGGAGTCATAGTATGGTCGAGGTTGCCATAACCATAGTCGTTGAAGTCCATGTAAACGTAGTGTGTCTCCACGAACTGGCTGAGGTCGAACGAACCGTTGTAAGCCACCTGGTGGGTGTAACCATTGTTGATAGCGTCAGCAGCGGTCTTGAACATGTGCCTGATGGGGTTGTCCTGCTGGCAGGGAGGCATAACGGGCAGAGGCAGCGGCTTGCTGTCGCGAGCGGTCACCTGCGACTGATAAGTGCGGTCAGCGTGAGTGTCAGCCAGACCCATGATGTGATAGAATGCGGGAGCAACATAAGCCCAGTCAGAAACAACGGCAGTGTCGTTATCCTCGATGCGGAGGGCGATCTGAGTGCCGAGGGTCTTCAGGTGAGCGAACTTGTTCTGATAGTTGTTCATGGGCACAGTGTCCATGTAGTTGTTGATGAGCTGCTCGATGTAGTTCTCCCAGTCATTGATCTTGAAGGGCACTGTGAGCACGCCAGTAGCGCGGTTGTAAGTGTAGGCAAAGCCTTCGTTGCCTTCAGCATCCTTAGTCTTCACGGGCACAACGAAGTCGGTGCGGATCTGGTCAAGCCAGCGCGACTCGATTTCCTCGTGAACCATCACGTCGTTAGCATAGAAGCTGAGCTTAGCTTTCGAGAAGTCAGCTGTCTGCGGGTTGACGATGTAGTAAGCATTTGAGGGCACGCCATAGGTGACATGGTCGATGGCAGTGAAGTCCTTGATGATAGCCCAAGGATTGTTGCGGATTTCCTGGTAGAGTTCCCAGTAAGTCTTTCCAACCTTCGAAGGAGCCTGGAGCACGGGCATTTCTGCACCATCATAGTACTTGCCAGTGAGAGCGCCATTCTTCAGATACTCGTAGTGCTCGGTGTTATTCTTACCATTCTTCTTAATGATGGGCTGGTAAGCGAGAGCGGGAGCATTGACAGCCTCACAGCCGAGGTAAGTGTGCTCGGGCTTGAAGACAATGCTGGTGACGCGCTTCTTGATGAGCACGTTCAGGATGTTGACATTACCGGCGAGGTTGGTAAGTTCGTCAGCAGCCTTGGCAATCTTCTGAAGTTCAACAACTTCTTCCTTGGTGAGTGTGCCAAGAACATCCTGGATGCCAGCGAGGGCAGTTTGCAAACCTTCGATGCTGGACTTCACGCCAGTGAATTCAGCTTCGATGCCATTGAAGATTTCCTGGAATTCAGCACGGGGGAGGTAGTCAGCGAGCTTAGCCTCAAGAGCCTGAAGGTCAGAGAGCTTAGCATAGTTGACCAGCTGGTCCTTCAGTCCCTGAAGTTCGGTCTCGAGCGTAGCCAGACGAGTGTTGACAGCGGTGAGGTCGGGCTGAGCGTCAGAAATCTTCTGCTCAATCTTCTGCTCGAGTTCAGCTCTGAGGTTATTGATCAACTCATCAATCTGAGCGTTGGTGTACATACCTTCAACCATAGCCTTGAAAGCTTCGAACTCGGCCTTGCTGAGCTTTGTGGAGAGTTCAGTCTCAAGAGCGGCAATACGAGTTTCGAGAGCCTTGAGGGCGTCGATCTGTCCCTGAAGGTCCAACTTGATGGAGTTGACATAATCAACAGTAGCATAGCTCTTGAGGAGCTCGGCATACTTTTCGTCGATAGCGTTCACACGGTCAACCAGTTCCTGCAGAGCGGCCTTGTCGGCTTTACCATCGAGGATAGCCCTGATTTCGGCGAGGGCGGCGTTGACCTCATCAGCCTTAGCACATGCTGCGACTTCGGTTTTGAGTGCCTCCACAGCCTGCTGAAGAGCAGTAATTTTGGCAGCCTCAGCAGCGAGTTCCACCTTTGTGGCGAAAGTCGCATGAGCAGCAGTACACTCGGCCCTGAGGGATGCCAAGTCAGCTTCCAGTTTCTTCTGAAGCTCTACGAGCGCAGACTTATCAGCCTTCTGGTTGATGTCGTCGTCATAGTCTTTACAAGAAACGAACATGCTCGTGGAAGCCAGTGCAAAGGCCACCAGGAGCAACGTGCTAAAAATTTTCTTTTTCATTAGACTAAAAATTAAATTAAACTAAATATATACTTTATGCTTAAATTCTCTCACACACATTTGCCCCTCTCTTTCGAGAGATGACAATAATTTTGTGCAAATATACGCTTATTTATGATATTGCGCAAACAATTCACGATATTTTTTCACAAAAGGAACAAAATTTAACATTTTTATCGATTTGGTTGTTTATTATCCCCGTTTTTGTCCTTAAAAAGGGCATTTTTCTTGGGGTTTCGCTCATGTTGTGTGTATTGTTCCGGTTGTAGTCCGAAATCGGGTGCAAATATAGTGCTTTTTTTATGAAGTGCCAAGAAAAACGGCTGTTTTTTTTGGGAGTAGCGGTGAATGGGGGGCTGGAAGAAAGGGGCGGAGGGGGTTGTTTCGCGCGCATGCGTAATATAATAAGGTGAAGGTTGCGATGGTATCGCAACAAACGGGACAGGGGGGAGAAGGCCGTTCTGCCGGATTGCAAAGTCGGCAGAACGGGGAACCTTTTTTGCATTATAAATACTTATACTCATTGCTGGCGAATTGCAAAATAGGCAGAACGGCTCCTTCACCGCTAATTATCATACTTCTTTTTCTTACCTCGGGGGGATAGCGGCATGGGGACAAATTGGTAAAAGATTTTGACAAAACGGGGGATTTTGCATCAAAAATTGTAAAGTGTTGAATATCAGACGTTTGAAAATTGCACTGAGTTTGACGGCAAATTTAGGGGAGAGATTTGCCAATTATCGCCTCTCAATTTGCCAAATCTCTCCCCTTCATTTGCCGTCAAACCTTTTGGGGCAACCAAAAAACCATGAAAAATCTTGACAGTAGGGACGTGATATTTCACGTCTGCCAGCGCTCGCGATTAGCCGTATGTCCTCACTTGCGGACGCGACACATCGCGTTCCTACTTTGCGGTTACATGTCGGCGAATCAACAAACTTATATACTCAACTTTCTCAAGTTGATGTAGTTCAGGAGTTACAGAAGTTGAGCGAATGCGGAACTTGAATTATATATAATATAATAAGGTGGAAGGGGCGGGACATGAAAAATGCCGGAAAGTTGGGACTTCCCGGCATTTTTAGGGTAACAGGGATGGCGGTTAGTTGACAGCCACTTTCTTTCCGTTGATGATGTAAAGTCCTTTTGCAAGGCCTTCGAGCGAGCGCACCTGCGTCTTCACCCTCACGCCGCTGGTTGTATAGACATCGAATGCCTTTCCAGAGGCGATGATGCTTTCGATGGCCGATGCCGGAAGGACGGTCAGCGTGCCGTTGATGTAGCGGAAGAAGTAGTTGGTGGCTTCACCTCCCGACACGAGGATGACATAATCGCCCTCGGGGCTCTCCCATGTTGCGGTGGTGGTGGCCACAGGACGGCTGATGAGCACGTCCTCGGTCTGATTCTTCACAAATCCCTCAACGGTGACGACAAATTCGGGATTCTCTTCTCCGAAATACCTGGAGTAGTTGCCCACGGTGGCGGTAAGGGGAGCCTTGGCAATGTTGAGCATGCCGTTGACCAGCGTGACATTGTAGTTGGCGATGGTGCCCATTTCAAGAGTGATGGGGTATTGTCCGACATTGGAGTCGTCGGTGGCAGCGCACTTGACGACCGGTTCTCCTTCGAGCGTTCCGCCCTCCACGGTATAGGTGATTTCGGGAATGGCTTCGCCGTAAACGATGTTATAGACTCCCACCTTCACGATGATGGCGTCGGCATTGATGACGGTGAGCACGCCGTTGGTGTAGGCGAACTCATAGTTGTTGTCTTCGCCGCCCTGGAGCACGATGTCGTAGGTGCCGGGTGCACTTCCAACGACGGCGTCGCAGCTGATGGTGGGTTTCTTGTCGAGCACGTCTTCGTTCTCCTCATTCACAAATCCGTTGTAAGTGAATGTGAGTTGCGGAATTTCCTCACCCTGCTTGATGGTGAAGTTGTCGGCGGTCACCTGCAACGGGGTTTTCTCAACGTTGAGCTGTCCGTTGACATGTGTAATCTCGTAGTTGTCGGAAAGAGCCCCCGAGACGACGATGGGATAAGTGCCCACGGGACTTGTCGGTGTTGCCTCGCAAACGGCCTGTGCGTCTCGCTTGAGGTCCTCGTTGTTCTCGTTGTTCTTAAATCCGGTGTAGGTGATTTCGAGTTTCGGATTAGCCTCGCCGTATTTCCTTGTGTAGCTGTTGGCAGTAATGGTGAGCGGAGCCTTGGTGATGGTGAGCGTTCCGTTGTAGAACACTACGCTGGCGTTGGTTACGCTTCCCTTTTCGGCCTTGATGGTGTAAGTGCCGGGAGCCGACTCGCTGGTGGCATTACATGTGAGGGTGGGTGTTCCGTTAAGCGTTCCGCCCTCCACGGTGTAGGTGAACTTGGGCAGCGGGTCGCCGTAGGCCATGGTGCAGTCGTTGACCCTGACATACACCGTTTCGCCAGCCACGTTCTCCTTGACCACCTGCACGTCGGTGCCGAAGGTCTTTCCCGAAGGCAGTGCCACGTATGCCGTGTTGGCGGGAATGTACTGCTCGGTAGTTGTTGAGAAGGTGATGTCGCCCGACGGTGTCACCTTGAGCACGCGCATGTTGGCGGCATTGAAAGCCACATGGTTGGTGTGGGGATAACCGTTGATGACCTTGTCGATGTTGAAGAACACGCCCTTCAGGTGGTTCGTTCCGGCAGAGGGAACCGTCTCGTCGATGGGGAGCAGCTTGTTGACGGCGGGGTCTGCCGAGGTGCATTCCAGCACGACGGGCGTCTGTGCGGGCACTTTTCCGGCCACTTCCTTCAGCACGATGCGGTTTTCAGCATCGAAGCGGTTCACCACATAGGCTTTCATGCCCATGGGGAGCTGGAAAGCAAAGTCGGTGAAGAGAGTGGCATAGTACTTTCCGTCGCCGGCGAGCTGAGCCGCCACGCCGAAATAGTTTTCGCCGGTGTTGTTGACCGGGGTGATGTACCATGCGCAATGCTCGTCGTCGGTATTGATGGCCAGCACTTCACCTCCGTCGTCGCCGAGCACAGCCCTGTAGGCACTGCCCCTGACGGAAGCCCTATAGAGATTTTCGCCCACGGGTGAAGCGCCGATGCTGAACTTGTAGCCCTTCATCAGCTCTTCAGAGGTCATGCCCTGTATGCGCAACGAGTAGTAGTTGGAGCCCAGGTCTTTGATATAGACAACAGACCCCGGGTCTGAGATGACGTCGCTGAGATTGTCCATCAGTTCGATGGCACCCATGTCGTACTTCACCGTAGTGCCGTGGCGTTCCACGCTGCCCTTGTTGTCGTGGACAGCGAAATAGCGCCCCGTGGCATAGTTATGCACACGGTAGTAGCCGTTGCCGTTGAGCTGTGCAAACAACTGAAGTCCTACCACAGAGAGGAGGGCAGTCATCAAGAATAGTCTTTTTACCATAAATTATAAAGAATTAAAACGTAAAAATGTGTTGAATTCTTAGAACTCCGCGTTTTTGGGAGTCCGGGGGAAGGGGATGACGTCGCGGATGTTCTGCATGCCCGTGACGAAGAGTATCAGTCGCTCGAAGCCCAGTCCGAAACCGCCGTGGGGGCAGGTGCCGAATTTCCTGGTGTCGAGATACCACCACATGTCCTTCATGGGGATGTTGCGGCGCTCTATTTCGCCCATCAGCTTGTCGTAGTCTTCCTCGCGCACGGAACCTCCGATGATTTCTCCTATTTGCGGGAAGAGCACGTCGGTGCCCTGCACGGTGCGGCCGTCGTCGTTGATTTTCATGTAGAAGGCCTTGATGTCCTTGGGATAGTCGATCATGATGACGGGCTTCTTGAAATGTTCCTCCACGAGATAGCGCTCATGCTCAGAGGCCAGGTCCATGCCCCACGACACGGGGAACTCGAACTTCTTTCCCTTGGCCACTGCCTCCTCCAGGAGCTTGATGCCCTCGGTGTAGGGCAGCCTCACGAATTCGGTATCGACGACCGAGCGAAGCCGCTCCAAGAGCGTCTTGTCGATCATCTTGTTGAGGAACTGCAGGTCGTCCTGGCAATGGTCGAGGGCCCATTTCACGCAATACTTGATGAAGTCCTCCTCGAGGTCCATCAGGTCGTTAAGTTCAATGAATGCCACCTCGGGCTCAATCATCCAGAACTCGGCGAGATGTCGCGGAGTGTTGGAATTTTCGGCGCGGAAAGTCGGTCCGAAGGTATAGATGGCCCCCAGCGCCGTGGCTCCCAGCTCGCCTTCCAGCTGCCCGCTGACGGTGAGGCTGGTGGTCTTGCCGAAGAAATCGTCGTCGTAGATGATTTTCCCCTCTTCGTCCTTTTTCAGGTCGTAGAGGTTCTTCGTGGTCACCTGGAACATCTGCCCTGCTCCTTCGCAATCGCTGCCGGTGATGATGGGCGAATGGAAGTAGAAGAAGCCGTGCTCATGGAAATAGGTGTGGATGGCCATGGCCATGTTGTGCCTGATTCTCATGACGGCGCCAAAGGTGTTGGTGCGCAGGCGCAAATGGGCATACTGCCTCATGTATTCAAAGGTCTGGCCTTTTTTCTGCATGGGGAAGTCGTTGCCGCAGAGTCCGAACACCTTGATGTTCTCGCAGTGAATCTCTGAAGCCTGTCCCTGTGCGGGGCTCTTCACGAGCGTTCCGTCCACGGCGATGCAGGCTCCGGTGGTAATTTGTTTGAGTGTATCCTCGGACACCGTCCCGGCATCCACAACAATCTGTATGTTCTTGATGGTTGAACCGTCGTTCAGGGCGATGAAGTCCACGGCCTTGCTGGCGCGGTGGGTCCTCACCCACCCCATCACGGTGATTTTCTTGTCATAGTCGGTGCTGTTTAAGGCATCAATGACTTTTGTCCTTTTCATTTTATGTGTTTTGGAATTGTGTTATATGCTTGTTGGGCCAGAAGAAAAGGCGTAAACTATTCAAAGGCGCCCATTCTGAGCATGTCAACTTCCTTCTCTGTGAGGAAGCGCCAGTCGCCGCGGCGCAGGTTCTTCTTGGTAAGGCCTGCAAACTGCACGCGGTCGAGCTTCACCACCCTGTAGCCGAGGGCTTCGAAGATGCGCCTCACGATGCGGTTCTTTCCGCTGTGGATTTCAATGCCCACCTGGCTCTTGTCGGTTTCGTTGCAATATTCAATGGCGTCGGCGTGCACCTCGCCGTCCTCCAGTTCCACGCCTTCGGCAATCTGCTGCATGTCCTGAGCGGCCACGGGTTTGTCGAGGAACACATGATATACTTTCTTCTTCAGGAACTTGGGATGGGTGAGTTTCGAGGCCAGGTCGCCGTCGTTGGTGAGCAGGAGCACGCCGGTGGTGTTTCTGTCGAGGCGGCCCACCGGGTAGATTCTCTCGGGACATACGTTTTTCACCAGGTCCATCACGGTCTTGCGCTGCTGCGGGTCGTCGCTGGTGGTCACGTAGTCCTTCGGCTTGTTCAGGAGCACATAGACTTTCTTTTCGAGCGATACGGGGGTGTCGTGGAACAAAATCTCGTCGGTCCTCAGGACCTTGGTGCCCAATTCGGTCACCACCTGTCCGTTCACCTTCACGGCTCCGGCCTGTATGAATTCGTCGGCCTCCCTGCGGCTGCAGATGCCGGCATTGGCCATGAACTTGTTCAGGCGGATGGGCTCGTTGGGGTCGATGTTCACCTCTTTATATTCTATACGCTTTTTCAGGCTGTATTTGGCGTTGGGGTCGTAGCCGCCAGAACGTTTGCCGTAGCCTTGGCGCTGCTGACCGTAGCCCTGCTGGCGGCCATAGCCCTGCTGGCGGCCGTAGCCCTGTTGGCGCTGCTGGCCGTAGCCTTGCTGGCGACCGTAGCCCTGCTGACGCGGCTGGCCGTAGCCCTGCTGGCGCGGCTGATAACCGCCCTCTTCATCGGCGCTGCCGTTGTATCTTGGGCGGTAACCTTGTTGCGGACGCTGGCCGTAGTTTTGCTGACGCGGCTGGTAGCCGCCTTCGTTGTCCGTGTTTCCATAGCGCGGACGGAATCCGCCCTGTTGCTGGCGCGGCTGGTAGCCCTGCTGGCGCTGCTGATAACCGCCGCCCTGGTACTGCTGGCGCGGACGATAAGCCCTTTGCGAGCTATCCGACTGCTGCAGGTTGGCTCCGAAGCCCTCGGGGCGGAAGCCTCCCTCATCTTCGCTATTGCGTTGCGAAGCATAGGGTCGCGGCTGATGAATACGTGGGCGCGGGCTGCGTCCGGGGGCGCGGTAGCCCTGATAGCCTGTTGACGGGCGGTAGCCCTCGCGGCTGCCCTCTGTCCGGTTCTGTTCGGCGGATGTGCCTTCCATTTTGTTTTCCATTTCTTCTGACATGGTGTTTTCTTTTTTAATAATTGTTTGATGTAATAGTTGAATAAATAAAAATAAATATCACCTAATCGCTTAGGCTTGTAAATAAATGATATCTCTAAATGCCGGTGTAGTTGCCTGGCGCAATGGCTTTCAGCTCCTGTTTCACGTCGTCGCCCACGTTGAGCGTGTCGATGAATGTGCTGATGCTCTCACGCGTCATGTGCTCATTGGTCCTGGTCAGGGCCTTCAGGGCCTCGTAGGGATGGGGATAAGCCTCTCGGCGCAGGATGGTTTGTATGGCCTCGGCCACCACGGCCCAGGTGTTGTCGAGGTCTTCGCGCAGCTTGTCCTCGTTGAGGATGAGCTTGCGCAGGCCCTTCAGCGTGCTCTGCATGGCAATGAGTCCGTGGCCCAGGGGCACGCCGATGTTCCTCAGCACCGTGCTGTCGGTGAGGTCGCGCTGCAAGCGGCTTACCGGCAGCTTCTGGGCCAGGAACTGCAGGATGGCGTTGGCAATGCCCAGGTTGCCCTCGGAATTTTCAAAGTCGATGGGGTTCACCTTGTGCGGCATGGCGCTGCTGCCCACCTCGCCGGCCTTGATTTTCTGCTTGAAGTACTCCATGGAGATATACATCCAGAAGTCGCGGTCAAGGTCAATGACGATGGTGTTGATGCGGCGAAGGGCATCGAGGCAGGCACCCAGCTGGTCGTAGTTGGAAATCTGCGTGGTCCACTGCTCGCGCTTCAGCCCCAGTTTCTCTTCCACGAAGCGGTTGCCGAAGTCGCGCCAGTCCACCCCGGGATAGGCCACATGGTGGGCGTTGAAGTTGCCGGTGGCGCCGCCGAACTTCGCCGTCAGCTCCACCTGGCGGAGCTGCTTGAGTTGTTCTTCCAGGCGATAGACAAACACCATCACCTCCTTGCCCAGGCGCGTGGGCGATGCCGGCTGGCCGTGGGTGCGCGCAAGCATGGCCACGCCGCTCCACTGCTCGGCATAGGTGCGCAGCTGGCCGATGAGTTCTTCCACCTGCGGGATATACACCTCGCGGAGGGATTCCTTCAGCGACAAGGGAACGCTGGTGTTGTTGATGTCTTGAGAGGTGAGGCCGAAATGGATGAATTCCTTGAAGGGGTCCAGGCCGCCGATGGCGTCGAACTGCTCCTTGAGGAAATATTCCACGGCCTTCACGTCGTGGTTGGTCGTCTGCTCGATTTCCTTCACGCGAAGGGCGTCGCTCTCCTGAAAATCCTGGTAAATACGGCGCAGACGGGGGAAGAGACTGCGGTCGAAAGTCTGCAACTGGGGCAGGGGAAGTTCACAAAGGGAAATAAAATACTCCACCTCCACCCGCACACGATAGCGGATGAGGGCGAATTCCGAAAAATAACCTGACAAACTTTCGGTTTTACCTCTGTAGCGCCCGTCAACGGGTGAAATGGCCGTCAACAAATCGAGCTTCAAACTCATACGTATGAATACCTATTTTTTAATGTGGTCTGACATGCTCTCGCACGCACCACGGAAAACGATTATAATCGGGTGCAAAATTAGGCATAATTTTCCACAATGCAAAATTTCCACACATATTAAATGCGAAGGAAAGAGAATTTAACATTTCAGCCTCCCCCTTCCGGCATGTTTTCCATGTTGCATACGCGGCCCGCCACAGGTCTCGAAAGCTGCGTTTTCAACGCCTCCCAACCACCATTTTTCAGTGGGGAAGCAGTGTTTCAAATCAAAATGGCGGTATCTTCCAAGAGGACAGGCTTTTGCCTCAGTCCTACTTCGGGAAAATTGGAGTCGGACTGCAGTCGTTTTGCGGTTTGGACTGCAGTCGTTTGCGGAAAGGACTGCAGTCGTTTGCGGTTTGGACTGGCGCCTTCCCACAGGTTCCGCAGGCCGCATTGTCAACGCAGCCCCTGCCCCGGCCGTCCTTCCAAAAACAAAACCGCCGAATTACAAATCCAGCAGAACGGAGAATTTGTAATTCGGCAGAATGTAGGCTGCAGTTATTCAGCTTTCAAAAGGATGTAGTCCTTGAACTGCAGGTCGCCGAAGGTCACCGTGACGTTCACGACGGCATCTTGCAGGTTGCCCCAGTCCAAGCGGGTGAGGCAATAGCGGTTGTCCGACGACGGCATCCTCAACACCGACACCAGGTCGGGACGGTCCACCTCGACGGTATACTCCGTGTTGTCAATCATCGTGAAATAGGAGTAACTGGCATTCCAGCCATAGTTCCACTGGCTGTTGGTGGCGGCGTAGGTCATGAACAAGTAGGTGTCGTGGTCGCTGGCCGGCCACTTGTTGTCAATGAAATGGCGCCAGTCGTCGGTGTCGAACACCTGCCATACGCCCTGACTGTTCTGATAGCATACATCGGCCTTCATCTTCACTACTTGTGTGGCCTTGTGTTCGGGCGTGTCCTTGTGCCATGCCTTCAGCTTGAAGGCGGGGCAGAACTTGTAGAGGTCGCCTACGCGGCGATCGCCGATGTTGTTGAAATGCACCTGCTTGCCGTCGGCGCTTCGCTCCACTTCAAACGATTCCCAGGTGTCGTTGTCCGCATACTGCGCTATGGAGTAGGTGATGTTTTTCAGTTCGCTGTCGGGCAGGTCGATGTCGAAGATGTCGCGAACGTTGAACCACCGCCCGGGCTTGAGCACCACGCCGTTAACGTCCTTCGGGTGAATGGGGCTTTCATAGAAATTCTCCACTTCCTGCGTGAACGGCGTTTCCATGTGTCCCGTAGTGGTGGACAAGGTGAAGGGAGCATCGTTCTGCGTAAACGTGAGCTTATACGTCACACCGTCAGACATGGGCTCTATGGTCACATTGCTGTTGTCGGAAGCGAGGTTGTAGAGCGAGGTGTTCACCTTCTGAAGCTTGCTCTCATTGTTGGCACCGGTGTTGGCTCTGGGAATGGTCGTGGTATTGGGCAAGCAGTAGGCACGCACATACATCACGCCGTTTTGGGGCAACATCACGTCTTCACCAACGTTCATGGGGATGCCGTCAGAAGAAAAATTGGTAGTTGGCGAAATCAACATACGGAAGAGGCACCACTGCAAGACGTCGGCCTTCAGATTGCACCAAGGGCTCTCGGCGTGAAGGCGGAAAATGCGGCTTTCGGCAAAGTAACGGCCGATGTCGCTCTCGTCGAAATGGGTAATCCAATACTTCACGGGATTGCCGCTGATGTCGAACCAAAGGTCGCCCTCGCTGTAACCAGCACCATAACTCGGCGACACACTGAGGTCAAACAAGTCGTGGGTGTTCACGCCCTCGGGAGTGAAGGTGAACAGTCCGTCGAGGGTCATTTCCTCGCCCGGCAACACCACAGCCTTGCGACTGAAATTTTCTGTCATGGAGGTAGGAATGTCGCCTACCGTCGCATAGATATGGGCATAATCTCCGCCGTCGTTGGCGGTTATGGTGATCGTGGCTTCGCCGCGATGGTGTGAAAAAAGGCGCTTCAACGAATAACTCACAACGCCGGAATTGCTGGTCGATGAAATGTAGTAACCCTTGTCGTCGGCATCATAGGGCGAGAATTGCACCTCGACGTCGGTTCCGACATCTGCCGTGGAATTCGGGTTCATTTTTAAGTACATGAAATCGCCGTTGCTGCCGTCCAATGGATTGCGCAAGATTATCTGCTGCACATTCTTGGCGCGGCGGATTTTCTTTATGTGCGAGAGGTCCTGGTCCTGAATGGTCCAGCCACCAATTTCTTCTTCGGGGACATCGCACCAAATCCAGGAACCGGTTTCGGGCACCTGCCAGAAGCGGATGGGCTGGTAAGAGACGTGGGTGTAGGCATACGGGTAACCGTCGTCCTTCATCTCTACGGCGAATTTCGCCTTGTCTTGCGCCAGGCCGCACAGGCTGTAGGCGGCCAAAAGCAAAAGAATTGATATTTTCTTCATGATGATTAGCGCTAAAGGTTACTTTTTCAAGAACTTGAAACACATGGTGCCTGCACGCACCACATAGAGGCCTGGGGAAAGGGAGGAAACGTCGAGGGTGAGGTCGCCGGAAGTGTTCGACTGGCGCAGAACCTGTTGACCGCCAGAGGTATAGAGGGTGACACTACCACGGAAACCCATCAGTGTCAACTCGTTCTCAATGGGACGCGACAGCTGGTTGTTGTCAACCAAAACCTGGGGCACGGACGTTGGAACAAGTTCCTCGCACTGGTCGAAAGTCACTTCTGTCACTTCATCGGCCAGAACAGTGCCGCTGACGGAGAGCACGGAGAAAGTGGGTTGGTCGTCGGCGGCCACAAGGGTGCCCACACTCTTGACGGAAAATCTGGCACCGGCATCGGTGACCAGATACCATTTCTTAATGGTTTGCGACGTGGCCGACAAGGAAGCCAGCCACAAACAAACTACGGCCATGACAGCACGCATGGCCAAAAGCCGGGGTGAAAGTATTTTTCTTTTCATGGTCAAAAAGAGTTAGTGTTGATATGTTTTCTAAAAAATATGCACTTATCAGATTACAAAATTACATATTTATATTGAAAGTGGCTATCCATTTGTTAAGAAACATCCCGAAAATTAAGGTTTTTTAAACGTTTCGGCAACAATGGAGGCATAAAAAAAGGTTTCAAGCCTAAGCCTGAAACCTAATCTGTGGGCGTTGACGGATTCGAACCGCCGACCCTCTGCTTGTAAGGCAGATGCTCTAAACCAGCTGAGCTAAACGCCCCTACTTTTCGTAAGCGGGTGCAAAGGTACGGCTTTCCGGCGAAACGGCCAAATTTTTCGTCAACTTTTTTCTACAACACCTTGTATTTATGAGGTATTTGTGCACAATTGGCGCAGTCGGTTGAATACCTGACGGTCAAAGGCTATAGAAATCGCTGGTGTTAATGAACTGCACGTTGTTTTCCTCGAGCACACGCTCGCAGGTCGGCAGGTCGGTGGGACGTATGACGACGTTGGCAATGTCGCCGCTATTGAACGAATAGAGATACTCAATGAAAACGCCGCGGTCGGAAAGGCAGCGCATGATGGTTGACAGAGCCCCCGAGGTGTTGGGACAAGTGAAACCGATGACGTCGGTGGTCTTTACGGCAAAGCCCTCGTCGCGAAGCACCTTCAGTGCACGGTCGGGGTCGGAAACAATGCAACGCAGGATGCCGAAGTCGCTACTGTCGGCAATGCACATGGCTGAAAGATTAATGCCGGCCCGCCCAAGGATTTCGGTGACCTGGGTGAGGCGGCCGCTCTTGTTTTCAAGAAAAACGGAAAGTTGTTTGGCAATCATAAATAATAAAGGGCGCCTCTCCAACGGCTCCGAGGAGCCTCCATGGTTTTCGTAGCATTAAAGCCACTATTCACACGGGGTAAGGCAAGTTGAAGGATTGGACATTAGCAAACAACGGATGTTCCACCCTGTTTCCGGGGCAGAACATCCGTTGTTTATGATAAGGCCGTTAGGCGATTAGTCTTCCGTAATCTGTACGGTGGCACGACGGTTGAAGTCGATGGGCGAGAGGATTTCCACACCACCCTTGGCGGCGGTTGTAATCTTCGACGGGTCGATGCCCATGTTGATAAGCTCGTTGGCCACACGCTCAGCACGCTTTTCAGACAGCCACTGGTTGTGCTCCACGCTTCCCGTAGCGCTGTCGGCGTAACCGGTTACGAGGATGTTGCGGTTGTTCTCCTTGGCGAACTTAGCCAAAGCACGCACATTGACGAGGTCTTTCAGCACAGCAATCTCGGTCTTGTCGAGGTTGAAGAAGACGGAAATCGGCGTTGTGATGAACTCCTTGACAGTGTTGTCGATGATGGTTGTCTGCGGTTCGGGCAGGTTGTTGAGCTTGTTGCGCAGGTCGTCGATGGTACCCTGAGCGTCACGCAGCTGTGCGTTGAGGGCATCGATCTGTCCCTGATGGAGGGCCTTGAGAGCATCCACATCGGGCACGCGGTTCCAGCCGTTGGTCTTGCTGAGGTCATAAACCACGCCAACTTCAGCCTTGAACCAGCGGTCGTGGCTCGAGTTGGTGTGTCCACCCCAAGTCTTGGCTTCCTCACCTTCGAAGTCGTCACCGCAGAGATTGTAGTTAAGTTCCAAACCGAGCTTCAGGCGGTCAGCCAGCTTGATGGTGCCCAGGGCACCGAGCGAAGCGGCCAGTTCGTAAGTGTTGTAGGAGCAGTTGCGGACCATGCCGGCGCCCACGTAGGGGATGAACTCGAACTTGCGGTCGGGGTCGTAGCCGCTGATGATGTTGCTCAGGTTGAGCATCACCTGTTCCTGAACGTTAAAGTATTTGATGTGGTTGCACTGCTTCTCTCCGACATATTCTTTCGGAGTGAGCTTACCAACGCGCAGGTCGCCCTCATAACCGAGGACGCTCTTTCCCCAGAATCCGTCGAGCTTGGTGCGGAGTCCGATTTCGGGCATAAACCACTTACCGATGGCAAACGAAAGGCCCATGTCGCGGCGCATGTCCTTAATGGGGTTCTTGGTGTAGTCGGCATGCTTTTCCTCATTGGAATAGAAGGCCGTCCAGGTAAAGTTACCCTGCACAAACCAGTTGCTCCAGAAGGAGTTGGTTGCAACACTGTGCTTCAGTTCGGGGACATCTTCGTCCTGAGCCATTGAAGCCAGGGAGAAACTTGCTACTGCAAGCAAAAGAAATAATTTTTTCATAACTTTTTATAAATATTATCGATAATTGTTTTATCCCTAAAAGGTTTCTCTATAGAAATCCGTGCAAAGGTAGTCATTATTTTTTATTTATGTGCAAAAAAACTAAAAAAAATATGTGTTTTAACTAAAATGCGCCACTTTTCCGTCATTTTCCATGACGGTGTTGTGGCATAGAAGGGACAAAAGGGACAGAAAGAGCCCGATGGGGCTTTATTTGCCCGCGAGCATCTTTTCGATGTCGGCTTGGCGGAGGATGCAGAGAATGGGCTGCCCGTCGGGGGCGTAGTTGGCATTCTCGGAAGCGAAAAGCTGGTTGATAATGTTTTCCATCTCCTCATTGGAAAGCACCTGCCCCTGCGGAATGGCGGCATTGCGGGCCAGGCAGAGCGCCAGCCGGTGGTGCATGTCGTCCTCGATGGCCGCCCCTTCGGTGTGCGCGGTGTCCACCATGTCGTTAAGGAGCCTCACGGCACTGATGCCTTCGAGCCCTGCCGGCAGGGCATTGACGGCGAAATGTCCTCCGCCCAGGTCCGAGAGTTCAAAACCGAGCCTTTCGAGGTCGGGCATGACCGACTGTAGCACGACCGCGTCTGACGACGGCAACTGCACGGCCTCGGGGAAGAGCACCTTCTGAGAGCGTCCGGGATGCTGGGTGAGCTGCTTCCTATACATATCATATAATATGCGCACGTGCGCGCGATGCTGGTCGATAATCATCAGTCCCGACTTCACGGCGGTCATAATGTAACAACCCTTGTACTGGTAGTGCACGGGCGACTTCTCGGAAATGGGGCTTGCCTCGGGCTGCGACTCCTGCTGGCCGTCGAAGATGCCGGGCTGCGGCTCATCGGGTTTCAGGTTGTCGAGGCCCTCATAGAGCTTTTCCCAGTGCTTGGGCACGCTGGAGACCTGTCGCGGAGTGGCCTTGAAAGGATTGTACTGCGGGTCATAGTCCACGCGCGGCACATCGGCCACGCGGCGTGAAGGGTCGAAGACAGGAATGTCGGGCCGCCCCTGCGTGTCGAAATCGATGGCCGGCACGTCGTTGAATTTCCCCACGGCATCCTTGACGGCGGCGGTCAGAATCTGCCAGATGGTCTGCTCGTTTTCAAACTTTATCTCGGTTTTTGTGGGGTGGATGTTCACGTCGATGTCCTCGGCCGGCACACTGAAATAGATGAAATAGGGCACCTGGAAACCGGCGGGAACCAGTCGCTCATAGACCTGCTGCACGGCCTTGTGGAAATAGGGGTGCTTCATGTAGCGCCCGTTGACAAAGAAGAATTGATGGGGATTTTTCTTGCGCGCGGCCTCTGGCTTTCCCACGAATCCGGAAAGCGTGCAGATGGTGGTGTTCACCTCTACTGGCAAAAGTTCCTGGTTGATTTTCTTTCCGAAGACGTCTACGATGCGCTGGCGCGTGGAGCCCGTCTGCAGGTGATAGATTTCGGAGCCGTTGCTATGAAGGGTGAAGGTTGTCTGCGGATTAACGAGCACGATGCGCTCGAAGGCAGTGACGATGTTTGTCAGTTCGGTGGCGTTCGACTTAAGAAATTTCCTCCGCGCCGGAACGTTGAAAAACAGGTTCTCGACCATGAAATTGCTTCCCACGGGGCACGCCGCCGGTTCCTGGGCCGTCACCTTTCCGCCCGAGAGCGAAAGGTAGGTGCCAATCTCGTCGTCGGCCATGCGCGTGCGCAGCTCCACCTGAGCCACGGCAGCAATGCTGGCCAGGGCTTCACCGCGGAAACCCATGGTATGAAGGGCGAACAGGTCGTCGGCTTTGCGGATTTTCGACGTGGCGTGCCGCTCGAAGGATAGGCGGGCATCGGTTTCCGACATGCCTTTTCCGTTGTCGATGACCTGAATGGAGGTGCGTCCGGCGTCCACCACAAGCACATTGACCACGGTAGCCCCGGCATCAACGGCGTTCTCCACCAGTTCCTTGATGACGGATGCCGGCCGCTGAATGACCTCACCGGCCGCTATCTGGTTGGCCACGCTATCGGGAAGAAGTTGTATAATGTCGCTCATAAATAAAAAATCCTTATAAAAACAGGGTTGTCATTGCTTTCCTTTGCGGTCTTCTTCATTCAGAAATTTGCAAAACTCAACCAGACTTCTTTGGATGACAGTTCCCACTTGTAACTGTTCTTTATATAAAGCCACCATTGTCGGTGACATACTGCGGTTCAGCGCAAAGCGTACCACTTCCTTGTCTGCACTTTTGCAAAGGATGATGCCGATGCTTGGATTCTCATTTGAACGGCGCTCTTCTTGATCCAACGCCTCCAGATAAAATTCCAACTGCCCCAAATCCTTTGGATGAAACTCGGTGGTTTTCAACTCGATAGCCACCATACACTGCAACAGTCTATGATAAAACAGCAAATCGACCTTAAACGTCTTTCCACCCACTGTTACACGATGCTCATCATCGATAAACAGGAAGTCCTTACCCATTTCCAAGATGAAGTCTTTCATGTGAAGAATGATTTCTTTCCTGAGTTTCAACTCCTTATACTTCACGGGCAGTCCGAACATCTCTAAATACACCGTATCTTTGAACAGTACGCCGCTCTGAGGATATTCATGCTTCATCATTTCAGACTGCACATCCCGGCTTCCAAGTATTGACGACATGGCGTCGGTCTTCAAAGCACGCTGCAACTCCTTGTATTCCAGCTGTTCACGCCCGGCATAAAGCATATAAAACAACCGTTGCTCATCGGACTTACACCGACTCATAATCAACTGATGGTTGCTCCACCCAGTAGAGAAGAGAACAGAAGGCATTTGTGCCATTCCGGCTGGCACAAATTCTCCAGTCTTAATTTGTGCCAATTCGATTGGCACGATCTCCTCATTTGCTGCCAATGCCCTCATACCCATGCCAGGCATGTAGTCCTGCATTTTATAATGGTCAACAATTTCACTGAAACCCTCCGAAGAATATGTTTCATAAAACTGCACCATCTTATAAATGGTTCGATAACTCCAGCCTTTAGCCTTGGGGCTCCTTGTATGTATATATTCTGCGAGCAAGCGCACCACCCGTTCTCCCCATGCTGCCTTTTTCAATTTTACTGACACGAAAGCTCCTACTTCCCAAAGCATGCATAGGGACTCGTTGTGCACAGCATTCATTGCCCGCCGCTTATGGACAGAAATGATGTCACAGACAGTTTCAAACTCATCTCTAAATTGTAAAAGGTTGTCTTCCGACGTGAAATGTTCTATGTTCATGCTAATTTCCTATCATAAAAACATGCCACCCCGATTCAGAGGTGGCAGCCCAATTGCATTTTTCGTGCCAAAGTGGAGGTGGATGTTGCAAAGATAGGCACTTTTTTCCTTTTCAGCAAACATTTTCAAAAAAAGATTAAAATCTTATGGAAGAAAATCATCTAATCCGCCTCCGCTGTTTCACGAGAAAAGCAGGATGAAAAGGATGGCGATGGAAATAACGAGGAGGAAGGCGGCCAGTGCGTTGCTGCGCAGGAAAAATCGGCCCTTGGGATACTTTTCCGACAGGCGGTCGGTCGTGAAGGCACCGTGCAGGTGATTCCACAAGGGCTGACGGCCTGGCCGGTCATCGGAAGTCATGCCGAGTTCGCGGCGTGCGCGCTGCTCAATGGCTTTCAGCCGGTCGCGCCGTTCATTGACATAGAGCCACTCATGGTGAAATGGTCGTGGTCGTCTGGGCTTGAACAGGCTCATCGGGCGGTGTGGATTCATTGTTATGGACTGGCGGCAGCGTCTGCAAGGGGGCGCTGTGGCGTTCCACCTTGCGCAGCTCGGTGCCGGAACTCTTCCCGCGCCACACGAAGATGTCGTCTTTGTCAACAGGGCGAATATAGTCGAACCAGGCGAAACCGGCAAGAGTCTTCATGGCCGGCGGGATTTGCGTGAGCGGATACCAGGTACCTTCGGCGCGGTTGGTCCATATCTTGTGCATCTTGCGGTCGCGCATGAACATTCGCAGGGTGTCGGTTTCGGTATAGTCCATGACGATGAGCGAACTGTCTTTGTCGTCAACGGGATAATAGATGGCCCTCACGCTGCCCACGGCATCGCTACGCCTGATGGCTCCTTCGTCGAAGAAGGCAAACATTTCGGTTGACGACACCTGGTTGTAGTGTTCCTCCTCGTCGGCCTTTTCCACCGAGAAAGCCTGTCCCACCACGTGCGCCCAGTCGATGGTGCTGTCGTTCATATAGACCTCAATCTTCTCGCCGAGCAGCTGGCGCGGGCCGTACCATGCGATGGGGTCTTTGTACATGGTCATGCAGGAGTCCTGCGTGTTGTAAACCAACGAGTCGCAAACGGCCTGCACGTCAGTGCGGTAGGCCCTGACATGGTTGAAACAATGTACGCGCCTCCACACAGAGTCGGTGTTGATGTTAAAAGTATATAGTTTCAGGGAGTCGGCGTGCATGTAGAGCGTGTCCTTCTGAGAATAGTCCACCATCAGTGCGCGCTTGGTGGCGTAGGCCTGCCCCGTCTGCTCGTTGTACCAGAAATAATCGCAGAACAGCTGGTTTTTGTTTTCCGAGTCCTGATAGACCACGTTTCCGAAACCCTCGCTCACGCCGCTGTTCTTGTCGTAGAAGAGGGTATCGCCGGTGATGGTCTTGTGCTTGTTGACAATGGTGCTGCGGTCGTAGAGCCTCGACACGTCGCGGCTGGTGTTGTAGTTGCCCGACGAGGTGTGGATGACGCTTTCGCCCGAGGTGATGTCGGTGGGTGCCACGATAAAGGCCGTTGACGCCGCCATGTCGTAGTCCAAGGCCGATGTTTCGAGCCGGTATTTCGGGTTCACCAGCACCACGTCGCCATTGAACTGCGCCTGCCGGTTGTCCATGAAATACACTCCGGTGCGGCTTTCCAGCACGTTGTTTTTGTCAATCATCTTGCCGCCGTCAGGGTAAAACACTTGTTCATAGAGACGGTCACAGATGAGACTGTCGGTATAAAGTTTCGTTGCCCGGTGGGTGAGCACCACGTTGCGGCTGGCGTAGGCCATCTGCATGTCGCCGTCGTAGTGGGCAAAATCGCTCACGAGGCGCAATGTGTCGCCCTGCCGCATGTTGACGTGACCGTAGGCGTCAAACGAGTTGGTGGCCTCGTAGAAATAGGCGCTGTCGCAGGTCAGCGTGGCCCCTTTGTGCTTGAAGCTCACTTTTCCACGCAGTATCTGCGCATCGGGGTGCGGGCCGTATTGTTCAAAAAACAGTTCGTCAGCATGCACCAGGTAGATGCGCTCGTCGGTCTTCGGCCTGGGCTTCCCCTTTCCGCGTGGCGGCGTATGGGAAAAGGCCAGGCAAAGCCCAAACAGGCACAAAACCGCCGCGATGACGATTCTGTGCCCGCCCCTGGTGGGTGTATGCTGCGGGTTGTGGGTCATTTCATCCAACCTTCGTATTCAAACTGGCAGCCGCGATAGCGGTCGTTGAGCCTGACGTATGTTTGCATGAGTTTGTTCTTCACCCAGTCGCGCAGGAAGTCTTCGCGGCGCTTGGCCACCACCACGTTTTGCAGCACCTGGAAGTCCTCGGTGATGGTGGCGCGGTGGCCGGGAATCCTGTTCTTCAGCTTGACGATGGCGCAAACTTTCTTTCCCCTTTTGTTTCTCATTTCAAAGGCCTGCGAAACCTGGCCCACCTGCATGGTGTCAACGACACGCGCCACCTCCGTGGGGAGGTCCTGCATGCGGAAGCGCGAGGTGAGCTGCTGTTCGGTGTTGTTGGTCATCAGGCCGTGGTTGTTGCGGGTGTCCTTGTCGTCGGAAACAAAAGTGGCGGCCTCGTCGAAGGTGAACTTTCCGGCCCTGAGGTCGTCGGCCAGCGAGTCGAGCTTGTTGGTGGCCTGGTCCACCGCCTCTTGCGACACCTGCGGGGTGAGCAATATATGGCGGCACTTGATTTTGTCGCCCCTTTTGTCAATAAGCTGAATAATGTGGTATCCGAACTCCGTTTCCACGATTTTGGAAATCTTCTTCGGGTCGGTCAGGTTAAAGGCCACATTGGCGAAGGCGGGGTCGAGTATTCCTCGGCCCGTGTAGTCGAGTTCCCCACCCTGTCGTGCCGACCCCGGGTCCTCAGAGTAGAGTCGTGCCAGCGTGGCAAAGGTTGTCTCGCCGTTGGTCACCCTGTCGGTGAACTCGCGCAGGCGGTCTTTCACGCGGTTCACCTCTTCGGGCTCCACGCGCGGTGTCCTCACAATAATCTGCACCTCCACCTCTGTGGGCACAAAGGGAATGCTGTCTTCTGGAATATCGCGGAAGTAGGCTCTCACGTCGGCCGGCGAGGCGCTGATGTCCTCCACCAGCTTGGCCCGCATCTTCTCAATGAGCTGGCGGTCGCGGAAGTCTTCGTGAAGGTCCTGCCGCAGCTGGTTGATGGACTTCTTGAAATATTCTTCCACCTTTTCCTGGTTTCCTCCGGTGTTCTGCACCCAGAAGTTGATTTGCTGGTCAACCGAAGAGCTGATTTCGGCCTCGGTCACCTCGATACTGTCGATGGCGGCCTGGTGCAGGAAGAGTTTCTGCACGGCCAGCTGCTCGGGGATGGTGCAGTCGGGGTCGCCGCTCCAGTGAACGCCGTCGGCCTCGGCCTGCAGCCGCATGTTCTCTACGTCCGACTTCAGGATGGCTTCGTCGCCCACCACCCAGATGACCTCGTCAACGATGCTGGCAGGGTTGATGGCCGGTGCCGGTTTTGCCACGGTGTCGCTCTGTGCCCACGGTGAGGCGGCGCCCAGGGGGCGGCGGCCGGCGCTCATGGTGGCCGCCACTGCCAGCACGGCCAGCATCGGCAGGGCCAGTTTCAGGGTCGGTTTCATGCTTAATGTTTGTTTACGGTTTCAAGCACCTCTTTTCTCACGGTGAACTGATAGCGCTGGCGAAGGGCCTCCACCCATTGCTTCTCAAGCTGGTCCTGATAGTCGGCAATCACCAGTCCGCGCACGTCGTTGTATTCCTCGGGGCCTTTCTTGAGCAACTTGCCGAAGACGGCGTCGATGGGATAGCCCTCCACGGGCTTGGCAATGGTGTCTTTCTTGAACACCATGCGGTCAACGAGGGCGTGGTCGCCGGGCTTGAAGATGCCCTTTTCCACGCGGATGCGGATGATGGAGTCGTTGTTGAACGTGGTGCGCAGCTTGTCGGCCCACTTGTCGAAGGGCAGGCCCTTCACGGCTTTCTTCACGGCCTTCACGTCCTTGGCGTCCTTCACATGGTAGGCCATGCCCTTGTAGCGCGGCTGTTCCCAGTTGTATTTGCTCTTGTTGGCCTTGAAGTAGGCGGCCAGTCCGGCCTCGTCCTTGGCGGCCTTGTCCCACACCAGGCGGTTGCTGATTTCATAAAGCAGCAGGCCGTCGTGGTATTCGCGGATGAGGTTCTTCAGGTCGGAGTCGTTCTCCGAGAGGTCGATGGCACGCTGCTCAAGAATCTGCTCCCTGGTCTGGCCCAGTTCCTCGGTCATCTTGTCGAGTTTCTTCTCCACGATTTCCTCTTTCAGTCCGCGGGCCTCAATGAAGCGTATGATGTCGTTGCGCAGGGTGTCGTAGGGGAAGAAGTTGCTACGCTCCTTCATCAGGATGATGTGGTAGCCGAAGGGCGACTTCACGGGCTGGCTCATCTCGCCGGGCTGCAGGGCGTAGGCGGCCTGTTCAAACTCTTTCACCGTCTGGCGCGGCTGTATCCAGCTGAGGTCGCCGCCGCGGCGTGCCGAACCTTTGTCATCGCTGAATTTCTTGGCCATCTCCTCAAAGTCGGCACCGGCCTTCAGTGCTCCGTAGATGCTGTCGGCGCGCACCTTGGCGGCGGCATCGACGGCCTCGGAAGCGTTCTGCTCAACCATCAGGAGGATGTGCGCGGCGTGAATCAGTCCGCCCAGTGAGTCCACCTGTTGTTGCGTCTGGTCATAGATTTCGCGCGCCTTGGCCTCCACGTCCTCGTCGGTGACAAACGACGGGCGGATCTGCTGGTCGCGGTAGGTGGCAAACTCGTCGCGGAACGACTTCATGGTATCAAGTTTCTCGTCGAGGGCGGCCTGGACCTTCAACTTATAGTTCACGAACAGGTCAACATACTCTTCCACCGACTTCTTGTCGATGACGCCTTCGGCATTGTTCTTGTTAAAGCTGTATTCAAACTCCGAGCGCTGAACCGGCTGGCCGTTGATAATCATGATGACGGGGTCGTCGGTCTGCGCCACTACGTGGCTAAATGAAAATTGATAAATGACAAATGACAAAGCTGCCACTAACCATTTTCTGTTTGCTTTCATATTAAATATCATTTTCTTTGTTGTTTTATCGTATTATTATCTATTGGGGAAGTTGAGGTGTTTTGACGTTAGTTGTTTTCGCTGAAATATAGGGCCGGTAGTATTGTCTAAACTCCTATACTCCTAAACTCCCAAACTCCTTCCTCTATCAGTTGTGTACCATTATCATTTAGGCACGCAGTGCCGCCATCAGTCGTTGGGCCTCGAGTAGTTGGGTGCCTCGCTGGTGATGGTGATGTCGTGGGGATGGCTTTCCATGACGCCGGCATTGGTGATGCGCACGAACTTGGCGTGGTGCAGGTCGTCGATGGTGGCGGCGCCGCAATAGCCCATGCCCGAGCGCAAGCCGCCCGTCATCTGGTAGATAACCTCCTGCACCGTGCCCTTGTAAGGCACGCGGCCGGCAATGCCCTCGGGCACCAGTTTCTTGGCATCCTTGGTGTCGCCCTGGAAGTAGCGGTCCTTCGAGCCGTGCTTCTGCTCCATGGCCTCCAGGGAGCCCATGCCCCTGTAGCTCTTGAACTTACGACCGTTATATATAATGGTGTCGCCCGGACTTTCCTCCGTTCCGGCCACCAGCGAGCCCACCATCACGCACGACCCTCCGGCGGCCAGCGCCTTCACGATGTCGCCCGAATAGCGCAGTCCGCCGTCGGCAATGAGAGGCACGCCGGTGCCCTTCAGCGCACTATACACGTCGTAAACGGCGCTCAGCTGGGGCACGCCAACGCCGGCCACCACGCGGGTGGTGCAGATGCTGCCTGGACCGATGCCCACCTTCACCGAGTCGGCACCGTTCTCCACGAGCATGCGGGCCGCCTCGCCCGTGGCCACGTTGCCCACCACGATGTCGATGCCGCTGAACGATGCCTTGGCCTCGCGCAATTTCTCAATGACGCCACGCGAGTGGCCGTGGGCCGTGTCGATGACAATGGCGTCGGCACCGGCATCCACCAGGGCCTGCATGCGCTCCAGCGTGTCGGCGGTGACGCCCACGCCGGCAGCCACACGCAACCGCCCCTTCTCGTCCTTGCAGGCCATCGGCTTGTCCTTGGCCTTCGTGATGTCTTTATAAGTGATAAGGCCCACCAGACGGTTGTCCTTGTCAACCACGGGCAACTTCTCAATCTTATGCTCCTGAAGTATCTGGGCGGCGGCGGCCAGGTCCGTCTGCTGGTGAGTGGTCACCAGGTTGCGGCTGGTCATCACGTCGTCGATTTTGTTGTCCAGGCGGCGCTCAAAGCGCAGGTCGCGGTTGGTGACAATGCCCACCAGGTGGCCCTCGTCGTCAACAACGGGAATGCCGCCGATGTGGTATTCGGCCATCAGTGCCAGCGCCTCGGCCACCGTGCTACCGCGGCGGATGGTCACCGGGTCGTAAATCATGCCGTTCTCGGCACGCTTCACGATGGCCACCTCGCGGGCCTGAGCCTCTATGGGCATGTTCTTGTGGATGACGCCAATGCCGCCCTCGCGGGCAATGGCAATGGCCATCGACGATTCCGTGACGGTGTCCATGGCAGCCGTCACAAACGGCACGTTCAGCCCGATGTTGCGCGAGAAACGCGTGCACAGCTCTACCGAGCGGGGCAATACTTCCGAATAAGCGGGGATGAGAAGGACGTCGTCGAAAGTCAGACCGTCCATGACAATTCTGTCAGATGCAAATGAAGCCATTTTTCCTAATAATCGTTTATTAGCCTGCAAAATTAGCAATAAAATCCCACATACGAAACGCTTTTCACGAAAAACTGCCCTTGTTAATACGTTTTAACGGAGATTTTAACGGTGACGGCGGGGAAGGGGGGGGGGCAGAGGGCTGGAAATATGTTCACTGTTTTTTATTGTCGTGGTGCGCCAGTTCCTCTTCCTTGACCTTCTTGAAGAGGTCGGAGGCGAAGATGAAGTCGTTGAGTTTCTGGTTGGTAGAGGTCATGATTTCGTCCTTGGTGCCGTTCCACGCGGCGGTGCCTTTATAGATGAACACGATGTTCTCGCCGATGCCCATCACGGAGTTCATGTCGTGGGTGTTGATGATGGTGGTGGTGTGAAATTCCTGGGTGATGCTATGCAGCAGTTCATCGATGACGAGCGATGTCTTGGGGTCGAGGCCCGAGTTGGGCTCATCGCAAAACAGGTATTTTGGGTTGAGGGCGATGGCGCGCGCTATGGCCACGCGTTTCTGCATGCCTCCCGAGAGTTCGCCGGGGAACTTGTTGCCTGTGCCCACGAGGTTGACGCGGTCGAGGCATTCCTCCGCACGCTTCTTGCGCTCGCGGAGGTTCATGTTTGAGAACATGTCGAGGGGGAACATAACGTTTTCCAGCACCGAGAGTGAGTCGAAGAGTGCCGCGCTTTGGAAAATCATGCCCATCTCTCGCCTGAGCCTTACCTTTTCGCGCTTTGACATGGCCACGAAGTCGCGCCCGTCGTAGAGGATTTCTCCGGCGGTGGGCTCCAGGAGTCCCACGATGTTCTTCATGAGGACGGTCTTTCCCGAGCCGCTCTGGCCGATGATGAGGTTGGTGAGGCCGTTCTCGAAGGTGGCGTTGATGTCGTGGAGCACTTCTTTGTCGTCGAACGACTTGCTCAAATGCCTGATTTCTATCATGTTCTTCTTTTTTTTCGAAACGAATTGGGATTAATTTTGACTTAATTTTTTTTGAAACTAATTGGCACGAATTGGAACTAATTATAACTAATATTTTTTGAAACGAATTGGAATTAATTTTGACTTATTTTTTTTGAAACTAATTGGCACTAATTAGAACAAATTACAACTAATATTTTGAAACGAATTACAACTAATTATTTAAGGGAACTGTGATTTTACGAAAGCAGTTCGGTGAGGAAAACGTCGGCAAAGAGGATGAGGACGCTCGACGAGACGACGGCGTCGGTGCTGGCTTTTCCCACTTCCACGCTTCCGCCCTCCACGGTATAGCCGAAGAAGGAGCTCACGCTGGCAATGATGAATGCGAACACGGAACTCTTGATAATGCTCATCCACAGGAACCACGGCACGAAATCGTGCTGGAGGCCGATGGTAAGGTCGTCAGGCGAGAGCACATGGCCGATATATGCCGTTGCGTAGGCGCCCACGATGCCCATGGCCGAGGAAAAGATGACGAGGAAGGGCATCATGGTCAGCATGCCCAGAATCTTCGGAAGGATGAGGTATTCGGCGGAGTTGACACCCATGATTTCGAGGGCGTCTATCTGTTGCGTCACGCGCATGGTGCCGAGCTCGGAGGCGATGCTCGACCCCACTTTTCCGGCCAAGATAAGGCACATGATGCTTGACGAGAACTCCAGGAGCATGATTTCGCGCGTGGTGTATCCGCTCACCCAGCGCGGCATCCACGGGCTCTGGATGTTGAACTTTATCTGGATGCAGATGACGGCACCGATGAAAAACGAAATGAGCAACACGATGCCGATGCTGTTCACCCCCAGGGCGTGCATCTCGCGGATGTATTTCTTCATGAACATGCGCAACCGCTCAGGGCGCGAGAAGGTGCGCCCCATGAGGAGCAGGTATTTGCCGAAGGCGTAAAGCCACTTGTAGATAAGCATTTCCGGAAGTTATGATGAAATGTCGGACTAACGGCCCAGGGCCGTGATGAGCCATTGTGAAACGATGTCGGTGGTGCGGTAGATGTTTTGCGAGAAGCCGTGGTCGTAGGCCTCAAGCTCCACATACTGGCTTCGCGGCCAGATGTCGTGGAAGCGCAGGCCGTAGGTATAGGGCACCACGCGGTCGGCAGTGCCGTGTACGATAAGCGCCGGGCCCTGGTACTTGGCCGCCGTTTCGTAGATGGGCAGGCGGAAGGCCGACTTGATATAGTCGCGCCCCAGGCGCTGGTTGCCCCATAGTTCCACGTATTCCGGCGGGTCCAGGGGGTCGTAGGTCTTGCCCATGGTGTTGCCGCGGATGGCATCGTCGCGCAATACGGCGGCCGGCGCCATCAACGCCACGGCCGCGATGTCGCCAGCCTCCAGTTCGCCGGCAGTCATGGCGGCCACCACGCCACCCTGGGAATGTCCCACGATGGCGATTTTGTCCACATAGCGCAGGTCGCTCACGTAGGCCACCACGTGCTTGGCATCTTCCACCTCATTGGGCACCGTCATGTGTTGGAAGTCGCCCTCGCTCTCGCCGTGGCCGTTGAAGTCGAAGCGCACGGAGGCAATGCCGTGGGCGGCCAGCGTGTCGGCAATGAGCTCAAACATGGGCCCGTCTTTCCGCCCGCCGAAGCCGTGGCAGAGCACCGCCATGGGGCAGCGGTCGCCGGCCTGCAATTGCGGCTTAGAAATGATGGCTGAGAGGCGGCCGCGGGCGCCGTCGATGCTCACGCGCTCCTCCTGACCCACGGCGGTGCGCTCACGGGGTGCAAAAAGCTCGGTGAGCGTGCGCTCCAGCTTGTCGCTCATCACGGTGGCCAGCACCACCTTGCCCTCGGGGTCGAGCAGGTACATGGAGGGAATCCACTTCACGCCGTAGAGCTGGGAAATCTGCGTTTCCTTGAAGGCTACGAGCTCGCTCACCTGGGTGTAACCGATGCCATATTTGGCCACGGCCTCGGCCCATTTCTGGCGGTCGGTGTCCATCGAGATGCCCACGAATTGCACGCCCTTGGGCGCGAATTTGCGGAAGATGCGCTGAAGGTTGGGCATGTCCTTGCGGCAATCGCCGCACCACGATGCCCAGAAATCGAGCACCACATAGTTTCCGCGCGTTTGCTTGTTCAGGCGGAAGGTCTTGCCCTCCAGGGTCTTCATCTTGAAATCGGGGGCCACGGTGCCGGGCTTGAGCATCGCCGTGGCATATTTCGTGTCGTCGTCGGCAGCCACCTGGGCCACCGCCGGCAACAATGCCAGGGCAAGAAGCACGGCCAGAAGGATAGTTCGATGTTTCATAAAAAAGAATGACGTTATTTTGGCGGCGAAGTTACACATTTTTTCCCAAACGTGCAATTTTTCACTTTTCATTTTTCACTTTTCACTTATTATCCGTACCTTTGCACCCCGTAAACGTAATCAAACGGAAGAAAAACAACATAATGGAAAAGAAACTGAAGACCGGCTCGCTATGCGTGCGTGCCGGCTACAAAGCCAAGAACGGCGAGCCCGTGGAGGTGCCCATCATCCAGAGCACCACGTTCAAGTATGACGACTCGGAGGAAATGGCCATGCTCTTCGACCTGAAGAAGACCGGCTATTTCTACACACGCTTGCAAAACCCCACCAACGACGCGGTGGCGGCGAAGATTGCGGCCCTGGAGGGCGGCGTGGGATGCGTGCTCACCAGTAGCGGGCAGGCCGCCAACTTCTACGCCCTGTTCAACATCTGCGAGGCCGGCGACCACTTCGTAACGTCCAATGAAATCTACGGCGGCACCTACAACCTCTTCGGCGTCACCCTGAAGAAGCTCGGCATAGAATGCACCTTCGTATCGCAAGATGCCTCGGAAGAGGAAATTCAGGCCGCCTTCCGGCCCAACACCAAGGCCCTTTTCGGCGAAACCATCTCCAACCCGGGTTGCGCCGTGCTCGACTTGGAGAAATTCGCACGCATTGCCCACCGCAACGGCGTGCCCTTCATTGTTGACAACACCTTTGCCACGCCCGTCAACTGCCGGCCCTTTGAATGGGGTGCCGACATCGTGACACATTCCACCACGAAATACATGGACGGCATGGCCACACAGGTGGGCGGCGCCGTGGTGGACAGCGGCGACTTCGACTGGATGGCGCATGCCGACAAGTTCCCCGGACTGACCACTCCCGACGATTCTTACCACGGCCTCACCTATGTGAAGGCGTTCGGCAAGATGGGGTACACCACCAAACTGGTGGCGCAGCTCATGCGCGACCTGGGAAGCATTCCCGCACCTCAGAACTGCTTCCTCCTTAACCTGGGCCTGCAAACGCTCCACCTGCGCGTGGAACGCCATTGCCAGAACGCCCAGCGCGTGGCCGAGTTCCTAAGCAACCATCCCAAGGTGGCATGGGTGCACTACAGTGGGCTGGAAGGCGACAAATATCATGAACTGGCTTGCAAATACCTGCCCAACGGCTCGTGCGGAGTGCTTTCGTTTGGATTGAAAGGCGACCGCGAGACGGCCATCCGGTGGATGGACTCGCTACAGATGGTACACATTGCCACGCATGTGGCCGACGCCCGCTCGTGCGTGCTCCACCCCGCCAGCCACACCCACCGCCAGCTCTCCGACGAACAGCTGCGCCAGGCCGGCATAGCGCCCGACCTTATCCGCCTGAGCGTGGGCATCGAGGACATCGACGACATCATCGACGACATCAACCAGGCCCTCGACAAGATTTAAAAGCTTAGGGGCTTAGAAATACCAATCAAAGTGCCGGAGGTGCGACAGGATAATTCCAGGAATTGCCTGTCGCACCTCCGGCACTTTTTTCTTCGGGACCTGGCACCCCGACCTATGTTCGTGTGCCCCTTGGGGAAGGACCCCGTTTTGTCAAGATTATTCATGGATTTTTGGTTACTCCAAGAGGTTTGACGGCAAATCGCAGGGAGAAAATTGGCGTTTTGAGGGGAGAGAATTGGCAAATCTCTCCCCGCGATTTGCCGTCAAACCTCTTGGGGCAACAAAAAAAGCATAAAAAATCTTGACAAAAACGACGGCGCTGCGCTCCGCTAAATGACAAATGATAAATGGTTGGCGGATGACTGGGCGCATCATGTTCCGACGCTTGGAAGCGTCGGCTCCTACGGATTGAGCAAAGGGCGCGGGCCTTGAGGCCTTCTTTTTCACTCTACTTTCCGGAAAATGAGAAAAAAATTCCCCCGACTGGCTGATAATTCAAGATTTTTGTCTAATTTTGCAAACGGTAACCGCGCCTTGCGTGCGGCTATCAAAGACATCGTTGGTAAAAAAAGCATTCGCTATTATTTCGCGTTCAGCCAAAAGCGTAGGAAACTTATTGGGAATAAAACGCACTGAGATAATACGTGACGAGGTGGCCGGATAGGGACATCTCCTCCTTAAATATATAGCAATGCACACGCTAAGCGTGGTGCATTCTTATTTAAGGAGATGAGGCTCCCTTCCTACGCTGCCTCAAAGCTGAACGCAATAAGGTGCATCACGCCTTTTTGCGTCTTGGCGTGATTGATAGTTGATGCAAAATCTTTAACTATCAATCGCTTATGGCAACAAGAAATTTAGACAAAGCAAAAGTCGCCAAAAAGGATGAGTTCTACACCCAGCTCGCCGATATCGAGAACGAATTGAAGCACTACCGCCAGCATTTTCGCGGGAAAGTGATTCTATGCAATTGCGACGACCCCTATGAAAGCAATTTCTTCAAGTATTTCGCCAACAATTTCAACGCCTTCGGGCTGAAGAAGCTCATTGCCACCTGCTACAACGGGTCGCCCATCACGGGTCAGGAGCTGCCCCTCTTTGCCATCGACGAGGAAGGAACGGAAAAGAAGGTTGCCTACAAGGTGGAAATAACGGAAGTGAGGGACGTGAACGGCGACGGCCGCGTGGACCTGGCCGACGTTCGCCACCTCTTGCAAAACGACAGGAACGTGCTCTCCGTGCTCAAGGAGAACGGCGACTTCCGAAGCCGCGAGTGCATAGAATTGCTCAAAGAAGCCGACATCGTGGTCACCAACCCGCCTTTCTCATTGTTCCGGGAATATGTGGCGCAATTGATGAAATATGAAAAGAAGTTTATCATCATCGGTCCATATAACGCCATTACATACAAAGAAATTTTCCCATTAATTAAAGACAATAAGATATGGATTGGCTATGGTTTTAAAGCTGGAAATGCTTTTTTCAGAATTCCAGAAGGAAGAGGAGCAGAATATGTCGAAGGGGTTTTTAATGCTGAAACACATTTAGTTAAATTCCGAAATTGTACTTGGTTTACAAACTTAGAAATACCGAAACGACATGAAGAATTGATACTTTTCCAAACTTATTCAGAAGAAAAGTATCCCAAATACGACAATTATGATGCCATCAACGTGAATGCGACAAATGACATTCCCGTTGATTACGATGGTGCGATGGGAGTGCCCATAACCTTCCTCGACAAGTATAATCCCGAACAATTTGAAATAATCCGTTTCAGGAAAGGAAATGATGAAAAAGATTTGTCGGTCAATGGGAAATGTCCATATTTTAGAATACTTATCAAAAAGAAATAACTTATGAAAATCGAGTTACAAGAAATCACTATCCGCGAGTTGACCGATGGTTATGAGGACAACGAGGAGATGGGCGTGCGCGGATATGGCGGACGCCTGGACATCCGCCCGCCCTACCAGCGCGAGTTTATCTACGACGATAAGAAGCGCGCCGCCGTCATCACCACCGTCAAGCACGGGTTCCCGCTTAACGTCATGTACTGGGCCACGCGCTCGGAGGGGGCCGAAGTGCCCTTCGAGGTGATGGACGGACAACAACGAACCATCAGCATCTGCCAGTATGTGAACGGCGACTTCGCCTACGACTTCCAATATTTCCACAACCTGACACAAGAGGAGCAGAGGCAGATATTGGACTACAAACTCATGGTGTATGTCTGCTCGGGCAACGACAAAGAGAAACTCGACTGGTTTGAAACCATCAACATCGCCGGCGAGCGCCTCATGCCCCAGGAATTGCGCAACGCCGTCTATGCCGGGCCTTTCGTAAGTGACGCCAAACGGTATTTCTCAAAATCCAATTGCGCGGCCTATAACATGGGCAAGTTTCTGATAGCCGGCTCGCCCATCCGTCAGGACTTCCTGGAAACGGCCTTGAAATGGAAAGCCTATAGCGAGTGCCGGCCGGGCTACAAGCAGACCATAGAGGGATACATGGCGCAACATCAGAATGACCCCAACGCCTCTCAGCTATGGCAATATTACTCGGCCGTAATCACATGGGTGGCTGCCACTTACGACATTGGAAAGCGTAAACAAATAATGAAAGGTGTGGATTGGGGAAAACTCTACGAACGTTTTCACGACAAGGTGACAGACAAGGCGCAACTGGACAAGGAGATTGGCCGGCTTATCATCGACAGCGAAGTGCAAAACAAGGGGGGCATCTGCTCGTACGTGCTCACCCGCGATGAGCACGACCTGGGGCTCCGTCAGTTCCCCGAAGACATCAAGCTGGAGGTCTATGAGCGCCAGCATCACCATTGCGCCAATCCCAAGTGCATGAATGCCGGAGAGGAGCTTGAGTTTACCGAAATGGAGGGCGACCACATCACGCCGTGGCGCGACGGCGGGCGCACGGTCATTGAGAATTGCCAGATGCTCTGCCGCGAATGTAACCGGAGGAAGGGGGCGAAATAGAGGAGCGCCTCACCTGTATTTCTTTTGGGGGGCTTAACAAAAGTTCGGGAGTTCAGACGTGTGTTCTGAACTCCCGAACTTTTTTTGTAAATCCCTGAACTTCAAGGCTATTTCATATACCACCGCCCGTCGCGCTTTACCATGGGCACTACGACTTGCTCTACGGTGCTGTCGGCATAGCAGAGCATGAGGAGGGCGTTGGCCGCCGTGTGGGCGGAGTCGTTCACGCAATTCACCACGCGCACGGCACTGAGCCCCTGGTGCGAGCGTTCCTGCTCGTGGACAAACATCCGCGCATTGTCTTCCAGCTGGCTTCGGTAGCCGGCGGGAATGGCGTTGGGGAAGTTCATGCCGTTGACAAACTCGGCAAACCGCCCCACTATCAGGCAATCGTAGTAATCCTTGGCGGCATTGGCGGCGGCAAAGTCCTGCTTCTTCTCGGAAGAGCAGGCCAGCACCAATGCAAGGAGTAGGCACAGGGCGAGGGCTTTGCCGCTTTTCATCATCACTTCTGCCTGATGAAAATGTTGATGGGCGAGCCGGTGAGCGACCAGTTCTCGCGGATTTTGTTCTCCAGGAACCGCTTGTAGGGCTCTTTCACATACTGGGGCAGGTTGGCGTAGAACACGAACGACGGTATCTGCGTGTTGGGCAGCTGCGAGCAGTATTTTATCTTTACATACTTGCCCTTGATGCTGGGCGGCGGCGTGGCCTCGATGAGGGGCAACATGACCTCGTTGAGGCGCGTGGTGCCTATTTTCACCTTCCGGTTGAGGAATACCTCCTTGGCCGTTTCCAGCACCTTGAAGATGCGTTGCTTGGTGAGCGCCGAGGCAAAGATGATGGGGAAATCGGTGAAAGGAGCCAGGCGGTTGCGGATGGCGTCCTGGAAAAAGGTGATGGCCTTCTGGCTCTTGTCCTCGGCCAGGTCCCATTTGTTGACCACGACGACCAGCGATTTCTGGTTCTTTTGAATAAGCTGGAAGATGTTGAGGTCCTGCGCCTCTATGCCGCGGGTGGCGTCGAGCATGAGTATGCACACGTCGCTGCTCTCAATGGCCCGTATGCTTCGCATGACGCTATAGAACTCCAGGTTCTCGGTCACTTTGTTCTTGCGGCGGATGCCGGCGGTATCTACCAGGTAGAAGTCGAAGCCGAACTTGTCGTAGCGCGTGTAGATGCTGTCGCGCGTGGTGCCCGCAATCTCGGTGACGATATGGCGCTCCTCGCCGATGAAGGCGTTGATGATGCTGCTCTTGCCAACGTTGGGCCTTCCCACGACGGCGAAGCGGGGCACGCCCTCCTCGATGTCGGCCTCTTCCTTCACGTTTTGCAATTTCTCCACCACCATGTCGAGCAGGTCGCCGGTGCCGCTTCCGGTGGCGGCACTGATGCACACGGGCTCGCCAAGTCCGAGTTTGTAGAACTCGAAGGCGTCGTATTGCTGGTTGTTGTTGTCAACCTTGTTGGCCACGAGAATGACGGGCAACTTGCTTCGGCGCAGGATGACGGCCACGTCGTCGTCCCAGTCGGTAAGCCCGTTCTGCACATCGACGAGGAACAACACGAGGTCGGCCTCCTCGGTGGCCACGATGACCTGTCGGCGTATGGCGTCCTCGAAGATGTCGTCAGAATTAACCACCCAGCCGCCGGTATCGACGACCGAAAACTCCTTGCCGTTCCAGTCACTCTTGCCGTATTGGCGGTCGCGCGTGGTGCCGGCCTCCTCGCTCACGATGGCGCGGCGGCTCTTGGTGAGACGGTTGAACAGTGTGCTCTTGCCCACGTTGGGGCGTCCTACGATTGCTACTAATGCCATATTGTCTTGATTTTGGGTGCAAAAGAAAAAGAAGATTTTTCGGGTTGAAGCGTATTCCTACGCACTCTTACTCGAGTACAAACTTGAATTTCCGGCCCTGACTATTGGTGAAAGTGCCGGCGAAGTAGTCGCCGCGACATTCATACTGGCCGTTGAAGGTGCCGGTGTGCCGGCCCGTGGCCGTATATTCTTCGAGCACCACCTTCATGGAGCCGTGCAGGTTGATGGTTTCCATTTTCACCAGCTTGAGGCGGAATTTGCTATTCGGCCGGTCGTTGTAGAAATAGGAACCTACGAACCGTCCTTCCTCGAAATCCCTCGGCGCCAGTTGCATGGTGACGGCATAGGGGCCTATTTTTCCTTTCAACGTTTGGATGTTGTCAGAAGCCAGGGTTTCGACCGGGCTGGCCTGCGCCGACACCATGACAACGCCAAAGACCAAGGCGGTGGCCAACAGAAGGTTACAAATAATGGTTTTCATCTTTGCCGGGGTTTTGTCGGGTTGATAATCATCACCGATGACGGGGATGCTCATTCGGGGTTATAGCCGAAATTGGTGAGCTCGCGCTGGGATGAACGCCAGTCCTTGTCCACCTTGACGTAGGTTTCAAGGAAGATGCTCTTGCCGAAGAAGCGCTCGAGTGAACGTCGCGACTCTATGCCCAGCTTCTTCAAGGCGACGCCCTGGTGGCCAATGATGATGCCTTTTTGCGACTCGCGTTCCACGTAGATGACGGCGCGGATGTGGATGTTTTTCTCCGTTTCCTTGAAACTTTCCACGGCCACTTCCACCGAGTAGGGAATTTCCTTGTCGTAGTAGAGAAGGATTTTCTCGCGGATGATTTCGCTCACGAAGAAGCGGGCGGGCTTGTCGGTGAGCTGCTCTTTGTCGAAGAAAGGCGGCGAGTCGGGCAACAATTGCTGAATGCGCTTGAGGAGCACGTCAACGCCGAACTTGTTCTTGGCCGAAATGGGCAATATCTCGGCATTGGGGAGCAGGCGGTGCCAGTGGTCCACGATGTCGGTCAGCAGCTGCGTGGGCGACTTCGCGGGTTTCGCGTCGCCTTTGCCCCGCGTGGTGTCCAACTCGTCAATCTTGTTGATGAGCAGCAACACGGGGATGCTCATTTTCTGCACCTTGCTGAGGAAATCCATGTTTTTTTCAGGGTTTTCCACCACGTCGGTGACATAAAGGAGCACGTCGGCATCGACGAGGGCGCTCTCCGAGAAGGCCAGCATCGACTCCTGAAGCTTGTAGTTGGGCTTCAGCACGCCCGGTGTGTCGCTGAACACGATTTGCATCTCGGGGGTGTTGACAATGCCCATGATGCGGTGGCGCGTGGTCTGCGCCTTGAAGGTGGCTATCGAGATGCGCTCGCCCACCAGTTGGTTCATCAGGGTGGACTTGCCCACGTTGGGGTTGCCCACGATGTTTACGAAGCCTGCTTTGTGGCTCATGGTCTGGGAGTTAGGGAGTTTTTTTGATTGTTATAGGCGGCGGGGTTTTCTTTCCTGGGAGGTCCTAGGAGGTCCTAGGTTTTCCTAGGATTTCCTATGGGTTCCTAGGAGGGGGCCTCCGCCCTTTTAAAAGCCAAAGGAGTTAAGCCGCCACGTCTTCTGCGCGAAAGACCACGCAAGGCGTACCGGCTTAACCCCTTCAACTTCTTTCAATCAGTAGGCCCACTTCAGGTAGCTGGCGCCATGCACGAACCCAGCCCCGAAAGCGGTGAGGATGAGGTTGTCGCCCTTCTTGAGCTTGCTCTCGTTCTCCCACAATGCCAGGGGGATGGTGGCGGCGCTGGTGTTGCCGAAGTGCTCGATGTTCACCATCACCTTGTCCATGGAGAGTTCCAGGCGCTTGGCCACGGCCTCAATGATGCGGATGTTGGCCTGGTGGGGCACCACAAAGCGTATGTTGTCCTTGTTGAGCCCGTTGCGTTTGGCAATGAGTTCGCAGTCGTCGCTCATGCTTGTCACGGCATAGCGGAACACGGTGCGGCCCTCCTGATAGATGTAGTGCAGACGATGGTCCACGGTGAAATGGCTGGGCGGGCACACGCTTCCCCCGGCTTTCATGTGGAGGAACGGCAGGCCTTTGCCGTCGGTGCGCAGATAGGAGTCCATCACGCCGATGTTCTCTTCCTCGGTGGCCTCCAGGAGCACTGCCGCCGCGCCGTCGCCGAACAGGGGGCAGGTCTGGCGGTCGGTGTAGTCGGTGACCGACGACATCTTGTCGGCGCCAACGACGATGACCTTCTGGCAGCGCCCGCTCTGAATCATCATGGCCGCATGGTCGAGTGCGAAGAGAAATCCGCAGCAGGCAGCCCAGAAGTCGAAGGCATAGGCGTTTTTCAACCCGAGCTTGCCCAGCACGATGCTGGCCGTGGAAGGAAACTTATAGTCGGCCGTTGAAGTGGCTACGATGAGCGCGTCGATGCTGTCGGGGTCGGCCCCGGTCTTCTGAAGCAGTTGCTTGGCCGCCTTGCGGGCCATGTAGCTGGTGCCCAGGCCTTCCTCGATGAGAATGCGGCGCTCCTTGATGCCTACACGCGACATAATCCACTCGTCGTTGGTGTTCACCATGCGCGAAAGCTCCTCGTTATTGAGGATGTAATCGGGCACGTAACCGCCAACCCCGGTGATTATTGCGTTGATTTTTTTCATTATTCAGCCGTTTCTTCCTCTATCACGAGTGCTATCTTGCCACGGTAGTAGCCGCAGGTGGGGCATACATGGTGATACTCATGGTAAGCGCCGCAATTGGGGCAGATGGCCAGTGTGGGAGCCACAGCCTTGTCGTGGGTTCTTCTTTTCGCAGTGCGAGTGTTAGACTGTCTTCTTTTAGGATGTGCCATAATTCTTTAAATATATTTAATTAGTATTCTTGTTGCCTTGATTTTTATTATCTAGAGGTTCTAGAGTTTCTAGATTTTCTAGAGGTTCTAGATTTTCTAGATTTTCTAGAGGTTCTAGATTTTCTAGATTTTCTAGATTTTCTAGAGTCTCTAGATTATCTAGGAGTTCTAGATTATCTATGGTTTCTCTTCGCCCTCCGCCATCAACGATTTCAGGGCGTCCCAGCGGGGGTCGGTGACCTGCTCGCCCTTCACCTGGTGCTCGCCGAGCAGCCGGAGCATTTCGGGATTGCACTGCCCTTCCTCGTGAACAGGCCTGATGGGAATGCAGAGCGCTATGGTCTGGTAGATGAGCCACGACACATCGAGGATGCCGTCGGCCTCGGAAACCACCAACGTGTCGCCATCGACGCCGTTGGCATCCCCGAGCCGTGCCGTCAGCACGCTGTCATCGACGATGGGAACCTCCACGTCGTCAAGGCACACGCTGCAGCACACGATGGCGGTGCCCACGATGTGGAAAAGCAGCTCGTACATGCCCGATGACTTCCTTACGGTCACCATCACATGAAACTTGCCGCGTTGAACATCAGTGGCGCCTATAGCCTCGAAAAAATGATCGTCAAGGTCGTAGTGACACACCGTCTCGGCGGCCTCAAGACCTTTCAAATCAATCCTTAATGACTCCAAACTACACATACGGGCTGCAAAGGTACGACTTTTTTTTCATTTACAACACGTTTAAGCCGGTTTTTTTCTTCCTTTCACCGACGGGATGGCTAAAAAAACCGTGGCCGTCAACGACTTGAAGGGCGAAACGGCACACTGCCTCCCCCAGTGTGCAAAAAAAGACGGGCCAAGGCTTGCAGGGTTGGGAAAAAAATCTTATCTTTGAACCCGAAATAGCAGGCAAGGGCTTTTGGCAACTTTTAAACAAACACAGGAGGGCATCATGAGCAAGAAGTCAACACCAATTCCGGGCCTTAGTTTCTCGTGGAAACGGGCGCTGGGCATCACAAAATTGAAGCGCAACATAGCGCAGGCCACCGGCATCCCCACTACCAAGGCCGGCGTTGAACGGAAAATAGGGAACATCATCATGAAGACGTTGTTCGGAAAATAGCAACCATTGAAAAAGAACGGTATCTACACATGAGAACATTCTTCTTGGCAGCCGCTTTTTGCCTCTTCTCCAGTGCCTCGGTCAATCAGAACACCGTGTTCATCAGCACCGGGTCAAGGGCCTATGCTTACCACAGGACCATTTCCTGCCCAAGTCTGAAAAAATGCCGCGAGGAAGGGCATGTGAAGGAAATCGCCCTCGAAAAGGCCAAAAGCATGGGAAGGACGCCTTGCAAGCGGTGCTATAAATAGAAGAAAAGCGACCCCTCCGACATGGATAGTGCCCCGGCTATTTTTTGATGAAAAATCTTGACAAAATTGCCATTTTTGAGCACGTTTTGTAAACTGCTGAAAATCAGCGGTTTGCAAATCACTGTTGGTTTGACCGCAAATTTCGGGGAGAGATTTTGAAGTTTGAGGGGAGAGATCTTGAAGATTGAGGGGAGAAATTTGCGGTCAAAGTTTTCCGACGGCTACAAAAACGATAAAAAATCTTGACAAAATGTTTGCGCAAGACATGAACATTTCCAGCGAACAACCCCGAGGGCTGCTCGCTCTGAGTTTTATTTCAAAGAAGATTGGGAAATAAAGGGGCTTGTAGGCGCGGAATTACTTTCGCAACTCAATCCGGAACGTGGTGCCCTTGCCCAGCTCGGAGCTTTTCACGAAGATGCGGCCGTGGTGATATTCCTCAACAATGCGCTTGGCCAGCGACAGGCCCAGGCCCCACCCGCGCTTCTTCGTGGTGAAGCCGGGCTTGAACACGTTGCCCACGTCTTTCTTGCGAATGCCCTTGCCCGTGTCGGAAACCTCGATGACGATGCGCCCGGGCTCCTCGGCCATGAAAAGGGTGATGCGGCCCGAGCCTTCCATGGCATCGACGGCATTCTTGCAGAGGTTTTCTATCACCCACTCAAAGAGCGAGGCGTTCACGGTGGCGATGATGTCGTGCTCGGGGAACTGCCTCACCATCACCACTTTGTTTGACGTGCGGCGGTCCATGTATTCCACCACGTGGTTCATCACCTCCTGCAGGCTCGACGGCTTAGGCTCGGGCAGCGACCCGATTTTCGAGAAGCGCTCGGCAATGAGCTGCAGGCGGCGCACGTCTTTGTCCATCTCGGGAATAAGTTCGTCGTCGGGATAGGTCTCGCGAAGCATCTCAGTCCACGCCATCAGGCTGCTGATGGGCGTGCCCAGCTGGTGGGCGGTTTCCTTCGACAGGCCCACCCACACCTTGTTTTGCTCGGCCTTCTTGCTGGTGAGGAGGGCAAAAATGGCCACCACCACGAAAATCATCACCACGCCCAGCTGGACGTAGGGATAGACGTTGAGCCGCTTGATCATGACCGACTCGTCGTAGCAGACGTCGAAATAATCCTGGGTGTCGTCCTGGTTGATGCGGATGTAGTGGCCGCTCGCGAACATCTGGCGGCCCAGGCGGGCGGCGTGGGCAAGGCTGTCGTCGTAGGTGGCGCCCTTCAGCTTCACGTTGCGGAAAGTCTGAACGTTGCCGGCACTGTCCATCACGACAAGGGGGATGGTGTTGTTCTCGTCAATCACCTTCAGCACAAGGTTCAGGTCGGTGTTCTCGTCGGCCTGGTTGAGCGTGCGCATGGCCTCGGCCCACACCTCCATCCTGTTGCGCTCCTCAACGGCGAGGTCGCGCACCAGGAAGTGGCTCACCACCAGCGAGGCCACCGCGATAACCACGGCAACCAGCACCAGCAGGATTTTCACTTGGCGAATACGGTCGGTCCATTGCATAACTCTAAAACGCGCTTTCGCCGCTTTTATTGTTTCACGGACGCCATTCTTTCTCCCCCACCCTTTTGTCTTCTCTGCCGCAACACTGTGGCGGCCCCCGTCGCCTCCCACGAATAAAAGAAACTTGCAGTGCGTTTTATTTGGCACTTCTGTTTTTTCGCCGTATCTTTGCACCCTAAATACGAGGACCGCATGCTACAGACTATCAACAATGCCATCGCCACCGTTTCCGACAAACGGAAACGCACCGTCTGGCTGCGCGCTTTCCGCATCTGGCAACGAAGGCCGCACGAGGTGGCACCGCTGTCGGAAGCCACCCACGAGTGCGCATCATGCGCAACCGTCTTCCAGGGCAACTACTGTCCGCGATGCGGGCAATCGGCGCAAATAGGGCGATTTTCGTTCACGAAGGCTTTCAGGCTCTTCCTCGACGTTTGGGGAATCGGCAACCGAAGCATGACGCGCACCATCCGCGACCTGTTGCTCAGGCCGGGATACATGATACGCGACTACCTGAAAGGCATGCAATCGGCCTATTTCCCGCCGTTCAAGATGTTCTTCCTGCTGACGGCCCTCTCGCTACTGGTGGACCACGGCTTCAGCCTGAACGACGAGGGGCAACAGGAAAGGGCCGAGGTGACCTCGACTATCTTCGAGGACTACGACGACAACCAGTCGCTTTCGAAAGACGAAAAGGTAGTCATGGACAGGGTGCAAATGGCATTCACAAAACTATTTTCAACGTTGAAAATGATAGAGCGCAAGAACCAGCCCATATTCGCGCTACTCATGCTGGTGTTGTTCTATTTGCCGCTTTATTATTTCATACGAAAGTCGCCGGTCATTCCCGACCTCAGGTATTCCGAATTTACCGTGGCACTCGTTTACATTTCGAACATGACCAGCATCTATTCCATCTTGGGCGATTTGCTCCACTCAATGTTGTTTGATATCCTTTGGGTGGTGATGGCTATCGTGGCAATCAGGCAATTGTCGGGGTTCTCCGTGCGCAAGGTGCTGTGGTACGTCATTCTTACCTTTCTTATTTCGGTGCTCATTATTGTGGTCTTGATTTCTCTCAGCGTTTACATCATATATCTTTTTAACGGCGGGGAAACCTCCGCTTGACCACATGGCCAAATAACACAAAAAAGCCATTTGGGAAAAGGTGTTATCCCTCTCCCAAATGGCTTTCTTGATTTTTCCAGACTTGAATTAGAAGTTAACGCCGAAATTGGCAAACAGGGCGTTGCTGTGAGCGGTCACTTCGTCGAACTTGCTGACGTTGGTGATACCGAACTGATAGCCAAGCTCAAAATAGAGTTTGTTGTACTCGGCACCGCAACCAAGCTTGAAGCCCATGTTGGCACGCTTCAGGCCATTCCACTTCTTTTCGTCGAAAGTGCCGACGGAAATAATGCTGTAACCGTCTATGTCCTGAATCTTCGTCTTGCCGCTGAAGGCGTATGAGAAATAAGGGCCAAAGAAGGGCAAAACGGCAATATCGTCGGTGGCCTTGATGCCATACTTCACCACAAGGGGTATTTCAAGGTTGTTGTAACCCACACGCAGCTTGCCTTTCTTGGCACCGCGCTCCGTGTAGTAGAGGCCACTCTCGATGAACACCGGAGTGCTGTCGCTGGCACGCAGACCGATGACACCGCCAAGCGTCATGCCGGTCTTGGAACCAAAGTCAAGGTCGCCGCCAAGATTAGCACTGGTAATACCAAAACGGACACCCCAATACAGGTTCTCCTCATCGAGGGAAAAACCACCGCTGCTGTACTGGGCAAAACTGCCCAAGGAGCAGAATAGGGCAATCATTGAAATGAATACTTTTTTCATGTCTTTGTAGATTTTAATAAACGATTAAATGATTTGAATGCAAAGTAACACTTTTTTTCCCATTTGGCAAAGTTTTTCACTCAAAATCTTACAAAATACCAAACTTTTCCGCCTTTTCACCACCCTTTCCTTTCCTTTTTAAGGAAAAAAAACATTAAAACCGCCCTATAGTTCATCAACAAAATCATCCCCGTGCAATTCCCAAATCACCCGGAGATAATCCATTACATCTAGTTTAGTTCTTCTAGAACATCTAGTTCATCTAGATAATCTAGAACATCTAGAGCTTCTAGGACATCTAGAGCTTCTCTAGATATTCCTGAAAACGAAAAAGTCCCCGGCTCCTTCCAGAGGAACCGGGGACCGGACTAAAAAAGGCAGCTACCTACTCTCCCACATTGCATTGCAGTACCATCGGCGATGGCGGGCTTAACTTCTCTGTTCGGAATGGGAAGAGGTGGGACACCGCCGCTACAGCCACCTGATAAAGGGCTTGACAGCATACACAAAC
>JAFVHN010000099.1 GCA_017474515.1 Prevotella sp. | reverse complement strand
GGCTTGAGGATGGTGATTTGAATGTAGGGCGACTGTGTTCCCTGGGTTTCCCACTTCTCGTTGAGAATGGCCTGGTCGTAGGGCTTCATGATGCGGAAGACGTTGGTCTGCTGCGTGTTTTGCATGATTTCCACGGTGTAGGGGCCTTCTTCCATGAGGAAGGCATCGTGGTACTTACCCTTGCCGAGCGACTCGAAGGGTGAGGGCATGCCCACGGTGAAGGTATAGGACTGCAGGCCGTAGGGCGTCTTCGTGTTCTCGTCGTTGGGCAGGGTGATGGTGATGGTCTTGAAATCGTCATAGACCAGCTTTTCGGGGTCGTAGGTCACGACGATGTCGGTCTGTGCCTTTCCGCCTTCAAACGACACGCTTGAGGGGATGTTGTAGATGCCCGTGGTGTCGTTGTTGGAAAGGTTCACCTGGAGAGCGCCGTCGGTGACGTAGCGGTTCAGGGGGATGGTGAACTGGTTGGCGTCTTTCGACACGTTGATGAGTTGAGTGAGCTCATTGCTGAAGAACACCTGCTGGCCCGAAACGGTTCCCGGCTCGTAGTTGTCGCTGTCGGAGCAGGCCGTGAAGCCCAGCATGGCAGTCAGCAGGAGCAGGCTGTATTGAAATATCTTTTTCATGTTCGTTGTTGCTTATATGTTTCTATTTTCAATAATCTTGTTTCCTAAAAGGCAGCCGGTCAGTCGGTCACGCCGTCGCGCAACTCGGGATGCTGGTCCTGTTCGGGTGTCTGTCCGCCCTTGTTGTCAACGATGGAGAGGTTGGCGTTTGTCTCGCTCTGCGGGAAGCGCATGAGCAGCCACGGGTCGTCGGCGGGAATGTTGAACCTGAAGGCGGCGGGATAGTTGCTCTTGTCGTCATGGAAACGCACGATGGGCTTTTGCAAGCGCATGCAATCGCTCAGTCCGAAGCCTTCGCCCCAGAGTTCCACGCGGCGCTGGAACCAGATTTCGTTCTCAAGGGAGAGTCCGCGGCCGTTGGCGTTGTATTCGGGGTCGCGATAGGTCTTCACGAAGTTCTCGAGGATTTCGCGGGCGCGGCCTTCCTGTCCGCTCTTGGCCAGACCTTCGGCCTGGATGAGAATCATTTCCTCAACGCGCATCAGGGGGAAGTCGTTGTCGTTCACGTCGGAACCGATGCCCGACATCATGCCGAACTTCACGTTGGTGTAGGGCTGGAAGGCCATCTTCACGTCGTCGATTTCGAGTGTTGAGATGGCGTCGCCCGTCACGCCTGCCCAGCTGATGGTGGAGAGCAGCGGCGAGTGCAGGTTTTCGTCAACCCACCATCCCTTGCGCACGTCGGTTTCGGGAATCTTGTTCCACAAAAGCACGTTGATGCGCAGATAGACGGCCACGGCGGCAGCGTAGGCATTGGCCGAGAAGGAGCCAATCCACGAGCAAGAGGTCTGGTAGGGCCAGTCGATGACCATGTCCTTGGTGACGTCGATGCCCCAAATCCAGCTGTGGTCCTTGATGTCGTAGAACGACGGTGTTGACACTTCCTCGATGGAGTAGGGCGTGTAGCCGGCGGCGGCTTTCTCGGCGTCGGCGGCAGCCTCTGCCCAGTTGCCCATGGCCAGGTTGGCGCGGGCGCGCAGACCGTAGGCCACCTGCTGGTTGATGCGGCTCTTGTCGGAGCGCTGGTTGGTCAGGTTCTCGATGGCGTAGTTCAGGTCGCTCATGATGAGCTCATAGACTTCGCCGACGGTGGCACGCGGGTTGGTGGCGGGGTCGGGAGTCTCGGGCGTCACGATGGGCACGCAGGGCTTGTCCTTCGAAGTCTGATAGTTGAACTGGAAATAGGGAGCCAGGGCCATGTAGTCGAAGGCACGGATGGCGCGGGCCTGTGCTTTCTTGTTGATGGCGTCCTCGTCGTCGCGGTCGGCGAACTGGGAGAGGATTTCGTTGGCAATGTTAATCTGGTTGTAGGGCATGGAGTAACGCAGGCGCGGGTTGGCGTAAGTCACCTGGCGCGAGGTGTATTCTCCGCAAGTGCTGAACCAGTTGTAGCCGCTATCGTCGCTGGTGGCGTCGGGGCCTTCTGTGTCTTGCGAGAGGGCCATGGCAATGAAGCCGAAGTCGTCGGCGCGGCCCTGGCCGGTGCCGAAGGTGTAGCATGGCTGGCCCATCATGGAGAACATTCCTCCGAAGGTGGCCTCGGCGCGCGACGGCTCAATGAGGTTTACGTCTTTCAGTTGTGCCGCCGTCAGTTCGCCGCCCATCGGGTCTTGCTCGTCAATCTGGTTGCAGGCCGACAGCAGCAGTCCTGCAACGCCAATCGATAATAACTTATATATTTTCATATTGCTTTATACTTTAAATCGTTGACAATAATCTGTGATTTCGCCTTTCCTTATTAGAATGTCACTGACAGGCCGGCCGAAATGTTGCGCATGGTTGAATAGTAGTTGGTGGTGGAACCCGAGCCATAGACATAGCTTCCGATACCGAGCGAGAACCTGGGGTCCATGCCCTTTCGTGCGGTGATGACGGCAAGGTTTTCTCCAGCCACATAAACGCGGAGCGATGCCAGTTTGAGCGGGCTGATCCAGCTCTTGGGGAAGGTGTAGCCCAGGGTGACGTTGTTGATGCTCAGGTAGTCGGAGCTGGTCATCCAGCGGTCCACGGAAGCCTGGCCCTCGGCGAAGCTTGTGGAGGTGTCGAGGCGCGGCTGGCTGGCGTTGGGGTTGGTGTCCTTGTCCCAGAAGTCGAGGGCATCCTTGTGCCATGCCGAGCCGATGGCCTGGCTGCTGGTGTGCATGAGTGCCTGGTAGGTGCCGTCGTAGAACTTTCCGCCGAGCTGGAACTGCAGCTGTGCGCCGAAGTCGAAACCGTGGAAGCGAAGCGTGGTGCCCAGACCGCCGTAGAACTTGGGCAGCGTGGTGCCGCAGTCGAACTGGTCGGCATCCGAGAACACGTCGGTGGTGCCGATTTCGCCGGTGTACTGCAGTTTGCCGTCGGCGTCGAGGTCGGCCACCATCTTGGGCTGTGTCTTTTCTTCGTCGAGCCACAACGGGGTGCCGTCGGCATCAACGTCTTGCTTCATCTTGTATTTCTTGTAGTAGTAGAGGGGCTTGCCGCTTTCACGGTCCACGCCGGCATACTTGTACATGTATGACTGATAGAGCGTTCCGCCCACGGTGTAGATATAGTAGCTGCCCTTGATGCCGTTTTCGGCCACGCTCGGGTCAAGCTCCAGAATCTTGTTCTTGTAGTGCGAGATGTTGAAGTTCACCGTCCAGTCGAAGTCCTTCTGGCGCACCACCACTCCCTCGAGGCTGAGCTCGAAGCCCACGTTGCGCACGGCGCCGATGTTCATGGGATAGCGTCCGGTCACGATACCTGCCGAAAGCGGGGTGGGCTTGTTGTAGAGCAGGTCTTCGGTCTTGCGGTTGAAGTATTCCAAAGAACCGTTCAGGCGGTTGTGGAAGAGTTGGAAGTCCACGCCGGCGTTGAACGACTTGTTGGTTTCCCAGGTCAGGTCTTCATTACCTTTCTGGCTGAGCACGATGCTGTAGTTGCCGGTGGCCGAGTTGTACGACGGTTCATACATGTCGGCGTAAGGATAATAGGGATGGTCTCCGCTGCCCACGTTGTCGTTGCCCTGCACGCCGTAGCTCACCTTGAGCTTCAGCATGTCAACCCAGCTGACGTCTTCCATGAAGGCTTCTTTCTTCATTTCCCAGGCCAGGCCCAGCGAGCCGAAGTCGCCCCAGCGGTGTCCGGGAGCGAAGCGCGACGAAGCGTCGTGGCGGTAGGATGCGCTCAGGAAGTACTTGTCCTTGTAGTCGTACTGGACGCGCGAGAGGTAACCCTCGGTCATGTAGTTGTCGGTGTAGGAGTGGAGCGACTTGTTGTCGGCACCCACGGCGTTGTTGATTTCGCCCACCAGCGGGTTGAACAGGTGGTCGTTGTAGGCGTTGATGTTCTGATACTTCAGCCTGTACTGCTCGTAACCGGCCAGCACCTCCAGGTGGTGTGTGTCGTCGAGGAACGAAGTCCTGTAGTTGGCCAGGTACTGGTTGGTGACGGCGAACGTGCGCTGGTGGCGTGCGTAGGCGGCACCGTCAACGGCGCTCGACGAGCCGAACTTGCTGTAAAGGTCGTTCTCGCGGGCGTTCGAGGCGTAGGCGCTGATGCTGGCGGTGAGCGTCAGGCCCTCAATGGGTGTGAGCACGGCCTGCCACTTGCCGTTGAAACGGTCGGCATAGACTTTCGAGGAGTTCACCTCATTGTCGCGCACGGCATTGCCCACCACGCTCGGACGGCGCTGGTTGGTCTGGTTGGCGTCATACTGCACCAGTCCGTTTGCGTCGCGCTTGATGGTGCCGTCGGCATTGCGCACATAAAGCGGATAGATGGGGCCCATGTTGTTCACGATGTAGAACAGGTTGCCCGAGCTCATGTAGTTGTCGGTGCTATAAGAGGGCGAGTCGCTGTCGGTGTGGGTGAAGCTCATGTTGGCACCCAGCTTGATCCACTTCTTCACCTGGTAGTCAACGTTCAGGCGGCTGGTGTAGCGCTGGTAGCCCGAGTTGTTGACGATACCGCCGTCCTTCAGGTAGCCGGCGCTGCCGTAGTAGTTGATGCGGTCGGTGACGCCGCTGGTCGAGACGTTATACTCCTGGCGGAACGAGTTGTGATAGGCTTCGTCATACCAGTCGTCGGGCGTGTAATAATATTGTCCGTCGCTATAGCCCAGCGTGGCGTTGGGGTTCAGCTTGAAGTTGGTGCCGATGAGGTTCTGGCCCTCGGGAATGGTGTAAACCTGATAGCCCAGTCCGCCGTTGCCCACGTTGAAGATGTTGTCGTTGGCAAACTGGAAAGCGGCCTCGGGCGACTTGTTGGCATATATCTGCGAGTTGTAAATCTGGCGGTAGGCCAGCTCATAATATTGCGCAGGGTTGGTGATGACGTCGTATTGCGGGATGAGCCTGGAGTTGGAGCCCCACTTGGCGTCGAACTTGATTTCGGCGTCCTGGTCGCGGCCTTTCTTCGTGGTGATGATGACCACGCCGTTGGCACCGCGTGCACCGTAGATGGCGCTGGCGGCGGCATCCTTCAGCACCGTCATCGACTCCACGTCGTTGGGGTTGATGGAGTTCACGTTGCCGTCGTAGGGCATGCCGTCAACCACATAGAGCGGGGTGTTGGAGGCGCTCATCGAGCCGATACCGCGAATGCGGATGGTGGGCGCGTTGCTGGTGGGGTCGCCGCTGCTCGACATGACCTGCACACCGGGCGTGTTACCGGCCAGGGCCGACATCACGTTCGATGCCACGTGCGACTCAATCTTCTTGGAGTTCACCTGTGTGGCCGAGCCGGTGAACGCGGAACGCTTCTGTGTACCATAGGCCACCACGATCACCTCGTCGAGGGCCGCCTGGTCGCTGGTGAGCATAATGCGCAAGTTGCGGCGTGCGCTCACCTCGATGGGCTGCATGCCCACGTAGCTGATCCTCAGGGTCGATTTCCCTGCAGGGACGGTAATGTTGAACTTTCCGTCCATGTCGGTAACCGTTCCAACATTCGTACCAGGCACCTGCACGGTGGCGCCGATAACGGGCTGCCCGTCATCCTGCGACACCACGGTGCCGTTCACTTGTGTCTGGGCAATGACTCCCCCCAAACACAGGAAGAGGCATGCCAAAAGCATACTTAATTTTCTTTTCATAAAAACTCTCTCGTTAGTTATTTATTATGTAAATATCTTTCTCATAAAAACCTTCTCGCTGTGTCTGAATTAGTGTGCGGTGACGAGCGTTTCAGTTAGATATTGTTTGCAAAATTAATTAATTTTTTTGAAATGACAAAAGAAAAACTGAGAAAATGTTGCTTTTTCACCCATTTTCTTGTCAAAGGGCAACCAAAACCCCCGTTTTCATGTCGTTTTGTTGCGTTTTTTACACTTATTCGCAACGGAGCTTTCCCCATGAATTTTCCACCTTATTATATTTATACAAGTTTCTCTTGGCTTTTTGGTGTACATGAGCTCATACAACAGTTATGAAAGATGAGTTTTTTATCATTTTTCATTTAGCAAGGTGCATCGGTTTTGTCAAGATTTTTCATGGAAATTTTGTTCATTGGAAAGGTTTGACCGCAAATTTCGGGGAGAAATCTTCAAGATCTCTCCTCTCAATCTTCAAAATCTCTCCCCGAAATTTGCGGTCAAATTCAAGACATTTTTCAAATTGCTGATATTCAACGCTTTACGATTTTGTTGCAAAAACACCTTGTTTTGTCAAATATTTTTACCAATTTTCACCCTTGTTACTATCCACTGGAACCGACACCTTAGGAGCCGACGCTTCCAAGCGTCGGAACAACCGTATTCCATGTTCGGTGATGTTTAATTACTCCGACGCCTTAGGAGCCGACGTTTCCAAGCGTCGGAACAACCGCATTTCATGCTCGGTGATGTTTAATTACTCCGACGCCTTAGGAGCCGACGCTTCCAAGCGTCGGAACAACCGCATTTCATGCTCGGTGATGTTTAATTACTCCGACGCTTGGAAGCGTCGGCTCCTACAGCGTCGGCTCCTATGTCGGTATGCGTCGGCTCCTACCGAAACTTTAACAACTTGACTGTCCTTGCGTCATTTATTTATTAAAAAAGTTGCAAATATTCCAAATAATGTTTATATTTGCAGCGAAAACCTTAACATATTGTCAACATGAAACGTCTTTTACCTTCATTACGTCATAGGAGGCTTTGGCTTTCCGCCCTCTTGCTCCTTTTCTGTTGTTCCAACGCCCATGCCGGTTGGGGCGACAAATTCACGGCCGTCATCAATGGTTACGAGGTGGAATTTGCCGAGAACGCCCCCGGCACGGTCAGCATCGGCTACGACATGCGCTGCATCAGCCAGGATGTTTCCGGAACCTTCGTGATCCCGTCGGCCGTAGTGAAACCCGGCACCAATGTCGCCTATACTATTGTTGCCGTGGGCAACAACGCCTTTTACGGCTGCAACAAGCTTACGAAGGTGGTCTTGCCCCACACGGTTTCCGAAATTCGCTATAGCGCCTTCTATAACTGCACCGCTTTGCAGGAAATCGAATTGAGTTCGGAGTTGGAAAGTATTTTTGCTTGGGCCTTCTATAACTGCTCGGCCCTGACTTCGATTACTTTTCCTTCCACGCTGAAAACCATCATGGACGAAGCCTTCTGTGGATGCAACTCCATCACCTCCATCCATCTGCCTGCCAGTGTGGAAAGGCTCAATTCGCCATTCTATAACATGAAGAACCTCAGCGAGTTCACCGTTGACCCCGCGAATTCCCGCTTCTACACCATTGACGGCGTGCTCTATGGGGAAAAAACCGACGGAAGATGTGAGCTCGTGCACTTCCCCATGGCCAAGAACTTCCACTATTTCACTGTTCCCACCGGAGTGACCGACATCGGGAACTATGCCTTCTACGGTGCCACCTACCTGTGGTCGTGCATCATTCCCGAGGGGGTGAAGACCATCGGGCAAGGCGCCTTCTCCTACGCCAACCTTCGGCGCTGTCAGTTGCCCGAGAGCCTGGATAATATTCTTCTCATGGCTTTCTCGCACTCCAATTTGGAGAGCATCGTTATTCCGCCCTCGGTGAAAAGCGTGGGCGACTATGCCTTTGAGGAATGTAGCAAGCTGAAAATGGTATCGATTTTCAACACCAAATTGAGCTCGGCATCCTCTTCCGGAAACAAGTTCTACCACATCCACCCCTCGGCCTGCCTGGCCGTGCCGCCGGAATACGTAAGCGCCTACCAGAATGCGCCGTGGACCAGCTGGTTCAGCAAGGTGGTGGCAGGATATGCCGTCGATGATTATAATTTTGGCAACCTGCTGACCTCTTTTCTCGATTACAAGGGTTACGACATCAACGGCGACGGCATTCTCTGCCCTGACGAGCTGAACAGCGTCACCGAGCTGATGATGAGCGGTTGGGACGCAACCCTCTCCACGGTGAAGAACCTCGGGCTGTTCCCCAACCTGGAAAAGTTCTATTGCAGCGAGAACTACGGCCTCACCGGCATCGACGTGTCGCAAAATGCCAAGCTCAGGGATCTGAACCTCTACGACTGTTCCCTCATCACCAGCCTCGATGTTACGCATAACCCTGAGCTGGAGCGGCTTTCGTGCGATTATTGCTCGCTGAGGGGAACACTCGACCTGTCGCATTGTCCGAGGATTGAGGAGGTGTGGTGCGAAGATAACTACCTCACCGCGCTCAACCTTTCCGGATGCCATCAACTGGCCTTCCTGCATTGTGAGGACAACCTTCTCAAGACCCTCGACGTGTCGGAGTGCAACTGGATCACCGAGCTGTGGTGCTATTCCAATTTCATCGGCTCCGGCGCCATGACCACGCTGGTGGACGACCTGCCCGACCGCACATGGCTTCTTAACGGGGAAGTTGAGTTCATCCTCGGCGCCTTCGGCGACCCCGACACCGAAGGCAACGTGCTCTCCAAGTACAACTGCGACAAGGCACGGGCCAAAGGGTGGAAAGTCCTTGATGCCTGGTATGAACCCTATGACGGCGTGGACATTGCCACCACCGTTGACACTCCGCCGGTCGCCGCCAAGTCGTCAACGGGCTGGCACGGCATCGACGGCCGCCGCCTTCCCGCCCGCCCCGCCAAGCCCGGCATCTATGTGAAAGACGGAAAGAAAGTACTGGTGCGCCAGTAACCATAAAGCTTATTAACCCCAAAAACTCATAATTATGAACAATTCTTTACTAAAACCCAGACGATGGCTGGCAGTCCTCGCACTGCTTTGCTCTACCGCCGCCCTTTGGGCCGACGAGGTGACCGACATGGTAATCCTCGGTCAGACAGGAACGAAAGTTGAAGGCCAGAACTATTATGTCTTCAACAACATCACCAGCGGACAAATTCGCTGGTATCCCTCTACACGCACGTTGGAACTGGAGAATGTAAAGGTTACCAGTTCTTCCACAGAGACGTTTATAAGTTTCCTCAATTCAAATGCGTCGCTCACCATCAAACTGATAGGTAAAAACTCGTTCAAGTATAACAGTAAGAAATATGCCAAGCCGGTCATCAGCCTGCGCTGCGACTGCACCATTGAGAGCAAGGACTTCGACAACCCCGGCCAGCTGGACATCTACACCTACGGCCATACCAGCGAAACACCGGCCGTGGTATGGTTGAACAATGCCTCGTATATGGAATTACACCATTGTTTCGCCATTCGTTGCTGCACGTTTAACGTGTGGACTTCCGGAACATATTCTAACCCCGACATGTATGATTACAGCGTCTTCGGAGCACCCTCAAGTTCCTACATCCGCGTAAAAACCACCGATGCCACCATGAGCCTTCATTCCTACGGCGCTGAAGTCCTCGGTCCAAGGGCGTGGGTTGATCTGTCGAACAAAGATTGTGTTTACAGCAAGTACACCGATGTGGTGGACGGAAAGTTCGTTGATACATATAACAGCACAGCAAAGGTGACCGTGGTTGACATCGGCTACCCCCTCGTCTTTGGCCACTATGACAGCATGACAGGAAAATATATCAATCACCGAAGCCGCACAACCTATTCCAACATCTGCTATTTCAACACCGGCGGCATTCTGAAATATGACGAGGTTACAAAAGAAGTCACCCTCAACGGCGGCACTATCCAGGGCGATATGATATGGTATGGCAAGGGCGACCTCGTCATCAATGTCAAGGGCGACCAGCTCACCACGATAGAGGGCCTTTCGAGACATTGTCTAAGAGCTGAATACGGCAATATCAGAATCATCGGCGATCACGTCAGCAACTACCAGGGCCTGAGGCTTACCCAAAGTGACAACGCCCATTTGGACTACGCCGTAAACATTCCCGTAGGCAAGGGCCTTTACTTGGAGCACAACGCCAAGGTGGCCATCGACAATGTTCGGGTTGGCCTGGCCTGTACTGACCCTGAAGTGGTCTATACCGAAGAAGGCTGGAACTTCGACTACGACCAGCAGTTGAATTCCGTGTTGAGCATCACCAATTCCGCCCTCGACATTGATACGAGAGCCATTGCCGTCTATGGCATCCAGAATCTGCAACTCGACGGATGCAGACTCGCAATACCCGAAAACAATGATTATCGTTTGGTGGGATATATAGAAGACAACTCGTGGTACGACGAGTTTGGTGAATTCTGGAATCCTGAATACTGGTTTTATCCTTACACTATCTGCGACCCTTCCTTGCAACCCCTCAGCCATATCAAGTGGGAACGTACAGGCGATTTCGGCCTATTCATCGCCGGTACGGAGGTGACGCTTGATAACATGTACGACCTGAACCACCCGGACGACGGATCTACAGAGGTGAGGGGCGTTACCTTCGACGACGAAACCTATACGCTGACACTCGACAACGCCTATATCAGGACGCGCAGCCTTGGCGACTGTGGCATAAAGTTCAGTAATGAGGAAATGGATCACAACATAGTCCTCATTGGCGACAACCATATTGATTGCCAATCTTACATCGGCATAATGTCTGTTTTCCAGCCACTTACCATTATGGCCGCAAATGGTGAGACGATGCCTTCACTGCGCATTAACAGCTGTTATGGCGGCATTCAGGGCGTTAAAGAATCCAGCGTGTCAATTTGGGGATGCAATCTTGATGTCACCACGACGGATAATCCCGCCATTGGAGGTTTTTACAATCCCATCGGTGGAGTTACCGAACCCGAAAATTCAGAGCTCATCATCGGCTATTCCAATGTGCGCATGGCCAGGAGAGACAGCGGACCCGTGGCGGCATATCTCAGCTATGTGAGCTTGGAGGGCTGCAGCATCCTGAGTCCCGCCAACGCTTCTTTCGACCGAAGCCTCAACGGCATCGCTACCGGGGGATCATTGGTGGAGGGCGAAGTGCTCATCGGCACAAACATCATCTTTGAGGACTCCAATGTGGAGACGGTTTGCGTGAACAACTGGGACACCAACCAAGACGGCGGCATCAACATCTTTGAGGCTGCCGCGGTGACATCGGTCGGCTTGGTCTTCAAGGGCAACACCAGCATCACCAAGTTCCCCGAATTTCAGTATTTCACAGGTATCAGTGAGTTGGACGAAAAGGCTTTCTACAACTGCACCAACCTGAAGACGCTGAAATTGCCCAAAAGCATTCTTTACTACAATTCCCAGTGTTTCGCCAGGAGTGGCCTTACAAACATCTTCTTCCCCAAGGCTGAGGGTCATGTTTATTTGAACAAGGAAAACTTCCTGCAATGCGCTGATCTTTCGGAGGTTGGCTTCGAGGAAGGCATCGAGCTTTCTCTTGGCACCGGCGTATTCTCGAATTGCAGTTCGTTGCAATTCATTGAGTTGCCGCTCTCTGTGACTTCCATACCGATGCGCTGCTTCTACAACTGCTCCGAGCTTTATTATTTCACCTGTGATAATTTGAAATATATTGGTGTGAGCGCCTTTGCCAACACGGCCGTTTATCCGGAGTTCCTGCCCGAAGGTCTTGAAGAAATTGACGACTACGCCTTCGACGGCTGCTACGGCGAGTCCGTCTATCTGCCCAAGTCGCTGCGCAAGGTGGGCCGCGAAGCCATGAAGGGCTTCATGTACATTGAAATCCCCATTGGCAGCAAGCTCGAGGAAGTTGGCGACCGCGCCTTCTATGGCAGCGGTTTCTGGGAGCTCACCCTGCCGCCTTCGCTGCACACCATCGGCGACGAGGCATTCAGCAGCGGACCAGATGAATATGAACTCAATATCACTGTGGACCGCAAGACTCCGGCCGAAATCGGCATGGCATGCTTCGGGCAACTTTCTGAAGACTCGCACATCTATGTGCCCGCCGGTTGTGTGGCTGCCTATAAGAACGCATGGCCTGAATATGAGGAATATATCGTCGGTGGCGAACTCAGCGAGCCCACCGCCGTGACCACCGCGAAGGCCGAGGAAGTGAAGGGCGACATCTACAACCTGCGCGGACAGCTGCTCCGCCGCAACGCCACCACCGAGGGCCTGCCCGCAGGCATCTATGTGGTGAACGGCAAGAAGGTCATTGTGAAGTAACCTCTTGAGCCCTTACACCTTATTTATACAACAATGCCACCCTGCTTCTTCTAGGCGGGTGGCATTGTTTTTTGTGCGTTGAGGCTTGCTTAGGCTTTCCTATGGCTGCCAGTTTCCCGCCGCTCCATTTTTATCGCGTATGAGAGGTTGAAGGGGCCGCTTTTCGCCTTTCTCTTGATTGTTTGATTGGTTTTCACGTTGTTTTTTATCATTTTTTTCACTTTTTGGAAAAATTATTTGCAAAGTGCAAAAAAATGGCGTAAATTTGCAACTTGAATTATACCCGCCTGTCGATTTTTGTGGGAATATTAATAATAATGAACATATTTTTATGAGAAAGAGACTGATTTTTACTTTGGCGTGCCTGCTACTGTGTATAGGAGCGGCATTTGCCCAGACCACAGTGTCGGGAACGGTCGTTTCTGCCGAGGACGGCGAGCCCGTCATCGGTGCCTCTGTAGTGGTGAAAGGCACCAAGCAGGGCGTGGCCACCGACATGGAGGGTCACTTCACGCTGACCACGAGCCAGAAGAACCCTCAGCTGGTGGTGAGTTACATTGGAATGAAAACAATGACCGTGAAAGGCGGCCAAAACATGAAAATCACCCTTCAATCGGATGGTTCCCAGCAGATTGACGAAGTGGTGGTGACGGGTATGCAGAAAATGGACAAGCGCCTGTTCACCGGTGCCGCCACGAAGGTGGATGCCGAGAAGACGAAGCTCGACGGTGTGGCCGACGTGAGCCGTGCCCTCGAGGGCCGTGCCGCCGGTGTGAGTGTGCAGAACGTGTCGGGAACCTTCGGCACGGCACCGAAAATCCGCGTGCGTGGTGCCACCTCCATCTACGGCAGCTCCAAGCCGCTGTGGGTTATCGACGGTGTGATTCAGGAAGATGCCGTTGACGTGAGCGCCGACGACCTCTCATCGGGCGACGCCGTGACGCTGATTTCAAACGCCATCTCGGGCCTCAGTGCCGACGACATCGAGAGCTTCCAGATATTGAAAGACGGTTCGGCAACTTCCATCTACGGTGCGCGAGCCATGGCCGGAGTGGTGGTCATCACCACCAAGCGCGGACGTGCAGGACGTAGCTCCATCAACTACACCGGCGAGTTCACCTACCGCCTGAAGCCCAGCTACCGCAACTACAACATCTCGAACTCGCAGGAGCAGATGGGTATCTACAAAGAAATGGCCGCCAAGGGATGGCTGGAGTTCTCGGCCCTGGCCAACGGCAGCACCGCCGGACTCTATGGTAAAATGTACAACCTCATTGCGCAGTATGACGAGACCAACGGACAGTTCGGACTGCCCTACACCGACGCCGCCATGAACGCCTACCTGCAGCAGGCCGAGTTCCGCAATACCGACTGGTTCGACCTCCTGTTCAAGGACAACATCATGCAGAACCACTCGGTGAGCATCTCCACCGGTACGGAGAAAGCCAACCTCTACGCCTCCGTGTCGGTCATCAACGACCCCGGATGGACCAAGGACTCGAAGGTGGAGCGCTACACCGCCAACATGAACGCCACCTTCAACCTGTCGAAGCAACTGAGCGTCAGCCTGCTCACCAACAACTCCTGGCGTAAGCAGCAAGCTCCGGGAACACTGAGCCAGAGCACCGACGTGGTGTCGGGTTCGGTGAACCGCTCCTTCGACATCAACCCCTACAGCTACGCCATGAACACCTCGCGCACACTGGACCCCAACCAGGTTTACACGCGCAACTACGCCCCGTTCAACATCTTCGACGAGCTGGACAACAACTACATCGACCTGGCCATCAACGACATGAAGTACCAGGCCGAGGCCACGTGGAAACCCGTCATGGGCCTGGAGCTCCATGCCATGGGCGCCTACCGCACGGTGACCAGTGTGCAGAAGCACATCATCCTCAACCATTCAAACATGGCCGAGGCCTACCGCGCCGGTGTGAACGACCCGAACAAAATGTACAGCAATCCCTATCTGTATCAGGACCCCGACAAACCCAACTCGCTGCCGGTGTCGGTGATGCCCAGCGGAGGTATCTACATCCGCGACGACAACACCATGGAGCAGCTGCAGTTCCGCGCAACGGCACAATTTAATAAGGTGTGGAACGACACGCACATCATGAACCTCTTCGGAGGTATGGAAGCCAACAAGGTGGAACGCGAGGCAGAATACGAGGGACAATACGGCGTGGACTACGAGGCAGCACGCCTGCAGACACTCAACCCCGACCTCATCAAGCAGGCCAAGGAGGAAGGCACAACCATGTGGAGCGGTTCGAAGACGTGGACGCGCAACCTGGCTTACTTCCTCAGCGGCAGCTATTCCTACAAAGGCCGCTACACGCTCAACATGACCGGCCGCTACGAGGGAACCAACGGACTGGGCAAGAGCCGCAGTTCGCGCTGGCTGCCTACGTGGAACGTTTCGACCGCATGGAACGCACACGAGGAGGCCTGGATGCAACGCTGGATGGAAAAAACGGAGTACAAAATTTCGCACGCATTGCTCCGACTGAGCTATTCGCTCACCGCCGACCGCGTGCCTTCCTTCGTGTCGAACGCAAGGCCCATCTTCTACTCCTACAACGCATGGCGACCCGATGCCAACCAGCAGGAGCAGGGCGTCTATATGAGCAACATTGCCAACTCTGAGCTTACCTACGAAAAGAAGAAGGAGCTCAACGTGGGCCTGGAACTTGGTTTCTTCCGTAACCGCATCAACCTGGCTGTGGATGCCTACTGGCGCGACAACTACGACCTTATCGGAACCATCAAGACGCAGGGCGCCGGCGGTGTGCTCACCAAGTATGCCAACGTGGCAACCATGAAGTCGAGCGGTTACGAGGCCACCCTCTCCACAAAGAACATCCAGAGCAACAACTTCAACTGGAGCACCGACTTAACCTTCTCCTACGCCAAGAACGAAATCACCGACCTGGAGAGCCGTTCAAACGTCATCAACCTCATCACTGGAACCAGCAGCGACCACTTCCGCGTGGGATATCCCCGCTCGGCACTCTTCAGCATTCCGTTCATGGGACTGAACGACGAAGGTCTGCCCACATTCATCAACGAGCAGGATGAACACACCGTGAGCGACATCTACTTCCAGGAATATGAGAAACTGGGATTCCTCGTTTATGAAGGTCCCACCGAGCCCACCATCACCGGCGGTCTGAACAACATGCTGACCTACAAGAACTGGAGGCTCAACGTGTTTATCACCTACTCCTTCGGCAACAAGGTACGCCTCGACCCGCAGTTCTCTGCCGGCTATAGCGACATGAGCGCCATGCCCAAGGAATTCAAGAACCGCTGGGTGACGCCCGGTGACGAAAAGATTACCGACATTCCGGCCATTGCCAGTGTGCGCCAGTACTACAACAACAGCCAGCTGGGATATGCCTACAATGCCTACAACTACTCGACAGCCCGCGTGGCCGACGGCGGATTTATCCGTATGAAGGACGTGTCGCTCACATACGACGTGCCCGTGTCGTTCACAAACAAAATCGGACTGAGTACCGCCTCGTTGAAACTCGATGCCACCAACCTCTTCCTGATTTATGCCGACGACAAGCTCAACGGACAAGACCCCGAGTTCGTCAACTCAGGAGGTGTGGCAACGCCTATGCCCAAGCAGCTCACTTTCACCGTAAGGCTTGGCATCTGATAGGGAAACAACGTTTAATCTTTAAACAAGAAATGATATGAAACTCATCAAATATTTTTCAGCGACAGTACTCTTGAGCCTGGGGCTGGTGTCCTGCGGCGATGACTTCCTCGACCAGGAACCCGACGAGCGCATTGAGATTACCACCGTGGAACAGGTGCAGCAGATGCTCACCAGCGCATACGGCGCCTCCAACTATGGATGGCTCTGCGAACTGTCGAGCGACAACCTCATGGACAACAATGCCCCCCACAAGGGAGCCAGCCCCGACTCAAAAGACGTGGTGGTGCACTATAACCTCAGCCCCTACGAGCGCATGGATGATGAAATCTTCCGCTTCGAGCAGGTGAAATCATCGACGGGCACCGATTCGCCGTCGGAAATCTGGGAAAGTTGCTACAACGCCATCGCCACCGCCAACCACTGCCTCGTTTATCTCGATCAGATAGAGGAAAAAGAGCGGGCAGAGGCTGAAGGACACGGCTACAATCCCTCTGACCTGGAAAAGGCCGTGCGCGGAGAGGCACTTCTCATCAGGGCCTACTACCACTTCGTGCTGGTCAATATCTTCTCACAGGCTTACAAGAACGACGAGGCCAGCAGCCACGACATCGGCATTCCTTACGTCACAGAACCCGAGGACAAGGTGCTCGTGCACTACAACCGCGGAACCGTAACGAGTACCTATAATAAAATTCGCGAGGACCTGGAAGCCGGACTCCAACTGGTGTCTAACTCCTATTACCAGAAGCCCAAATGGCACTTCAATGTGAATGCCGCCCATGCTTTTGCCGCACGTTTCTACCTTTATACGCGAAACTATGAAAAGGTGATTGAGCATGCCAACGCCGTATTGGGCGAGGGAACAGGCAACCTGGGCGAATTGCTCATGCGCTACGACCTCTTCGACAATTGCACCTACGGCGACGACTACGCCAATGTATGGCAGAGTGCCGACCTGAACAACAACCTCATGCTCGTGGCCACCTACTCCACGGCATCTCGTCGCGCCGCCGGACAGCGCTACGGACAGATTTCAACCGCCCTGCAGGCAACCATCTATCACTTCGGGCCCAACTGGCGCTGGTACGTCATTCCCTGTGCATACGTCAGTGGCATGACTTTCTATCGTGGAAACCAGGACTATGGCTTCATGTCGATGAAGTCGGGCGAGACCTTTGAATACACCGACAAGGTGGCCGGAATCGGCTACGCACACGTCGTAAGAAGGGAATTTACCTGCACTGAGCTCCTTTTGGAAAGGGTTGAGGCCAAGCTGCTAAAGCAAAATCCCGACATCGACGGTGCCGTGGATGACCTCATCGCCTACGACACCAGCCGCTGGACATTCACCGAAGACGATGCCAGGACATTCTTCGCAGGCAGCGCCCTCACCTACCTTACAAGGGACGCGCTGGAAAAATACTACAAAGATACGGAGAACCACAACTGCTTCGAAAACTGGGACTTCACTCAGAACATGAGCCCCGATTTCGTGGTGCCCGCCAACGTTACGGTCTATATGAACGCCGTCAACGACATGCGGCGATATGAAACCAACTGGGAAGGTCTGCGTTTCTTCGACCTGAAACGTTGGGGAATTGAGTACTCGCATTTCTATGGCGTGGACAACATTGAATACAAGCTGACGTGGAACGACCCGCGCCGCGCCATCGAAATCCCGCAGGAGGTGATGGCCGCCGGACTGGAACCCTCCAGACCGCCCATGGACTACAGCGAATTGCAACAAGCAACAACGGAAATAAGGAAAAAACAAGAATGAAAGGAGGACCACTGACATGAAGAAAGTATTTAACATCCTTGCCGCCGCCGTCTTCGCACTGGGCTGCCTGGGAACCCTTTCGTGCTCCGACGAAGAATTTACCGACACCATCTTCGACACAAAGGATTACCCGCTCGACCGGTCGGCATACACCTTCCCCCTGGACACCTTCGTTAAGGTAAACTTCCTGGACAAGTTCAACATGCGTTTCCTCTACAAGATGCAGGACATCGGCTCCGACTTGCAGAAGAACCTCGTGCCCTGCTCCTACGAAAAGAGTGTGGAGCTGGCCGTGCTCGCCAAGTACCTTTGGTACGACGTCTATGAAAAATGCGCCGGAACGGAGTTTCTCAAGAAATACAGCCCGCGCATCATCCATGTCATAGGCTCGCCGTCGTACAACCCCGCTTCGGGAACCGAAACGCTCGGATATGCCGAGGGTGGACTGAAGATTTCGCTGATGAACGCCAACCACATGAGCATCTACGACATTGAGAGCCTCAACGAGAAGTTCTTCAAGACCATGCACCATGAGTTCGGACACATCCTACATCAGACAAAGGAATATCCTCAGGATTTCCGCCTTATTTCCAGAAGCCTCTACAACCCCATCAGCTGGCAGGACACCGCCGACTCGATTGCCGTTTCTCAGGGCTTCGTCAGCGACTACGCTTCTTCCGCCGACCGCGAGGACTGGGTGGAAATCATAGCCAACTACATTGTGAAGGACAGTATCACCTGGAACCAGATGCTCAACACCGCATACTATGACTGGGAGCGCGTTTCCGTGCCGAAGAAATATTGGAACAAAATCAACGGGCAAGTCATTCAGGGCCTGGCCGACCGCGACTCCGTGGGCTACATCGACATGAAAAATCCCGATGCCAGCGGCGGTGACGACGGACAATACAACATTCAGCGCAAGCGCATTCAGCGCAATGCCGACGACTTTGCCGAGGTGGACTCCGAAGGCAAAATCATCTTCCTCAAGGAAAGCGGCATCTATGGCAATGAAATCATCCTGAAGAAGGTGGAAATGGCTCGCCAGTGGCTCAAGGAGCGCTTTGATCTCGACCTCGACGCACTTCGCTATGAGGTCCAGCACCGCCAGTGGGCCACCAATCCCGACGGCTCCTTCATCTTCGACAACCGCGGCAACCTCATCAACCATCTCATCTATCCTACCGACGACGGGCGCATCTTCATGGACACCCTCATCGACGAGGTCAACAAGTACAAATCACTTCAGCAATAACCCATCACCAAGAATTAGAATAACATGAAAAAGATATTATTATTCTCGGTTCTCCTTGCGGGAGCGGCACTTTTTGCCGGATGTGCCGGCGAAGAGGAGAATCTTTTCGACAAGTCGGCGGCAGAGCGACTCAACGAAATCAGCAAAACCTATACTCAGCGCCTGGAGGCTTCTCCCGGAGGCTGGGTGATGGAATATTATCCCACCAACGACACCGAGGGTTTCGGCGGACAGGGCTACCTTCTCATGGCGCGCTTCAACCCCGACCACTCGGTCACCATGGGCATGAACAACGAGCTTTCGCTCAACCAATATCTTGAGGACACCACACCGTGGGAAGTCATCACCGACAATGGTCCCGTGCTCAGTTTCAACTCCTATAATGAGTGCATGCACACCTTCTCCGACCCCGAGGCCTACATCCGCGGCATTGCCGTGGGCGACCAGGGAACCGGCGTGGGCGGAGACTATGAGTTCGTCATGGTTGACGTGCCCGAAGACGGAGAATTCATCATGCTAAAGGGCAAGAAACGCGGAACCTACACCCGCATGACAAGGGTGCCGGCAGACACAAAGCTGGATGTGTATCTTACGGGAGTCAAGGTCTTTCAGACCATGCTCTTCCCCTCCAGCTTCAATCCCGTAGTGCTCAATATGGGCGACAAGCGTTTCCGCATGATTCAGGGAAACACCGGCGTGCCCAACATCTACAAGTTCGACGGCGACTCCATTGCCGACGAATCGCGCCACCCCTTCCTCATGACCATACGCAATTCTGACCTGTACCTGCGTTTCCGCGAACCAATCGAAATAGGCCAAGACTCCACGGTCCAGGAATTTGTGTTGAAAGAAGGCAACCTCGTTGGTGTTGATGCAAAGGGCGTCGAAGCTTCCATCACAGGTTTCCCCAAAGGTCTTTTCTTCAACGAACACCTTACTTATTTAAGCCAGTACACCTCTGGCAAGGGAGCCAGTGTGGCACCTGCCGCCAAGATGTCGGACAAGATGGTCGATATTTTCACGCGCATCACCAACAGCCTGAAGGCACGCAAAGTGACCTTCAAGGGACTTAAACTGGTGCTCGACAAAGACGGTGTGCTCACCTGGCGCCTGCAATACCGTGCCAGCACCGGAGATGCCGCCACCAGTTACATCTACGACTGGTCAACGACCGACGAGGACGTGACGTTTACCTTCAAGGAAACCAACGCCGCCGGAACGCAGATGATGTCCCTCTACGATGGCGTGAGCGACCTTGTCAACGCCCTCGGTCAGAAATTCAATTTCCGTGCAAGCCTTACCAGCTTCGACCTGCGCACCATGCGCCTCGTGGCGGCCGACGACCCCGACATGTGGTTCGAAATTACTTGGGAAAACTAATTGTTCATTAAAAAACCAATAAAAATTATGAAATCATTATTACTTACAGCAGCACTGATTGCGGCTCCGCTTTGCGGCTTTGCCCAGCAATCCAAGTTCGACTCTCCCGTGCAGAGCAAGGCTGAGGAAGTGATGAAGGTCAACACCATGACCACCATGAATCCTTCTTTCCAGCTTGCACCCCAAAATCCCTCACTTTTCAAGACTAAGACGCCCTCTCCAAGAAAGTCCAAGGAAAATGGAGTCTATTATGGCATCCCCACCGGCGTGTACAAGTATGGCATGGACCAAGACTGGCGCAGTTATGCTGCCGACGTGCTCATGGTGCCCCCCCTCTATGAGCTCATCTTCACCAACCAGTGCCGCAAGCCCGCCATGGCCGTATGGTCCATCAATGGCACAGAGTATGACGCCGAGGAAGACGGCAACTTCTCATTCGGACAGCTGGCTTACCAGAAGCCCAGTGGCACCAACATGCGCAACCAGTACTATGTGCCCACCATCTCCATGGGTGAGATTTCCTACGAATGGGGAGAATTCAATACCGAGAACGGTGGCTTTATGATGGTGGCTCGCGAATATGAGCCTGTGGTCAAGAACGTCATTGACCATTTTTGGACAGGATACCAGAACGGTGGCTTCATATTCGGAACTACAAATGTGACATTCAAGGACGACCCGGGCACTTATCTCATGACCTCTGTTGAACAGTTCTTTGAGAAACCGGCACAGTCGATGAGCATCAAAAATCTTTATATCTATACTTTGGCTGATGCAGTGACTATTCCTGAAAGTGGACTGAAAATGTATATCTGCAAGTCGGTTAAAAGCAAGAATGGCAAGGGAGAAGAAATTGATGTCCCTGGTGACACCCTCGCAACATTCACAGCCCTGCCCAGCGACATCTACCTGGCCGGCGATAACGCTGCAACCGTGGTATTCTCCAATAAGGAGATAGATTTCCTTGGCAATGAGGTGGAAATACCCTGTACGGTCAATGAAGACCACTTCATCTGCATCGACGGACTTCAGGATGAAGGTGTCAACATCAACATCCTTGGCGCCGCTCCAAAAGATTTGGAAGAAGAGGTGATTCCCGCCCGTTGTCACATTATCGACCAGGCAACTGGTGAGGCATACTATTTCGATCAAGATACCGACTTGTTGTTCCCTGTTGGCATCAACGCCTTCACCGACGTCGTCACCGTCCACGAGACCCTCTGGGGCAACGACGGCACCGAGTACAACGGCCTCAACATCATCACCGTTCCCACAGCCGGTGGCTCCTCGCTCGACGTTGAAGACGAAGAAGCCAATACCTTCGCCTACGTGAGCACCTACCTCGACTGGGAAGACGAGGAGGGCAACACCAACTACTACATTGACGACGCTCCCGAGTGGATCACCGAAATCGGCTATAGTGAGCAGGACCGTTACGACGAGGATTACGCCGGAGGTTTCACCTACGTCTTCTTCACCGCTGAGCCCCTGCCCGCCGGCGAGACCGGACGCTATGCCGAAGTCCACATCACCGGCACCGGAACCACCAGCCGCACCATCTACGTCATCCAGGGCGATGTTGATACCAGCAACTTCAACAAGGAAGACCAGCAGATTGAAAACACCACCTTCGACTTCGTGGCCGCCGGCCAGGCCGGAGAGACACTCACCAAGGAGAACCTGAACTTCCAGGTTAACATGGGCGATGGCAAGGAAGACCGCACCAACCGCGACTTCCGTGGCTATAAGGACTACACTGGCACCATCCTGCCCGCCCAGTGCCAGGTTGCTTTGTGCGAGGAGATGAAGTTCGACGAGGGCGGCCTCATCGTGGGCCAGAACCGCTACTTCTGCGTCTATGGCCTCGAAACCGGTCAGTATGTGAAGATTTGGTACGACGGTGTGCCCGAAGGGCAGACCCCGACCTTCTGCTCCGGCACCAGCGTTGACACCCAGGCCAGCATCGACGGCGAGCAGCTCGTGTCGGCCGTGTCGCCCATCCCGTCGGGAGCCGCCATCAAGATCGACCAGGCCGGCGAGAAGAACTACGTCGTCATGAGCGTGTTTGCCGGCATGCGCATCCGCCAGGTTGTCATCGGCAATAGCGAGGCAACCGGCATCGAGGAAGTCATCGTTCCCGAGCGCAAGGCCAACAACGCCATCTATAACCTGGCCGGTCAGCGCATCGCTACTCCCGTCAGCGGACAGATTTACATCAAGAACGGCCGCAAGTTCATCATGAAGTAATCCCGTTTTTGTTACATATCCTCAAAAAAAAGGCGCACCTTCCGGGTGCGCCTTTTTTAGTGAAGAATAAAGCCCCCCCCCTCTCATCCCCCCAAAGGGGGGAGGTCGTACGGCCATAAGCCCCCTCCTTACGGGAGGGGCCGGGGTGGGCTCCATTTATCATTTAGCGAAGCGCCTTGGTTTGTCAAGATTTTTCAATGATTTTTATTTCCCGGAAATAGTTTGACGGCAAATTGAGGGGCTCAAAGTGCCAAATCTCTCCTCTTGATCTTCAAGATCTCTCGCCGAAATTTGCGGTCAAACTCGGCGCTTTTTTTAAATCGCTGATTTTCAACAATTTATAAAAACGTCGCAAAAGTTGCTATTTTGTCAAATATTTTTACCAATTTCTACCTATTTCGCTATCCATAGGAACCTGCGTTTTCTGGCGTCGGAACATTCCACATCCGTTTGTTTCCAACGATGCTTTGCGAGATGCCGATTAACACCCTGTCTGTTTGTGTTTCTTTTGTGTCAAAACTGGCGGTTGCGCTTTCTTTTTTTGCATAAATTTGCTATTTAGTCGCAGATTATTATTAACTTTGCACACTGTTACCAATTCTCTTGACAAGATGAAGAAAATGTTGCTCCTTTGGGGACTTGTCCTCTCATCGGCCCTTGTTATGGCCGTTCCCGTAAAACGCGGTATGTCTCGTGTTGTCACCCTTCCCGACGGTAGTGAAGTAAAGGTCCAGTTGGTGGGCGATGAGCACATCCACTATTGGCTGGCTGCCGACGGGCGCAAGTTCGTTGAGCAGGAAAACGGCGCTTTCACCCCCGCCAATCTCACCGACATGAAGCAATATGCTGCCGAGCGTCGCCTTCAACGCGCCGCCAACCACAACCGCCGCCGTGCGGCCGCCGGTCCGCACAAGACCGCCTATTACGGCTCCAAGAAGGGCATCATCATCCTTGTGGATTTCACCAACAAGCATTTCGGTCCCACCCACGACCGCGAGCTGTTCGATAGCATTGCCAACCGCGAAAACTACCATAACGGGAAATTCGTAGGCAGTGTCCACGACTATTTCCTCTCGCAAAGCCGCAACCAGTTCGACCTCACCTTCGACGTGGTGGGCCCCGTTCAGATGGACACCACCTACCAGTATTATGGCAAGAACGACTCGCGTGGCAACGATTTGCACCCCGGAGAGATGGTTGCCAAGGCCTGCATGGCCGTTGACGACGAGGTGGATTTCACCGACTACGACTGGGACGGCGACGGCGTCGTTGACCAGGTCTTCGTGCTCTATGCCGGCGAGGGCGAGGCGTCGAGCTACGACAAAGCCACCATCTGGCCCCATGAGTGGCAATTGGTTTTCAGCGACTGGGGCAGCGCCTTGACGCTTGATGGCGTGTTCATAGATACCTACGCCTGCGGAAACGAGGTCTATTCCGGCAATTACCTTACCGGCATCGGCACCATCTGCCACGAATTCAGCCATTGCATGGGCCTCCCCGACATGTACGACACGTCGGACACGGGTCTTCTCGGCACCGGCGACTTCGACCTGTTGTGCAGCGGATGCTACAACGACGACGGCTACCGCCCGGCCTGCTATACCAGCTATGAGCGATGGGTGAGCGGCTGGCATACGCCGACCATGCTCGACGATACCCTGCACGTGGAGGGCATGAGGCCGTTGGCAAGCGGCGGAGAGTCGTATGTTGTTTACAACAAGTTGAACCGCGACGAGTATTACCTCCTTGAAAACCGTCAGAAGGTGGGCTGGGACAGCGATATTCCCGGCGAAGGCATGCTTATTTACCATGTGGACTACGACCCCAATGTGTGGATGTGGAACGTGGTGAACTCCAAGGGAGCCTATTTGGACGAAGATTACATTGAGCATACAAACGACCATGAGCGTTTCGCCATCGTGTGTGCCGACAATTATTCGAGCGCATATTCCCAGTCCGGCGACCCCTATCCTTACAGGGGCAACAACGCCCTGACTCAAGATAGCAAGCCCAAACTGTTCTGGTATAAGGGCACACCCGACTTTGCCATCACCGAGATAGAGCAACAGGGCGACGGGCTGATGGGCTTCACCTTCTTGCCCGACAAGAAAGAAACCATAGACCTCGCCGATGCCGTGCTTTGGGAGAGCTTCAACGGTTGCTCGGGCAAGGGCGGCAACGATAACGTCTGGGGAGGGTCGGCCGGCATCGGCGTCTTCGCCCCCGACAACGAAGGGTGGACGGCCAACGCCTTCTATGGTGCCCACAAGTGCGCCAAGGGCGGCGTGGCCTCCAGGAAAGGCACGCTTCTCTCACCCGAAATGGCCCTCAACGGCGACTATGAGCTCACCTTCAAGGCCGCGCCCTGGGACAATGATTTGAACAAGGTGGTGGTGGACATCATCACCGACCGTGGCGACACCCTTCAGACGCTCACCACCGAGAATCTTTCCAACAAGGAATGGTCGCCGTGCACCATGACGTTCAACGTCCACGACAACGTGCGCCTTAGCTTCACGTCTCAGCGCAACCGCTTCTTCATCGACGACATCATGGTGAAGTACCTTGGCGGCACGGCCATCCGCCTGGTGGAACAACCCGCTCCCACGGCCCGTGAGCGCCGCATCTACCGCCTGAACGGCACCTATGCGGGCAGCGACCTTTCACGCCTTCCCCGCGGCATCTATGTGGTCAACGGGCGGAAAGTGGTGAAATAGGCGGCGCGCGGTGAACCGGCCCTCTGTAATAATTCCTTATTGTAAAACTTCATTTCAACAAATTCGCAGCTATGATGGAAGAACAGAGACATCAGAAATATGTGAACCCCTACACCGACTTCGGGTTCAAGAAATTGTTTGGCACAGAGCTGAACAAGGACCTGCTGATAAGCCTTCTCAACGCTTTGTTCGACCGTTCTTCCCAGTTCTCACCGGGCGAGCCGAAGCAGGTGGTGAAGGATTTGCGCTATCTGCCCACCGAGAAAATGGCCTCCTACGGTGAGCGCCGCGCCGTCTTCGATGTATATTGCGAGGGCGAAAACGGCGAAAAATTCATTGTTGAGATGCAGAAGGCCAGCCAGGATTTCTTCAAGGACCGCAGCGTGTTCTATTCCGCTTTCCCCATCATCGAGCAGGGAAAAGTGGGCGACGAGTGGGACTTCCACCTGAACGGCGTTTACACCATCGGCATCCTGAACTTCGTCTTTCCCGGCGACGAATACTCGAAAGACTGCTTCCACCATGAAGTGAAGCTCTTGGACATGGAGGACAAGCACGTGTTTTACGATAAACTGACATACGTTTATCTTGAAATGCCGAAGTTCAACAAGACCGAGTCGGAGCTGGTTTCCATGTACGACAAGTGGCTCTTTGTGCTGAAGAACCTCACACGGTTGATGGAGCGTCCCGCCGCCCTTCAGGAGCGCATCTTCACCCGCCTGTTTGAGCAGGCCGAGATAGCGCGGTTCACTCCCGATGAGTCGCGCATTTATGAAGAAAGCCTCAAGCAATATCGCGACCTGCGCAACGTTGTAAATTCGGCTGAAAGGAGAGGCCGCGAGGCGGCCAATCAAGAAAATGCCCGCCGCATGAAAGTCAAGGGCTTTGCAGCAACGGACATTTCAGAGATTACGGGCTTGAGTATAGGGGAGATAGAAAACCTGTAACCCTCTTTCTTTGGTTAAAGGAGTTTGGGAGTTTAGGAGTTTAGACATTGGTATGGTTTAAACTCGTAAACTCCCAAACGCTTATCTGATAAACAGCAATTCGCGGTACTTGGGAAGTGTCCACAGCTCGTCGGCCACGGTGAGCTCCAGCTTGTCGATGTGGTATCTTATTTCCTCCATCTTGGGTTCCACGGTGTCGTGGTAGGCGATGGCCTTTTCGCGTTCTTCCTCAATGCGGTTGGCCACCTTTCGCGCGTTCACCAGTTCTTCCACCATGGTTTCGATGGTCTGCGTGCGCTCTGCTATCTCTCGGATGATTTTTATGTTCCTGGCGCACATCTTTTCTGCTTCCTCGGCCGAGAACACCTCTTTCATCACGCCCACATTCTTGGCCAGCCGGGTCTGGTAATGTGTGGCCACGGGAATGATGTGGTTCATGGTGAGGTCGCCCAGCACGCGCGCTTCAATCTGTATCTTCTTCGTGTAGGTTTCCCATTTCACTTCGTTGCGCGCCCTCAGTTCCTTGCGGTTCATCACGCCCATTTTCTCGAACATGTCGATGCTTTCGGGGTCGAGGTAACGGTCGAAGATGACGGGGCACGACTTCTCCACGTCGAGTCCCCGGCGTGTGGCTTCCTCCACCCATTCCTCGCTGTAGCCGTTGCCGTCGAAGTGTATGGGCTTGCAGGTGCGGATGTCCTCGCGCAGAATGTCGATGATGGCGCTCGTCTGAACTGTGTGGCTCGCATTCTCGGAGTATTCGGAGTTTTCTGAGTATTCGGCGATTTTCTGGTCCACTCGCTTTTTGAAGTCAACCAAAGCCTCGGCCACCGCCGTGTTCAGGGCTATCATGGCACTGGCACAGTTGGCCTCGCTGCCCACGGCGCGGAACTCGAAGCGGTTGCCGGTGAAGGCGAAGGGGCTGGTGCGGTTGCGGTCGGTGTTGTCGATGAGCAGTTCGGGAATTTCGGGAATGTCAATCTCCATGCGCTGTTTGTCGGCCATGTAGAAAAGGTCCTCCTTGTCGGCTTTTTCTATGTGCTCAAGCAGTTCGCTCACCTGCTTTCCCAGGAACGACGAGATGATGGCCGGCGGCGCCTCGTTGGCCCCCAGGCGGTGGGCGTTGGTGGCGCTCATGATGCTGGCTTTCAGCAGCCCGTTGTGCTTATAAACCCCCATCAGCGTTTCCACGATGAAGGTGACGAAGCGCAGGTTCTGCGCAGGCGTCTTTCCCGGCGCATGCAGCAGCACGCCGTTGTCGGTGGCCAGGCTCCAGTTGTTGTGCTTGCCGCTGCCGTTGATGCCGTCGAAGGGCTTTTCGTGGAGCAGCACGCGGAAGCCGTGCTTGCGTGCCACTCGTTTCATCAGCGACATGAGCAACATGTTGTGGTCCACAGCAAGGTTGGTTTCCTCGTAGATGGGTGCTATCTCGAACTGGTTGGGAGCCACCTCGTTATGACGTGTCTTGCAGGGAATGGCCAGTTCCAGGGCCTGTATTTCCAGGTCTTTCATGAAGGCCTGCACGCGGTCGGGGATGGTGCCGAAGTAGTGGTCGTCCATCTGCTGGTTCTTTGCCGAGTCGTGGCCCATGAGGGTGCGTCCGGTGAGCATCAGGTCGGGGCGTGCCGAGAACAGGCCCTCGTCAACGAGGAAATATTCCTGTTCCCATCCCAGGTTAGAGATGACCTTCTTCACGTCGGGGTCGAAATAGCGTGCCACGGCCGTGGCGGCCTCTCCTACGGCCCTCAGTGCACGTTTCAGCGGGGCTTTGTAGTCGAGCGCCTCGCCGGTGTATGAAATGAAAATGGTTGGAATGCAAAGTGTGTCGTCAATGATGAACACCGGCGAAGTGGGGTCCCAGGCGCTGTAACCGCGAGCCTCGAAGGTTGCGCGAATGCCGCCGCTGGGAAATGAGCTGGCATCGGGCTCCTGCTGCACGAGCAGTTTTCCGCTGAACTCCTCTATCATGCCGCCCTTTCCGTCGTGCTCTATGAAGGCGTCGTGTTTTTCGGCCGTTCCCTCGGTGAGCGGCTGGAACCAGTGGGTGTAGTGGGTGACGCCGTTTTCGTCGGCCCATTGCTTCATGCCCTTGGCCACCGCGTCGGCGATGGAACGGTCGAGGGGTGCGCCGTTGTCGATGACATCTACAAGCTTGTCATATACGCTGCGCTGCAGGTATTTGTACATTTTGGCACGGGTGAACACGTATTTCCCGTAATATTCCGACGGCCTTTCCACCGGGGCCATCACTTCAAGCGGCTTCTTGGAAAACGCCTCTTCTACTACCTGAAATCTTAGATTTGCCATTGTTCTTTTTCTTTTTCTTTTTCGTTGTGATTGTCTTTTCTGTCTTGTATGCGCCGGAGCTTGTAAGAAGGGTGGGGGAGCGCCTTTCCCGTCGATGCGTGGCGGGGCGCGCTCTACAGTTTGTGTGATTATTCTGCAAAGTTACGGCCTTTTTGTCAATTATCCACTATTGTTCCGACATTTTTTTAGTCTTTTGCTGAAAATAGTGACAAAGTGTCAAGGTGGTGGCGGCGTATTATTGAGTTGGCAACGCAATATATGGGATGGGGTGGGAGAAAACACAAAGGCGGGGAAAGCTGTTCGCCTTCCCCGCCAGTTGAAATTGCGGGCTGTTATTTCGACAATATCTTGCGCGTTTGTCCGTTGCTCATCTTCACGATGTAGATGCCCTTGCCGTTTGGCTCGGTGACCTTCCTGCCGTCGATGGTATAGCAGGCCACGCGGTGGCTGTCGGCACTTGCCGTGCTGATGGCCGTGGCTTCCACGGGTTGAACGGTTTCGGCGTTGATGATGCCCATGTTGCGGAAGTTGTTTTCCACGGCACTGGGCATGAGGTGGATGAATGCCACCACGTGCAGCCGGTCTTTCTGCCATTGTTCGGGCACCTGTAGCGAGAATGTGTTCTCGAAGGTGTCGTCGTCGGTCCATTGCGGCATGTCTCCGCGCGTGGCGGTAAGCATTTTGCGGAGCACATCGTTATGCAAGTATTCATTGTTCCAAGCCCCGTTCTCCCTTTGTCTTGAAACCACTTGGTCCTCAGTGATATATACCGAGAGCCTTGTGCGGCCCTCCAGAATGGCGCGTGCCTTGTCGGTTCCCTTTCCGCTCACTTTTACCGTGAGCAGGTTGTCGGCGGTGGTGGCGTCGATGCTGAGGGTGGCCAGCGGCTCCACGCTGCTTGCCTCCATCTGGTTGTAGAAGCGTTTGGCGTAGGTGCTTTGGTACTGGGCGTAACCCAGGTAGGTGCTCAAGCCGTATTTGCCGTCATTGGGACTGTTTCCAATGTAGGTGCGGTTAAGAGCTGCCGTGGGGAGGGCGTAATAGTTGAGCAAGTTCATCAGCGGAAAGCTTTCTTCCGTTTCCAACGGGTCGGGCCAGGTTCCTTTGTAGTGTATGGTCACAAAGGCCACGTCGTTGTAGAGTTCTTTCATTCGCGCCGTTATCTTGTCGGCCAGTACCGATTCCTCCATGCTTGCGCTGGTCATTTCCTCCACCAGGTATTTCTGCCTTGCCATGGTTTCGGCCTCTGAATACAGGCCGGCGGCCACGGTGGCGCTTTTCAGGCCTGTGGTGTTTTGCAGCTCCTCTCCGTTGAAGGGATAAGCGGTTGCACTCAGCGTAATGTTGCCTGTAGAAATGTCGTCGCCAAGGGTGACGGTACCCTCCATCAGGGAGATTTCCGAAGGTTGCAGGCCGGTCTTGATGTTCTTTACCACTTGGCCGTTCAGACTGATGTCGATGCTGGTTTGCTCCACGGGCTTCGTTCCGAAGTTCTCGGCAAAGAAGCTGTATGCCAGTTCTTCACCGCGTTTATAGAGCGGCTTTGCGGTCTGTAGGTTGGTGATGATGACTTCCTTTTCGGGGAAATTGTCCGACTGCACGATGCATTGCACGGCAATGTTTCCCAGGTCGAGCTGTCCCAGGTCGTACCACAGCAGTCCGTTGCCGAGGTTTCCGTAAGCCAGAGTGTTGCAGGCGAATGTGGTCTTCACGATGCTGATGGGATAGCAGTCGGCAGTGAAGGTACCCTGTGCCTTTGTGCCCAGCTGTTGATATTCGTAGCCAATGGCAAAGCCCGCCAGTCCCTCGGCGTTGATAACGGCAGGCGTGACGTTGAACTGGTTCCAGCCCAGCTGTGCCTGCCCTGTGCTGCCCGTGGTAAGGTCTTGCAGGATGTTTCCTTCGCTGTCGATGGGTGCCACGAAGCCTTTGACGGTTCCCGGCGATGCCGTCAGCCCGATGCGCATGGCGGTGATGGTTGCTCCGTTGAACTTACTGAACATCCACGCCGGCAACACCGTTGCAATGCGCATGGTTCCGGGGAACTGTGGCAGTCCGAAACCGTTTTCCGACAGGTTGTCGGTCTGGCAGGCTCCCATGATGCGCTGGTTGTCCTCCAAATTGGCTTTCATGGGGGCGCGGTGCTGCATGGCACCGGCCTCGCTGCACGGCCCCTGCATGATGAGGGCGTTGCCGTCGATGTGTGACGCGTTTAAATGAAGATGGGTCTGGGCTACGGATGAGCCCAGACCTGTTATGACAGCGAAGATGATGGCTTTAAGTCGCTTCATCGGCTGAAAATTTCTATTTTACAAGAACTTTACGCACGGTGCCGTCGCTCATCCTCACCAGGTTGATGCCCTTGGCGGGCGCGTTCAGGCGCTGGCCGCCGATGTTGTGGCGCACGGTGCCTTCCGTGGCGTTGGGCTGAACGGTGCTGATGCCGGTGATGTCACCCTGATGGGGTCTGGCAATGGCACTGTTGGCGATTTCGCAATTGTTGGGATTGCTGCTGTCGTAATTGTAAAGGTACCCCACCACCTTGAGGTGCTTGGCCTGCCATGTTGATTTCACGTCGAAGGTGTAGGTGTAGGTGAACTCGTTGCCATTCCATTCCACGGCATCGCCCCAAGTGGAGTTGACGGCGCGGCCAACGTGCATGTGCCAGAATGTTCCGCTGGCTCCCGACTGGTTGTTGGTCATGATGCTGTCTTCGGTCAATGTCAGGTTCAGGCGCAGTTTCGGATTGTCGTAGCCTTCCATGCGCGAGCCTTTCACTTTTACTTCAATCTTCGAGTAATCGCTGTTCCACACGGGGTCGATGAGCAGTTTCACCGATGTGGGAACGGTCAGGCGGAGGGCAACCATCTGCCCGATGTCCTCAGCTCCGCCAACGCTGTACACCGGCGAGAAGGCAGTGCCATTATAGTTCTTGTTGTTGCCAGTGTAGCGGTCGTACATCATGGCCGGTGCATAGGTGGTGTTGTCGTTATAGAAGAAACCTGCGTATGCATTGTCGAAGGATGTCGTGTAAGCATCGTTGTAATAGCCCGAATGATGGCAGATGGCCACCACCTTGTCGGCAAACTGGGCATTGTGGAGTATGGTGGCCAAACCATTGGCGGCACGCGGACAGTTGGGGCAGCTTTCACCGGTGAACTCCTCTACCAGCACAACGCGCTGGAACAGCTCTTCCACCACGTTGATGATGGCCGAGACGCTGTTGTTGGGGTCGGTGTTGTCCACGCCGTTGACCTTCGTCACGGTCACGGAGATGTTCTTGATGCCGACTTCGTCGAATGTTCCCATGGGAATGGTGATTTTCCCGTTGCCGCACATGTCGTTGATGGGATTGGGAAGGTTGATGTGCTTAGAACCCGTCTCAACACCGTCGATGCTGATAGTGAAGTCGATGTTGCTCACGCTGTTGTTGCCCGAATTGGTCACTGTAAGCGTGGTGGCGGCGGGGTCGCCAATGCCTACGAGGGCGTTGGTAAGGCTCGTTGCCTGGACTGAGTTTTGCGGGAATTCGCCTTCGGCCAGTACCATCAGTGCCAGGTTGCCAAGTTCTGTGGCATTCAGCCATTCCGTCTGGCTCTGGCTGGTCTTGATGAAAAATCCGTTGTCCTGTGGGTACAGATTGCTGGCAACCACAGGATATTGGCCGTTTGAGGTGGTGACGCTGGTGATTTCAAAACTGTAGCCCACATACACGCCGTTTTCGGTCACGGTGTAGGGTGTGGTCAGTTCCACGTCGTTGGCTTTTCCGGGCAGGTTGTCGGCTTCCACTCCTGCCTGCAGCTTGCTCTTTTCAATGTCCATCACGAGGATGTCGGCATCGTCGGCAGTGGCGGGAAGAGTGGTTGAAACCCATACCTTGACGTTTTTCAGCACGTTCTTGCTGCGCAGGTAGAAGCGCACGGCCTTGATGACTTTGTCCTTCATCGTGCCTTTGTCGCCGGCGATGAAGATGGCCTGGTCGTAGATTTCTTTTCCGCCCACGCCCACCGACGTGCGGTCGTCGGTGCCGTTGTAGTAGCCCCACCATGCCTGGTTGGCTGCCGGGCTGATGTTTTGCTGGGTGAAGGCGGCGCCGTCTTCGGTGTAGTCGTCACCGCCGACGGGTGCATACTGCAAAGCCTGTGCATTGGCTCCGGTGAGAGCGCACAGTGCAAATGCGAAAATGGATGAAAGTAAGATTTTTTTCATAATAAATATTGTGTTATTGATTCTTATCTTGCCAGATGCTTGCTGGTGGTTCCGTCGGCCTTTTTCACAATGACCAGGCCCTTTTGTCCGTGCCCGGTGCGCTGTCCTGCGGTGTTGTATGTGGCTACGGTGGCGGCCTCTGTTGCCTTCGCCTGCTGAATGGCGCTGGGGTCCTGATAGTTATAGCAGACGGTGACCTGCGGTCCTTCTTCCACCACATTGTAGGTCTGAGTGAGCGAATTGAAGGAGCAGTACTGAATCTTATAAGTTGCGCGGGCCGTGCCGTAAGCGAAATCGGCAGGGTTCCACTCGGTTTCCAGGTCGGTCAGTGCTCCGGCGGCCACGTTCGCGGCATTGGTTGCCAATTCGCCGGGCGCGGTGATGGGAATGCACATGTTTGGAAAGCAGATTTGGACTTGTCCCGACGAAAGCTCCGTCACTTGCACGGCAATGCGCACGAGTACGTCCTCGTCGCCGGTGTTTTTTACAAACAGTCCCGATTTGATTTGAATCCCCATCAGGTCTTCATAGACCGTTGATGCGTTGATTTCCGTTCCGTTTGGAATGATGTTGCCGTTTTGGTCGGCAAAACATGCCGTTTCATCTACATCCTGGGCGTGTGCCGTTGCCACCATGGCGGCAAGCAGGAGTGTGAGTGCCAGTATTTTTTTCATATTATTCTTGGGTGTTGATAATGAAAAATGTTTGTTATTCCGATTCCGTCGGCGATGGTGCCAGCTGTTGGCAGAGTGCCTGTTGCACGCCCTCGCCGTTATAGGCGAAAACCACGAGGTTGAGGTTCTCGGTTTTCCATTCCGCGTCGGTTTCAAAGTTGAAAACGTCCGTGTGGTGTTCGCCCCGTGCCAGCCTCAGCTCGGTGCCCCATGTGCCGTTGGCGGCCGCCCTGAGCACGTTGTTATGGGTGTAGGTGGCGTTCACCGAGCCGTCGGGCATGCGCTGAGGTGCCACGATGCCGTTTTCGGTAATCCATAGCTGGAGCTTGCCGCTATAGTCTTCGGTGGCCAGGAGATTGACGGCCACGCTGTAGCTGTGTTCGCCGGTCTGCTGTATCGTCCATACGGAAATTCTCACTGGAGGGGCCTTCTGAATTTCATTATATACGGCGGTTGCCCATTGTTCGTCGGTTGACAACCCGCCTTTGCGGTTCACCATGCCCGTGGGCCACGACGTGCATCCCCAGAAGTTGTTGTACTCGTCGCCCAGGTCGTTGCGCAATCCCAGCATGCGGTTGTTGGTCCAGACGGCCATGTTGCCGCCGTGTATGCTTACGGCCACCACCTGGTCCTTGCCGTACTGCTCTTGTAGCTTGGCAATGGTTTCGTGCGCCCTGGGGCAATTCAGGCAGTTCTGGCCGGTAAAGTCCTCAATGAGCACTGCCCTCTGCACTTCCGCCGGTTCCACGTAGATGAACCTTTCGTCTTCGTCGATGTTGCTGCATGCCGTTGCCATGAGCAGCGAAAGGCAGGCCACGAACAGCCGCGTAGTATTGTATGTTGTTGTTCTTTTCATGTCTTGAGCCGTCAGAAGTTGTAGTTGTAGGAAAGGGTGAAGCCCTTGTAAGCCGGCACATAGCGGCACACGCCTCCCGAGCAGTTCATGCCCTCCATGACGCGGCCGTAGCCGGCCTGTATGCGGTGGCTGCCACGGTTGTAGGTCACGGTGGCCATGTAGTAGTGCAGATCGGTTTTTCCGCAGTTCCATTCATCGGAAACGGTGAACATCCAGTTGGGCAGCACCGACAGCTCCACCAGCCCGAAGGCCCAGTCGCCGTCGTCGTCTTTCGACGAGAGGTATTGCGCCTCGGCCCTCACGGTCAGCTTTTTGTTGATGGTATATTTGCCGTCGGCGATGAAGATGTCGGAGTGCAGCATGCCTCCTTCTCCCTCCACCACGGTTTTGTTGTACAACTGGTTCATATACATGAGGTTGAGCTTGAACTGCTTCGACAGTTTCTTCTCAACTTGCACGTTGATGTCCTGGTAGTAGGTCTGCTTTCCCCATTTCCAGAAGGCCGAGCCGTAGCCGTCGGTGCCCATCCCGCTTCGGCCGATTACATCCACCATGCCGTCGTCGTAGGTTTGCTTGAAGACGAGGTCCTTCTGCGTCTTGTCGAGCGAGTGGATGTGCGAGAAGTTCACCTTCACGCTGGTGCCGTATTTCCCGCCCAATGCCGTTCCGCGGTTGAACTTGTAGCCCCACTCGGCCTGGTAGGCCCATTCGCCCATGGGCTGTGTGGCATACATGTTGAGGGCGGCCAGGTCGTAGGTGTGCTCCATGGCGAAGGGCGGCAGGTGGTTGATGAACGACGACGTGCCGTTCATTGACCGTTTGCTCCTGAACGCCATGTTGTCGCTGCGCTTGGCTTGCAATAGCAGGCTCATGCCGCGCCGCGAATAGCTGGCCGAAAGCATGGCCACATAGCCCTTCCTGTAGATGTAGCCGTTATCGAACGACGGGTCCTGCGTCTTGTGGGCATATTCCGCCAGCACGTTCACGTTGCCTTTCTGCACGTTAAGGCGCAGGTCGTAGGCATTCACGTTCTCCGGCAGGTTGAGCTTGTGGGTTTCGTCGGCCATGATGTCCTCGCTCTTTTCGTGTTTGTTCACGAACGATGCTCCCAGGGTCATGAAGAGCCCCCGTTCCTGCATGGCGCGGCTCCACTGGTCGAGGTTCATTTCCACGTCGGCGCCCGTCAGCCAGGCCTTGTTCCAGTGCCAGTAGCGGCGTTGGCGGCCCGTCAACAGCTTCAGGTGGACGCCCTTCACGGGTGTGGTGACCAGCTTTGCGCCCAAGATGGAGTTGTCGATGCCCATGGGGCGGTCTTCGTAAGCCCTGAGCACGAAGCCCGAGCCGAATTGCTCATAGAAGGTTCCGGCGGTGAGCTCCGTCTGCCCCAGCTTGCCTTTCACCCAGAAATGTGGCAGACCGCTGCCCTCGAAATCATTCTCGTAGCCCGGCAACGGGTGCTTCAAGTATTCGGCCCTTACGCCGGCATCCACATATTTGCTCTGAAGGTTCAGGTTGAGATAAGTGTTCGAGAGCGTGTTGTGGTCGGGCTTCTCGGCGCCTATTTCGGTGTCTTCTTGAGGAAAGAGGATGTCGCTCTGCCAGCTTCCGGTCACCGTCACTCCCCGCTGGTTGTCGCTCTGGGCCATGCCAAACAGGGGCAGGCCGGCAGCGCAGACCAGCATCATCCATCGTGCGGCGGTGGCCGCTAATGCTTTCTTTTTTATCATATTTTTCTTTTTCGCCCTCCTCTCGCTTTTTATTGCTTGGAAACTCTAGAAGCTCTAGAGAATCTAGAATATCTAGAAACTCTAGAAACTCTAGAAGCTCTAGAAAATCTAGAGAGTCTAGAATATCAGCCCCCGCTCACTTCTTCACCATTTCCCTCACTTTCTCAATGAGCTCGGCCTCTCCGCCTTCCACATACCCGTTGTGGCGGTAGGCAATCTTGCCTTCCCCGTCGATAATCAGCGTGTAGGGAATGGCCCCGGGAATGCCCATGGCCAGCTTAAACTCACTGTTGGGGTCGAGCAGCACGTCGTATTCCCAGCCGTGCTGGTTGACCAGCGGCTTCACCTTGCTCTGGTTGTGGGCCTGGTCGATGCTCACGGCAATGAGCTTCACGCCCGTCTCCTCCACCCATTCGTCATAGACCTCGGCAATGGCGTCGAGCTCGCGGTTGCAGGGATGGCACCACGTGGCAAAGAAGTCGATGATGACGGGGCGACCCTGGTTGAGCAGGTGCAGCGTGTCGGTTTTCACCTCGCGCCCGTCGATGGTCTTCAACAATACCGACGGTAGCTGGGCATGAAGGCAGCATGTGGCCGACAATGCCAGCACAATGATAACGGTGATTTTCTTGAACATTTCGCTCGGTTCTAATTAGAAAATTACACAAAACGGCCTGCTACGCGCGCAAACCTTATTTTATTCTTTTGAGGGTGCAAAAGTACTACGTTTTTTCTTATTACGCAAATATTTGACCAAAAAACCTCTCATTTGTAAACAAAAGAGCCCAGTTTTCTACAATTTGTTTCAAGAGTGAAGTTATTTGTTGTCAATCAATTGCCTGGTGTGCTCAATGACTTGTTTTATGAACTTTTCAGCTGGTTCCACGTATGGTAGCACGTCTTCCTCAGCCAGGCCGTAGGTGTCATCGTAATCTCCCGTTTGCCGCATGGTAAACAGTTTGTGGTAAAGCCGCCCCGCTTCAGTAGGGAGAATGCCTGTTTTAATGAATTTCAACCCGAAAAGATGTATGACGCCATTATGGGTTTGTGCCGTATCGCCATTGGCAATGAGCAGTGCCGAGACGGCATTGTAAACGACGTAATAAAGCCTGTTGGCAATGGTTTCCCAATATTTCAGTGTTACCACTCCCTTTGCTTGTTCCAGGGCACGAAGCGATTTCTCAATGCGGAATTCAACAACGGCCCGTCGCTCCTCATTCGACAAGCTCATAGTGGCACACCCTCCTTGGTGACGTTTTTGTAGAATGGAGTAAAATGCTTTGATTCCCACTCCTTTTCAGTGAACATGATGGGGTTGATCATCTCGTCAATTTGCCAGCCCAATTCCCGGATGGGGTAGGAAATGTTGTCCATGTCGGCTTCCGTAATTCGCTCTTTGTCAAGCAAGATGAGCACATCCCAGTCACTGCCTTCATGCGCATCACCACGGGCACGCGAACCGAACAAAATGGCTTGGGCTTTTTGTGGGGCTGCCTCCCGGAGCACTTTCTCAATGCCTTGGGCTACTAATTCCCGGCTTGCAGGGATTTTTACAGGTGTTGCCATGACTGTTTTCCTTTTTTTCGTGTGCAAATTTATATATAATTTCCGAATTATCAGCCAGTAGGACAAGGAAAATTTGTTTTCTTCAGAAGAAACTACAACCTTGTGCCTTTGGGAAACTCATGGCAAAGAATATTTATACGGTTATGCAGGGCTTATGCATTTGAAAAATCTTGACAAAATTGATGGTTTTTCGCCGGTTTTGTAAAATATTGATAATCAGCGGCTTGAAAATGACTATAAGTTTGACCGCAAATTTCGGGGAGAGATCTTGAAGTTTGAGAGGAGAAAACTTCAAGATTTCCCTCCGAAATTTGCGGTCAAACTTTTGTTGCGACAAAAACGGAGTAAAAAACTTTTACAGGCGGTGCAACTTTATGCGGTTTTCCGCTTATTTTGCGTAGCCCACGGGGTGGTTGAGCATCACGTCAACGCCATCGGCCAGGTTGAGGGCCTTGCGCACGGCGTCTTTGTTCATCATGGCGCGGGCCACCGTCTGCAGGCCCATGGCGGTGCAGGCCAGGTAGATGTTTTGCGACACATAGCCGCTGTCCATGTTTCCCCAGGCGTCGTTCTTGCGGCGGCCGCTTTGGTCGCTCACGAGCAGGAGGTTCACCGGCGCATCGTTGACGAACGGCTGTCCGGCGGCCATGTCGGGGCGCAGGTCGGTGTTGCTCACCTGGGTCAGCGTGTTGGCCTTGGCGTCATAGAGCCATGCGCCGTCTTTGCGGCAAACGTACACCTTGATGTCCTGCATGTTGACGGCCGAGGGAGCGGTGATTTTTCCGCTGGCCTTGTCGCTCACGCCGCAGGCTGCCCATAGCAGGGTGCTCAGTTGTTGCTGGGTGATTTCGCGGGTGGCGTCATAGCTGCGGCCCGAGCGGCGCTGCATGAGCGCGTTGCCAAGGCTCATTTTAAGCAGGTTGTTGTCGGGTTGCGGCAGGTTGACACTGTTCTGGGCCATGGCGGCGGTGCATGTCAACAGGAGCGCCAGGCAGGTGAAAAATGCTTTTTTCATCTTTTTTTGAGTTATGATAATTAATGATTTGGAAAAAATTTGCGGGAGTGTTTTTTCCTAGGCTTTCCTATGTCCTCCTAGGTTTTCCTAGGGCTTCCTAGGTTTTCCTAGGACATCCTAGGCTTTCCTAGGACATCCTAGGCCTATTCATATTGGTAAAGCTTGACATGCAGGATTTTCCATTCGCCCACGCCGATGCGGACGTGGCGGCCCTGGTGGTCCTGGTCGCCGTTGTCGCGGCGAATGAACACGGGGTTGCCCTCGCCGTTGAGCCTTACCTGGTCGCACGAGAGGATGCCGCAACGCCGGCCGGTGAACCGTTGTGCGGCAACTTTCGCGCCACTTTGTTCCCCGGCCATGGCGAAGCCGTCCTCGCCCAGCGCCTTTTGCTCCTCCTGGGCTTTCTCAGTCTGCGTCTTGAACTCCACCACTACGCCGTTGCCGGCAATGAGATATTCGTTTTTGTTGAGCCGCATCACCACGGCGCCGCCTTCGGGCCACGGGGTGCCGTCGGTGGCCCGCGGGTCCCACGGCAGGGTGAAATTATGGCGGCAGGTGAGCACCAGGTCGCCGTCGCTGATGATGCGCTCGCGGTCGTCCTGGTCGAAGAGCAATCCCCACGTCTTTGGAGCCGTTTTTCTCGATGAAATCGGCAAAAATTGAGGTTTTAGCTGTTTTAGGAGGTCGTAGGCGGCGGTGATATTTTCGCACTCCGAGGGTGCGGCCTGGTCGATGGCGAAGGGGCTGAACCCCACGGCGCGATGCTCGCCGAAAACATAGAGCGCGCGCACTCCGCTATTGTCGCAACAACGGCTTTCGGGAATGAAGAGGCGGTTGCCGGGTAGGTCGTATTGCTTGGCCCACGCCTTGAACCCCGTGTCGTAGATGTCGGGAGCCAGGAGATCGACCGACGGCGCCTCCGTCTGCCATATCTTTGCGAGATGTGCCAGCGGCCCCGCCGACGGATATTGGCCGGGCCGGCGGCCGCGCGAGTTCATGGCCGCATTGACATAGAGCGGCACGTCGTAGAGGCGGCGGGCGACCTGTGCCAGGCGCTCCACATAGCGGGCGTAGTGCCAGGCCATGAACTGCTCGTCGGCGTAGTCGTCGGTGCCGAACACCTCTGCCCATGTGCCTTTCTGCTTGATGCCCAGGGCTTTCAGCAAAACATCGGGCACGGCCTGCCGATAGGCTTTCTCGGCCAGCGGCGAGTGGTCGCGGGCATCCTCAAGCATGCCTATTTCGTTCTCAATCTGAATCATGGCCACCGAGTGCGCGGCGTTGTCAACCTCGGCCAGGTGGGCCATCAGTGCTGAAAACGCGCGGCAATCGGCCTGAAACACCTCTTCCGAGAAGGCGCTGGCTATTTCCAACGGCTTGCCCTGATGGGTTCGCGCCCTCGGAAAGCGTTTTGTGTCAAGTTTGAACCAGGCGGGGGCATAGCAGCTCATGGAGTTCTTCCATGCGCCGAACCATAGGAACACCACCTTGAGGTTGTGCTTGCGCGCCTGCTCCAGCACGCGGTCGGTCAACGTGAAATCGTACTGGCCTTCAATGGGTTCGATAAATTCCCAATAGGCGGGCACCAATACGGTGTTGAGCCCGAGGCGGGCCATTCGCGGCATTACTTCGTCGATGTCGGCCACGCTTGTGGCCGCCGAGTTCGACAACTCGCCGCCGAGGATGTACAGGTTATCGACGGCCTTGCCCTGTGCTTGCAGGCCCAAAGGCATGAAAAGCAGCATTGCCAAGGCCATGGCGACGGCCGGCAGGTGTTTTTTTCTCACTCTTGTAATCATGATGCAAAGATACGTATTTTTCAATAATCGACGAAACTATTGTCGTAAAAACTTTTTACACCGATGATTATGAGCCCAAAGGACGCAAAAAGTGCCGTCTCCGCGGCGGGAAACGGCACTTTACGGGTTGTTTCTATCAAATCTCTACTCGGGCAGGGACTGGTGGCTGAACTTCTGGAAATACTTCAGGCAAGTGTCGCGCCATTCGCGGGCATTCATCTGCTGGTGGAGCAGGCGGTCGTTCACTTCGTTCCAGCGCTGACGGTCCACATAGTTTTTCACGAGGCTCCATTCATCCACATAGCGGTCAACCATGGTAACGCCGGCGTTGTACTTGAAACACAGCTCCTCCCAGAGGTTGCGGCCGCTCTTCATCTTGTGCGTCCAGGGCACATGGTGGAACCACAGAAGCAGCTCTTCAGGGCAGGAGTCGATGTTGTTGTAAATAGAAGCGTACGGCTCGCGGTATTGGTTCACGGCTCCCGTTCCGCCGGTCGTGCGGTCGAAGCCCACGCCATTTTCATCGGCCTGATGATAATAGACGGGGCACCATTCCAAAGGATAATCGGCTTTGAAACCGTCGGGTTCTGGACCGTAGTGGTGGTCGAACTTGAAGATATGGTGCAAGCCCAGCGGCATCATGTAGTTGACGCAGGCCTCGCGGCTTGTCATCATGACCGGAAGCATGGAACTTATGAAGAAATAATTGTCGGAGAAGGTCAGCGCGAGCCACTCCTCGGCAATCTCCTCGGGCGATATGGAGGGGTCCCAGGCCATGCGGCCGAAAGCGTACCAGTTGGCTTGCGAGAAGTGGTGGCCGCACCAGTTCTTGTCATTGCCGATGTTGGCCACCCCGGCCACTCCGGCCAGTGGCGGCTGGTTGTCGGTGTTGGGCAGCGGCTCCATATTGGCGGGCGTGAATTGTGAGGGCGGCAGGATGTGTGCGAAAAACTCCTGCCACATGGGGGCCAGATAGACGAGGTGGCGCGATTGCCCCAGGTATTCTTGGGTGATTTGCAATTCCGCCATGTTCCGGGTTTTGGTAATCTGGTCGAAAATTGGGCTGTAGGGCTCACGCGGCTGGAAGTCGAGCGGCCCGTTTTTGGTCTGTAGGATGACGTTCGGACGGAATTGCCCGTCGAGGGGCTTGAATTCCGACACGGCCTGCATGACGCGGTCCTCACCCTTGTGGTTGGCCCCATAGACGAAGCATCGCCAAATCACGATGCCGCCGAAGGGTTTCAGCGCGTCGGCAAGCATGTTGGCGCCGTCGGCGTGCGAGCGGTTGTAGTCGCCCGGCCCGGGTTGTCCCTCACTATTGGCTTTCACCAGGAATCCGCCGAAATCGGGGATGAGGCGGTAGATTTCCTGCGCTTTCTTCTTCCACCATGTGCGCACCTTGCCGTTCAGCGGGTCGGCGGTCTTGGTGAATCCCAAGGCCATGGGCGACGCGAAGTTGACGCTCAGATAGACGCGTATGCCGTAGGGCCGAAGGATGTCGGCAATGGTTTTCACCTCGTTGAGATAATCGGCGGTGAGCATCTTCGGCGAGGCATTCACGTTGTTGAGCACCGAGCCGTTGATGCCTATGGAGGCGTTAGCGCGGGCATATTGCCGCAAGAGGTCGTGGTCGAGATTGAACCACCGGAAGATGCTTTCTCCGGCATAGCCGCGCTCAATAGTGCCGTCGGGATTGTCCCAGTGGTTGAGCAGGCGAAGGTCAAATGTCGGGAAGGTATGCACATGATGGTGGTCGAGTCCCAGTTGTTGCCGACGTAGCAATTCGTAGGTGCCGTAGAGCAGTCCCAGGTCGGTGGCAGCCAGGATGGAGTCGCCGGCGATGAAGAAACCGTCGTGGCCATAGTAGGCCCCTTCGCTTTCGGGGTCGCTGATGAGCGACACGGAGGCGCCGCGGAAATAGGTCTTCAGTTCGTTGACGGCAATGTCGAGCGTGGGCGATTGTTTTTCACAGATAACCTTGGCCTGGCCAACGGGAGCCATTCTCAGCCACAGGCGCGAGCCGTCTTCTGCCGAGGCCTGCACGGCGGTCAGGCAGAGCAGTAGGGAAAAAAGCAGTTTATGTTTCATAATGTAAGGATTTTTCGGGTGATGTTCATTTTTGCGAGCGGGGCGATTCGTCTCCGAAGAGGAAATGCGACTGGTAACCGCCGCAATCGATCATTAGTTTCTCGAACACGATGGCGGGGTCCAGCGGTTCCAACACCAGCGTATGCTCGCCGGCCGGGGCCTTTATTCCCGTGGTGGCCACCACAACGCGGCGTGCCACCGTGGGGTAATAGATGCTGTAGATGTTTTCTTTCTTCTCGTTCAGGTCGCGGTTGAAGTTGCAGATGAACGGCTCCTGCCCGTCGAGGGTGACGCGGAAGCAGTGGCCGCCCTTGTTCTGGAAGTCGAGGGTTGATTTCACGACAACATAGACCTCTTTCACGTTGTTCTCGGTGGTGAACTTATAGGTGAGTGCCGGTCCGCCGCTTTGCCTGAGTTGCCGGTCGTAGGGCTGTACGCTCAAGGCGCCGAGTGTGCGCCCCATGCCCGGAATGAGCGTCCAGCGCAGGTCGCCGTCGTCGCGTTTCTCGAAATAGTGGGGTGCCTCGATAATCACTGTTCCGTCTTGTTCACGGAAGCGGTTGCCGCCGCAGGTTTCGTCAATTCTCCGCACCCGGGGCATGATGTCGCGCGGCCCGAAATCGTCGTTCCATGTGCGGTAGCCGATGTGCTTCTGCGTCATCATTCCGTTCCATTTGCCTCCCGACATGGTCGTGTTGTAGTGGGCGCAAAGCACGGAGTCGCGCTTGAACGCTTGTTCCGCACGGTCGGCCCACAGGTTGCAGTCGGGGTTGCCTTGGTCAAAGAGGTGCCGGTTCCATGCCACGGCCTGGTACATCTGGTGAAGGTTGCTCATGGCCTGCACGGGGAAGAGGATGATTTGCCGGTAGGCGTCCTGCTGCTCCTGGCGCAGTGTGGTGAACTGGTTGAGGGCATCGTTCTCCAGCTGCATGTATTCGCGTATCACCTCGTCCCATTCGTCGAGGGCGTAGGTGCGCTGGTCCATCATTTCGGCCGTACACCGTCCGTTGAGCTTGCAGCATCGGTCGAGGATGCGGGCGGCTTCCCGGGCCTGATCCTCCCCGAAGGTGGCACGGCAGAACTGCAGGGTGTGGGCGGTGACATCGGCCACCGGCAGGTCGCCCTTGTCGGTGATGGTTGCCGCCGATTGCGGTGCCCAGGCCATGTCCATGAAAAGCTGAATGGGATATTCCATCGGCTTGAGGTCGCCAACGTTGAGAATCCACATGCGGTCGATGCCGTTCTGGTAGGCCAGCGTCAGTTGTTCCCACATGTTCTGCGAGGGTGTCACGTTGAGCCATTTGGAGTTCCTCGGCGCACCCACATAGTCCACATGGTAGTAGAGTCCCCAACCGCCTTTGTGCGATTTCTCCTTTTTCGTCAGCGGAAGGCGGCGCACGTTGCCCCAGTTGTCGTCGCAAAGCAGGAAGATGACATCGTCGGGAACCTGCATCCCCGCGTCGTAGTAGTCCATCACCTCTTTATATAATGCCCACACCTGCGGGGTATTGGCGGCCGGCTTTCCCGTCACCTGCTGGATGATTTTGCGCTGGTTTTTCACGATTTTCTCCAACAGGCGCGTGTCGGCCTCGGCACTCATCTGCTCGTCGCCGTCGCCGCGCATGCCGATGGTCACCACGTCCTCGGTGCCCTTCATGCGCTCAATGCCCTCGCGGAAGAAGCGGTCCAGGTTTTCCTGGTTCTTGTTATAGTCCCACGGGCCCCAGTCCTTGCGGTGGCGGGCATACTCCTGGTGGTTGCGCGCCATGGGTTCATGGTGCGATGTTCCTACAATAATGCCCATTTCATCGGCGGTTTTGCTATTTTCGGGGTCGTCGGCATAGAAGGCCCAGCCCCACATGGCGGGCCAGATGAAGTTGCCGCGAAGGCGGAGAATCAGCTCAAACACTTTCTCGTAAAAACGGTGGTCGCCATAGTCGGTGCCCCAGGTGTATTTCACCCACGAGGTGAGGCAGGGCGCCTCGTCGTTCAGGAACAGTCCGCGATAGCCCACTGCCGGCTCGCCGTCGGTATAGGTGCCGTTCAGGAAATAGATGCGGTCTTGGTGGCTGACGGGAACATCGGCCCACCAGTACCATGGCGACACGCCCATCTGCCGCGACAACTCGTAGAGGCCGTAGATGGTTCCGCGACGGTCGCTGCCCGCTATGACCAATTGTTTGTTATAGATGGTGATGATGAATTTTTCGCGTTTTCCGCGCAGCTCTTTAACGTCAAATCCTCCATTTTTGCCGATTTCATCGATGATTTTGCTGCTTCCGAGGGTGCCGGCCACGATGCGTGCCGAGGGTGCGTCGGAAGTAATCACCTCGCTGGGATAGTTGCAAACCTTGGTGATGTCGGCAGCCACATCGCGGGCGGCACGGGCCACACCCTTCTGGTCGCCCTGGTCCACGTAGATGTAAACGTTCAGGCGGTCGTTGAGCAGCATGTCGCCGCCGTTGAAACTCACGAACTGGTCGGCAGCAGTAGAATGGAGGGCGGCCAGCAACAGGGCGGTGGCGGCCACGGCTTTTAAGAGTGTTTTCATCTGTCTTAGGGTTTTATAGGGTACGTTTTTCCTGCAAATATACACCAATAATCTTTAAAATCCTAATTGAAGGCGTTAAAAAACGTAATTCCGATTAAGTTATGCAAGTTGCTGAAACGTACAATAAAACCTATTCTGTCAAATCTGGTGAAAACCATCTCGATGATACTATTTGCCAGCATGTCAATTTTCTGCCAGTCCAAACCGCAAACGACTGCAGTCCGTCCCGCAAACGACTGCAGTCCTTTTGCGGGACGGACTGCAGTCGTTTGCAAATAAAGTGGAGTTAGGACTAGGTGGATATGTCCACGAATTCTCAGTTCGTCAGCGCATTTAAAGCAAATTATTTCTTTCTAACGCCAAAACACCTGCTTCCCAGACAGATTTCGGCGCACACATCGTAATTTTCGCAACCCTATGCTCTTTATGGTCTGAGCATTACCTTGAAAATTGATTTATTCTCGATGAAATCGGCGTTTTTTGAAGTTTTTTGCGAAATATAACATTGCTTGGAGATAAAAAGAAACATCCAAAATAAAATAAGTTATAATTTTTTTATGCCATATTAAAACAAATCATTAAATTTGCAGCATCAATCTAATTAACTATGTGTAGTAAGTATTCTTTTGTTTTGTTTTTCCTTTGCATGGCCATGTCCGTCAGCGCCCAGCTGAAGGATGGCGAGTCGTGGACAGGAACTTGGGCCACCGCCGCCGAGTTTACCGGTCCCGGCGACATGCCCGCTTCCAGTTTGTCGAACCGCTCGCTTCGTCAGGTCGTTCATGTGTCGATAGGCGGTGAAGTGCTTCGCGTACAATTTTCCAACGAGTTCAGCCGTGAGCCCGTGGAAATCAAGTCGGTTTATATTGCCGACGCCGCCGATTCGTGCAACATCGACGTGCGCAGTGCCCGCTTCCTGACCTTCGGTGGTCGCAAGAATGTTACGATTGCCCCGGGTGAGGCCCTTTTCTCCGATGCCTTGAAATATCAGTTGAAGCCCTTGCAACGCCTTTCCATCACCATCAACTATGGTGCCGTGACACCCGTGAATGCCACTTCGCACCGCGGCTCGCGCACCACAAGTTATATCATCAGCGGCACCTCGAAGCCCAAGACTTCGTTTGCCGGAGGCGAGAAAGTGGATCATTGGTATAACGCCGTTGCCATTGACGTGGCCACGACCTCCGCTCCATCGGGCATTGCCGTGCTTGGCAACTCCATCACCGACGGCCGCGGCAGCACCACCAACCTTCAGAACCGCTGGACCGACTTCCTGGCCGAAGCCCTCGGCGGCACCGTTCCCGTGCTCAACCTGGGCATTGGTGGCAACTGTGTGGTGGAAGGCGGACTGAGCGAGCCGGCGCTGAAACGCTTCGACCGCGACATTCTGGGCCAGCGCGGCGTGAAAACCCTCGTCATCTTTGAGGGCGTGAACGACATCGGCGGGTCGAAGAACCGTGTGGAACAAAAGACGGAAAAACTCATTGAAGCCTATAAAACACTTATTGCCAAGGCCCGCGAAAAAGGGCTGAAAGTCTATCTGGGCACCATCACGCCGTTCAAAAAAAGCTTCTATTACGACCATTTCCGTGAGGCTTCGCGCCAGACGGTGAACGACTGGATACGCACCACCGACCTCATCGACGGCGTTATCGACTTCGACAAGGCCGTGATGGACAAGGCCGACAACAAGATGCTAAAGGAAGAATACTCTGACGACTGGCTCCACCTGAACCCGAAGGGATATGAAGTGATGGGGCGTTTCGCCGCCGACGTGCTGAGGTAACATTAAATCAACCGAATTATCAACAATTATTACAAATAACGAAAAAACAATTATGGCAAACATTGAAACACAGGAAGCCTCTGGCTTCTACAAACTCTCCTGGTTGCAACGCATTGGCTTCGGGTCGGGCGACCTGGCGCAGAATCTGATTTTCCAAACGGTGGCTTGCTACTTGATGATTTACCTTACCACGGTATTGAAAATCAATCCTGCCTTCGTCAGTGGACTGATTCTCACGGTCCGACTCATTGACTGTTTCTGGAGTCCCGTTGTAGGGCGCTATATCGACAATCGCAATCCAAAGTTGGGCAAGTATCGCACTTACCTTCTTTACGGCGGTATTCCTCTTACCATTGCCGCTTGCCTGTTGATGCTTCCCCAGGCCGCCACATGGTCGGTGACGATGAAGATGATTTATGCCACGGTCAGCTACACCGTGCTGAGCATGATTTATTCGGTGGTGAACATCCCCTATGGCTCCATCATGGCCAGTATGACCCGCGACAACGATGAAGTGCTTATCCTTACTTCCACGCGAATGGTCTGCGCCAACATCGGTCAGATTGTTGTCCAGGCCGGTTTCCCCATCGGACTGGCAATGTGTGTTCATACTGCCATCGACTGGAATCAGGCAACGTTTATGGCCATCGGCACAATTCCCGCGTTCGTCATTCTGCCTTCCATGCCCATGTTGAAGAGATGGTTGGGCAAGAAAGGTCTTTATTATACGCTTCTCGCCATCGGTTTGGTAGGATTTGCCATTTTGTTCTCTATCGGTAAATTCTTTGATGTCCAAAGCTGCAATACGCTTGTCCAGACGGCAAAGGTCATGACCGGTGTCGGACTGCTTGTCGGTTCACTGATGTGGGCATTGGTTCCTGAAGTCATCACCGAGGCCGAGTATCGCACGGGAAACAGGCCCGCCGCTACCGTCAATGCCCTTGCCGGTGTTGCCTTTAAGGCCGGATTCTCTATCGCCGGTTGGATTACTCCGCTGGTCATGGGAATGATTGGCTTTAACTTTACCAACGAAGAGTCGGCCTTGCCCGTTGAGCCAAGTGCTTGGTTTACGGTAACTTGTGTCTTCGCAATCGTAGGTTTTGTTCTCTTGATGCTTTGCTTCCTGGGCAGTAAGGAGAACATCACCACCACACCGGAGAAACCTGTTACTTTCGGTGAGATGTGGCAGGAGTTCAAGGCAAACAAGTGTCTCCAGTTGGTGCTGAGCATCTTTGTCGTGGTGTTCCTGGCATCGTTTATCAGCGCTCCCGTGAACGCCTATTATCCCAAATTGGCCAACTATTCGGACATAGCTCAGAATGCAATTCTGGTGTTCACGACCATTATTCCTGCCATCCTTCTCGTTATCGTAGGATATCTCATCTACAAATATCCTCTTACAGATGAGCGACTTGACGAAATCAACAGGGAGATTGAGGCACGCCACAAGAAGTCTTGATTGATTGCACCCATTAGGTTTTAAACTCCTGTAACTCAAAAATATAACAAATATCAAATCATGAAAGCAAGGTATCTATTTCCAGAAGATTTTATGGCCGACCCCTCGGCCAACGTGTTTAACGGCAAGCTTTACATTTATCCCTCGCACGACTGGGAGAGCGGTGTTCCCGAGAACGACAACGGCGACCACTTCAACATGAAAGACTATCACGTCTTCCGCCTTGACGACCCCGACAGCGGCGAGGCCACCGACCTGGGCTGCATCCTCGCCGTGGAGGACATTCCTTGGGCTGGGCGCCAGCTTTGGGACAACGACGTGGTGGAAAAGGATGGTAAGTATTACCTCATCTTCAGCATGAAGGACAAGACCGACGTGTTCCATCTTGGCGTGGCCATTGCCGACAGCCCCGAGGGGCCGTTTGTGCCGCAGGCCGACCCCATCCGTGGTTCCTATAGCATCGACCCTTGCGTCTTCAAGGACGATGACGGGCAGATTTATTGCTACTTCGGAGGCATTTGGGGCGGACAGCTGCAACGCTATGACCGTCGCGGCAAGCACTTGGAGAACGCCTGCCTGCCCGAGGGCAGCGAGAAAGCCATTCCTTCAAGGGTGGCCCGCATGACCGACGACGTGCTCCAGTTTGCCGAGGAGGCACGCCCCGTGCTCATTCTCGACGAAAACGGCGAGGAACTGGCTGCCGACCATCCGTTCCGCTTCTTCGAGGCTTCGTGGATGCACAAATACAACGGAAAGTATTATTTCAGCTATAGCACCGGCGACACCCATTACCTCTGCTATGCCGTGGGCGACAATCCTTACGGCCCCTTCACGTTGAAAGGCAAAATCCTCGACCCCGTCATCGGGTGGACCACCCACCACAGCATTGTGGAATATCAAGGCAAGTGGTATCTGCTTCATCACGACAGTCAGCCCAGCGGCGGGCGCACTTGGTTGCGTAGCATGAAAATCATGCCCCTGGAGTATGATGAAGAAGGGAATATTATTCCCATGAAGAGCGAATAATACGCTTTCCATCAGTTGTTTACAAGGAAATCCCCCGCTGGCTCAACGAGCCGACGGGGGATTTTCTTTCTTGTGTAATAGCCGTGTTACTTGTCTTTTACAGGCACTTGTTTCATAACATATGTTGTTCCTGTCTTGTCCACTTTTACCCTGATGGGCACTGAGTTCACGTCGAGCATGGCGGTGTCGGAAACCTCTTTGCCGTCGCGTTTTCCTTTGAAGATGAGCATGTCTTCGTGGGCCACTCCCCATTGGGTGTAGGCAGTGCCTTTCTCGCCGCCGCGCATTCCGCCCTCGCCGTCGAGCACGATGGTGGCACGGGTGGTGCTGTCGGTCCATTCACCCGCCAGTGCCATGGGGTTGATGACGGCTTCGGCCTGTATTACTTTTCTTTCTTTCTTTGGTGGTTCCTGTTGTTCTTTCTTGCAGGAAACGAAGCCGACCACGACGATGGCGGCCAGCAGGAGAGCTGTCTTCTTCATTATTTTAGGTGTATTTTTCCGTATCGTCCCACTTGAAAAAAGATAGGGTAGGGCGGCCGGCTGTTGTTCACTTTTCCACTTCCCGACGGGCTGGCGGCGGCCCGTAAACAGTTACTGCCGGTTCTATTTTCGGGTTCGGCTTTGTCGGCAAGATGTACGGCAGGTTGTTCGGGTCGGGTTGTGCCGGGTCGATGGTTTCTTTGCCGTTTGTGGAATTATTGTCTGTGGCGAGTTTGGAAGATGTCTTGCAACTTCCGAACCCCAGCATGATGATGGCCGAGGCCAAAAGGCTGTTGACCACCGTGGCAAATTTTTTCTTCATAGCTCTTCTCTGTTTCTATTTTGGCGCAAATATACGCTTTTCTTTTCTATTTTGCAAATATTTAGCGCTTTTTTAGGATTTTGCAATGGCATTGCGTCATGCTGGAAGGTGGTGGGAAGGAGCGATTACCTGCCGAGCCATGCTTCGGGATTGAGCTTTGCCGTTTCGCGCCGCAGCTGGAATTGAAGGATGTTGTCGGCCCCCACGGTTCCGAGCGCCTGCCGGGTGCTCACCTTCTGCCCGTTGTGTACGCTTACCGACTTCAGGTTACAGTAAACGGAAATGTAGCTGCCATGTCGCACCATGACGACATGGCTTCCGTCGAAGCTGAACACCGCGCTCACTTCGCCGTTGAAGATGGCGCGTGCCTGTGCTCCCGGCTGCCCCATGATGTTGATGCCCTTGTTGTCGAGCGTGACGTTTTTCAGTCCCTCCACGTTATATTGCCCGTAGTGGCTGACGATGCGGTAACTGCCTGTTATGGGCATTGGCAGCCTTCCCCGGTTGCTTTCAAAGTTGCTGCTCAGCTTGCGGTCGTCGCTGCTTACACGCATTCCCTCTTCCGATTCTTTCTCAGCCTTTGCCACGTCCTTGTCGTGTCGTGTGCGGTCGGCCTTTGCCTTGCGCTCGGCGGCTTCGCGCTCCGCCTGCAGCTGTCGGGCTTTTCTCTCGGCCTTGGCACTCTCCTCGGCGCTTTTCTTCTTCGCGGCCTCCGCTTCGGCTTTTGCCTTTGCCTCGCGAGCCCTTGCCTCGGCCACGCGGCGCTCGTTCTCGCGTGCTGCTTTCTCGGCTTCAGCCTTCTTCCGGGCCAGTTCTTCCTGCCGTTTTTTCTTTGCGGCTTCGGCCTCAGCCGCCTTTCTCCGGGCCTCTTCAGCGGCCCTTTGACGGGCTTTTTCCACCTCAATGGCCACCAGGCGGTCGATTTCCGCATTCAGTCTTGCCGCCTTTTTTTGCTGCTCGTTAATGAGGCCCTGTATGTTTTTCTGCTGCCGTTGCAGGTCGTCCACGGCCTTTTTCTGCTCCTGTTCCTTGGCTTGCAACGATTCTTGCGCCTTTTTTCCTTTGTAGAGCAGGTTGTTTTTCTTTGTTTTCACGCCCTGCAGCTCTTTCTTCTTGGCCTCAATCTGCTGCTGTTTTGCCTTTACTTCTTCGCCCTGAGCCCTCTGGAAAGCCGAATAGTCGCGTGCAAAGCGCATCCTTCGGTACATTTGCGCGAAGTTGTTGGCCGAGAACACGAACATCATCTTGTCTTGTATGTTACGGTTTCTTGCCAGATAGCGCATGCTCTTCATGTATTTCAGCTGCCGTTCCTTGAGCTGTTCTTCCAGTGTTTTCAGCTGTGTCTGAAGCAGTTCAATGTTCCCGTCGAGGTGCCCGATGTCCTGCTGAATGTTGTCGATGTCCTTCTGATATTCCTGAATTTCGCTGTTGAGTGTCAGCAGGTTGTCGAGTTTTTTCTTCACGTCGGCCTTGTTGGCGTTGAGCAGTTGCTGCTGTTCTTTCAGCTTTTTCTGCACCTCCGAGCGCTCGTTTTGCAGCCTTTTTATTTCCGAATTGGTGTAAGTGGGCTGTTTCTGCTTGCCTTTCCCCTTGGTGTTTGAGGTGCCTTTGCTATTCTTGCCGGCCGTGGTCGTTTTTCCCTTGCCCTGTGTCTGCTTGCCCTTGGTGGTCTGTTGTGTGGTGGCCTTGGGCTTGGTTGCCGACTGCTTCTTCTGCCCGCAGACGGGGCAGAGCACAATCATCAGTGCGGCCAGCAGGGCCATGGTCTTTCGTTTTGTCATGGTGAAAACGGGTTAGAGGGCCATGATTTTGTTCATCACTTCCTCCACGCTGACGGCCTTGTATTTCTTCGACAGCGAGGTGCGAGTTTCCCAGTCGTTGTCCTGTCCCATGGTTTTCAGCGTGATGCCCAGCTTGATGTTCTTGGCTTTCTTTGTGGAGCCCGTCTGCATGTCGAGCACTATTTTCGCGGGGAATTTCTTTCCGGCGAACGCCTTGAAATCGTCGTAGTCGCAGGTCAGTTTCGACGGCGACGATGTGTTTTTGCCGTAGGTGACGTCGGTTTTCCTGATAAGTCCCGTGGCATTTTCCGCCTGCCATTCATACTGCATGTTGCTGCGACTCAGGCTGATGGCGCTTTCCGGCTTGCCCAGGTCCCTGTTCACCGAGAACGCTTTCAGCTTCGGCTCGCTCACCTCCTGCTCTCCCGGCACGAAAAGCGTGTTCCAGAACAGTGCCTGCAGGGAATAGAAGTTGATGCCGTTGTTGCGCAGGAAGTCCACCTGGTTGTAATCGCCCTTGATGTATTCGTTGTGAATGCGGTCCACTATCATCACATAGTCCTTGGTAAATTCCAGCCTTCCGGCCTCCACGCCGAGGATGGGCACCGAGAGTTGTATGCGAATGACGTCGTCGCGCCTCATCATGAGTTTTCCGCTCACGGTGATGTTCTTGCTTCCTGTTTGCAGGTTGAAGTCTATTTTCGACGTGATGTTCTGCGCAGTGGTGGCGTTGGCATGCACTTTTTTCAGGAAAGCCGCGTTGGCCTCCTGCACCCTTCTTTCCTCAGCGGCCTTGCTGTCGTTGTTGCCCGACGTGGGGTTGACGGTCGGTTGCGTCGTATCGGGCACGACGTGTTTCTTCGAGGCGCACGAGGCCAGCAACACTGCTGCGGCCACCACTGGTATTATCCTGATAATAAATGATTTGCTCATAGTCCTTTTTTTACTTTTCCTTGATATATTTTTTCAGTTTTATCTTTCTTGCCAGCAGGGGACTGCCGTCGCCCAGCTCATAGGCTTTTTGCCAGTATTCCATGGCTTTTTCCATATCGTCGCAATTGGCATAGATGTCTCCGGCATGCTCCAGCACCGTTGACGAGGGCACGGAGTCGTTCGCGATGGCCTGCTCGATGTAGGTCTTGGCCTCCTCGTAGCGTTCCTGGTTGAACAAAATCCAGGCGTAGGTGTCGAGGTTGTTGGCGTTGGTGGGGTCGGCCTTGATGCTTTTATAACTCATCTGCTCGGCTTTTTGCAGGTCTTTCCCCTCCAGGCAGAGGAAATAGGCGTAGTTGTTGAGCGCGAACGAGTTGTCGGGTTTCCATTGCAGCGCACTGTCGTAGGCGGCGAAAGCCTCCTCGGTCCTGTCTTTCTCGTGCAGAATGTCGCCCATGATGGCATAGAAGTCCGATGCCAGGTTCTTGTTGGTTTGCTCGTTGATTTGCGTCACGCCCTGCCTGAAGGCCTCCAGCGCGTTGTCCTTGTCGTTTTTCTGGAAATAGGCCATGCCGAGGAAGTAGTAGAACACCATTTCCTCGGGGTTGTATTCCGTTGCCGGAATGCACACCTGTATGACGCGGTCGAAGTCTTTCTCCTCCCAGAGCGCCTGAATGAGCTGCTGCCTCACCGATGCCTCGTCGGGCTCTATCTCGAGGGCTTTCTCCAACATGGCGTTGATGGTGTCTTGCGGCATTTCCTTCAACGACATGTATGCCGCGCACAGCTGCACCATGTCGGCGTTCTCCTGCGGCTCTTGAAGAATCCTGGCAAAAAGGTCGAGCACCTTGGTGCTGTCGCCTCCCTGCTGCTCGTTTTCGGCCACCACGTTCTTCATCAGCTGCATCTTGGTCTGCGACGGCGTGTTGGGGCTGATGAGCAGCTGCTCTTGCAACATGCGTGCGGTGCTGTCTTTTCCCACGGTGCGGTAGTAGTCGAGGAGCGACATGCGCACCTCCTGGTTGCCGGGCTCGGCCTCCAGCACCTTGTTGTATTCCTTCAGGGCCTCAAACGACTTTCCGTTCTGCAACAGCCAGTTGCCCATCATTACGCGGTAGTTCATGTCGAGCGGATGCTCCTCGGTGAGTTTTTTCAGCACGTTGAGGGCCTTTTTCTTGTCGCCCAGTTCCTCGTAGATGCCCATTCTGGAGATGGCTATTTCCTCGTTGCTGCCCTCCACGGCCTCTATGCGGTCGAGGGTTCGCAGCATCTGGTCGTAGTCCTCCATGTAGTTGTAGAGTTTCATCAGCGTGTAGAGCACGTCGGTGCGGCTGCGGTTGGCCTGGTAGATGTTTTCGTAGGCCTGCGCCGCCTTTTCCATGTCCTTCGTGCCGATGTACATCTGTGCCAGCCGTTCCTGGAAGGTGGCGTTGGCGGGGCTCATGGCCGCCGCCTTTTCGTAGCTCTGCATGGCCAAGGAGTCGTTTTTCATGGCGCCGTAGTAGGCGGCAATGGTGAAGTTCACCTCGGGCGCCGTGGGGTCGATGGTCAGACAGTGCCTGAGCAGTTCGAAGGCATCGCTGTAGTTGTTCTTCTCCTGCTGGTTGATGGCCTCATAGTAGAAGTATTTCAGGCGCTGCGACTCGTTGTAGGTCAGCTTCTTGCGCACGCCCTGTGTGGCCGTTTCCTGTGTGGCCGGCTTCAGTGCCGTCTGGGTGTGTGCGCAATTCGTCAGCAGCACCGTGGCGGCCAGCAAGAGAAGCTGTATGAAAGTTGTTGTGGTCTTCTGCATGGTGTTCTTATTTCACTCCGGTGTGTCCGTATCCTCCTGCCCCGCGCTCAGTCTGGTCGAGTTCTTCCACCACTTCAAAAACGCCCTGCTCGTGGCGTGCTATCACCATTTGTGCGATGCGTTCGCCGTCGTTCACGGTGAAGTCTTCGGCCGAGAGGTTCACCAGGCATACGCCAATTTCGCCGCGGTAGTCGGCGTCGATGGTGCCGGGGGTGTTGATGACCGTTATGCCGTGCTTCAGGGCGAGCCCGCTGCGGGGCCTCACCTGTGCCTCGTAGCCCGGGGGGAGGGCTATGAACAGCCCTGTCTTGATGAGCCTGCGCTCCAGGGGGTGGAGCACCACTGGCTCGTCGAGGTTGGCGCGCAGGTCCATGCCTGCGCTTTGCGGGGTGGCGTATTGGGGGAGGGCGTGGTGGCTCTTGTTTACTACTTTTATTTTCATTTTGCGGCTTTTTCTTTAGAGGTTTTCCTAGAGGCTCTAGATTTTCTAGAAGTTCTAGATTTCCTAGATTCTCTAGATTTTCTAGATATTCTAGATTTTCTAAATTCTCCAGGAATCTTCCAGGGCTTCTAAATCATCTGGGTTTTCCTGGAAATATCCCTATCATCTTGCAAAGGTAAGCATTATTTTCAAAACGTGCAAATGCCCCCTATTTTTTTAACCTTAGTTATAGAGGGCGGAGTGAAATTTCGCGGCCCCGTTTTGTCAAGATTTTTCATAAAAATCTTTGACCACCGGAAGGCTTGACCGCAAATTTCGGGGAGAAATCTTGAAGATTGAGGAGAGAGATCTTGAAGATTTCCCCTTGAAATTTGCGGTCAAACTTTGGTGGATTTTCAAGTCGCTGATTATCAAGCCTTTACAAAACTAGTGAAAATTTGGCAATTTTGTCAAGATTTTTCATAAAAACTACCCAGCAAAACTCCCCTGTTTTGCGGCCCGTTTTTTGAAGTTCAAGGCTCGCAAAACATACGTTCTGCCCTCAGTGGAAACCGACTTTTGGCCGATGTGCATGAAAACGTGGCAAAAAAATTGGTGTAATGAAAACAAATGCGTAATTTTGCAGTGATTATGAACTGGAAACAACTCATCACCACGAAGCGGCTGGGCCAGGAGAGCCGCCACCTGGAGCGCCACGACGACCGCTCGGAGTTCAAGCGCGACTACGACCGGCTGGTCTTTTCGGCCCCGTTCCGGCGCCTGCAGAACAAGACGCAGGTGTTTCCGCTGCCCGGCAGCGTTTTTGTACACAACCGCCTGACGCACTCGCTGGAGGTGGCCAGCGTCGGCATGTCGCTGGGCAACGATGTGGCCCACATGTTGTCGGAGCGGCATCCTGAGCTCTCCGACTCTTTGTTCATGCAAATCGGCACCATTGTCAGTGCCGCTTGCCTGGCCCACGACTTGGGCAATCCGCCCTTCGGACATTCCGGCGAGAAGGCCATCCAGGCCTTTTTCAAGGAAGGCCCCGGCCAGGACCTGCAACGCGAGGTGTCGCCGGCTTTCTGGAACGATGTGACGCATTTCGAGGGCAACGCCAATGCCTTCCACCTGCTCACCTACCGTTTCAAGGGCCGCCGCGAGGGCGGGTTTGTCATGACCTACCCCATGCTGGGCAGCATTGTGAAATATCCGTGCTCGTCGTCGGCGGCGGGCAAGAAGGGCAAGTTCGGGTTCTTCGATGCCGACCGCGCCTATTATCAGCGCATTGCTGCCGACATGGGCATTCCCTGCATCTCGGCGCCCGGCGAGCCGCTGCGCTATGTGCGCCACCCGCTGGTGTATCTGGTGGAGGCCGCCGACGACATCTGCTACGAAATCATGGACATTGAGGATGCCCACAAATTGCGCATCCTGTCGTTTGAGCAGACGTCGGACCTGCTGCTGGCCTTCTTCACCGATGACGAGCAGCGCCACATCTGGCAGCGCATAGCCGACGAGGGCATCGACGACGACAACGAGAAGGTGGTCTATATGCGCAGCTGCGTCATAGGAAGGCTGGAGAGCGAGTGCGCCCGCGTGTTTTGCGACCATGAGGGCGAAATACTTGAAGGCGTGTTCCAGGGCGCGCTCATCGACCATATTGACGAAATGCCACTGCGGGCCTATCGGCGGTGCTCGGCGCTTTCGGTGGAGAAAATCTACCGCAGCAAGCCCGTGCTCGACGTTGAGCTGTCGGGTTTCCGCATCATCGAAACGCTCATGCAGACCATGACGGAGGCTGTCAGGCATCCCGACCGCTATTTTTCCCAGCAGCTCATACAGCGGGTGAGCAGCCAGTACTATATTGACAGCCCTGAGCTTGAAACGCGCATCATGGCGGTCATCGATTATGTGAGCGGCATGACCGATGTGTTTGCCCTCGATATCTATCAGAAAATCAACGGGATATCGCTGCCTATCGTTTAGGCTTTCCTAGGAGCTCCTAGGACTTCCTAGGTTTTCCTAGGCTTTCCTAGGAGTTCCTAGGTCTTCCTAAGCTCAAAAAAAAAACGCCCCTGGCTCTCACGAGTTAGGGGCGCGCGGTATTATGGTTTTCGTTCGTATGAGTTATAAAAAATAAGATGTAAAAGCGTTATGTTGTGTTGCCTTGTTATTAGACTTTTTTCAGGAGAGCAGCCTCTTCACGATGGCTGAGATGGTGCGGCCGTCGGCCTGTCCGGCCATTTGCTTGGAAGCCAGGCCCATCACGCGGCCCATGTCTTTCATCGACGATGCGCCGGTCTGGGCAATGATGTCGCGCACGGCGGCCTCGATGTCTTCCTCGCTGAGCTGCTTGGGCAGATACTCCTCGAGCACTGCCACCTGCGCCAGCTCGCCGTCGGCCAGGTCGGCGCGGCCCGCCTGCTGGTAGGTGGATGCCGTTTCGCGGCCCTGCTTGGCCAGTTTCGATATGATTTTCAGGGCGTCGGCATCCTCCAGCGTGTCGTTGGCGCCGGGGGCTGTCTTGGCCTCGAGGAATACTTTCTTGATGTTGCGCAGCGTTTCGAGCCTCACTTTGTCGCGGGCTTTCATGGCCGACTTGATGTCTTCGCTGACTTTGTCGAATATGGTCATGGTTGAAATGTCTTTTTATAATGGTTGCACTTGTTGTTTTCAGAACTTGATGGTGCCCTGTATGGGCTCCTTCTTTTCTATGTCGGAGGCCTGCAGCTGTCCGGCGGCCTTGTTCCTAATCTCGTCGAGCACCTGGCGCGTGCGCTTGTAGGTAGGCGTTTGCTCCACGTCGCTGATGACGTCGTCGTTGTCGAGGTCCTCGGGCCTGAAGATGAAGATGTGCGGGCGGCGCTTGTATTGGGCCGTCGAGCCGTCCTTGCCGTAGTAGCGGTTGCGGCGGTCCTGGCGCTCGGCGGCTTTCTCCTCCTCGGCGGCCAGGCGGTCGGCCTCCTCCTGCGTGCGCTTGGTGAAGTGTCCGCTCATGCCGTCCACGTCCTCTATGCCGAAGCCGGTGGCCAGGATGGTTACTTTCACCTTCTCGCCCAGTTCGGGGTCGGTGGCAAGGCCCCATTTTATTTCAAAGTCTTTGCCGAACTTTGCCATGAAGTCGTTCACGTCGTTCATTTCTTCCATCATGAGGCCCTGCTTGGAATTCTTATCCGAGCAGAAGGAGATGGAAAGCAGGATTTTCTTCGAGTTGAACACGTCGTTGTCGTTGAGCAGCGGCGAGTTGAGGGCGTCCTCGATGGCTTTTTTCACGCGCCCTTCGCCTTCACCGTAACCCGTTGACATAATGGCCACTCCGCCGTCCTTGAGCACGGTCTTCACGTCGTTGAAGTCGAGGTTGATGAGTCCGTGTACGGTAATGATTTCCGCGATTGACTTTGCGGCCACCGAGAGGGTGTCGTCGGCCTTGGCGAAAGCGTCGAGCACGGTGAGCTCGGGATAGATTTCGCGCAGCCGCTCGTTGTTGATGACGAGCAGGGCGTCAACGTGCTTGGCCATTTCCTCCACGCCGTCGAGTGCCTGGTCGATTTTTTTCGGTCCCTCAAAGCGGAAGGGGATGGTGACGATGCCCACGGTGAGGATGTCGAGCTCCTTGCTCACGCGGGCGATGACCGGTGCTGCGCCGGTGCCCGTTCCTCCGCCCATGCCGGCGGTGATGAATGCCATTTTTGTGCCGTCGTTGAGCATCTTGCGTACGTCGTCAATGCTTTCTTCGGCGGCCTGCTGGGCTTTCTCAGGCTTGTTGCCGGCTCCCAGTCCCTCTTTTCCCAACTGCAGGTGTACGGGCACCGGCGAGTCGTTGAGTGCCTGGTTGTCGGTGTTGCAGAGCACGAAGGTGACGTCGTGGATGCCTTCGCGGTACATGTGGTTGACGGCATTGCCTCCGCCGCCTCCCACGCCGATGACCTTGATGATGCTGTTCTCTTTTTCGGGCTCTCCGAAATCGAGTATATCTAATTGGGTTTTATTGTCTGCCATAATCTTATTTGTTTGTAAGGTGTTAATATGGTGAACTTTTCTTCTCTCTCTGGTCTTGCTTTTTATTCGTCGTCGGTCTCGGTGATGAGCTTCTTGAAGAAGGCGCCCATCTTCTTGCCGAATTTCTTCATTCCGCTATTTTCCCTTCTCTTTCTTTCTTCTTCTTCGGCCTTCTTCCGGGCTTCTTCGGCTGCTATCTCGGCCTGGCGTGCGGCCTCTTCCTCTTCAAGGCGTTTCCTTTCTTCCTCAATCTTCTGCTTTTCGGCGGCTGTTTGAACCACTCCGGGCTCCAGTTCACTCGGAGTCCTGGGCTCGCGTTGCGGTTCGTTTTTGCCTTTTTGCTTTCTTGAGGGGTCGAAGAGGTCGGCGTTTTGGTCTATTTCCTCGCCGGCGCAACTCATGTCGCCCTTTGCCAGGAGTGCCAAGACCGTGCACATCATGCCGTTGCGTGCGGTGATGAGGGGGTCTTTCGACGAAATGCTCTGCTGGACGAACTTTGCGATGCGTATTTTCTCAATGCGTGTGTGGTTGCGGAAAGCCGTTTCAATGTTCTTCATGTTCGAGCCTCCGCCGGTGATAATCAGTCCTCCCAGCAGGCGGTCGGTGTAGTCGGAGGGCACCTGGTACCATACGTTCTCGATGATTTCCTGCACGCGTCCTTCCACTATTTCCACGAATTTGCGGCTGTCAACCGAGCGTTCGGAGTCGATGGTGAGCTTGAGCGAGTTGTCAATGTCGCCGTTTTCGGTCCATGCGCTGGCATATCTCAGTTTCATCTGCTCGGCCTGCGACTCCTCCATCTGCAACGACGCAATGTCCTTGGTGATGTTGTTGCTTCCCAGGGGAATGACCGCGAGGTGGCGCAGGATGTTTTTGTAATAGACGCTGACGGTGGTGGTGTCGGCCCCCAGGTCCACCAGTGCGCATCCCGAGCGCTTCTCGGCGTCGGTGAGCACGCTGTCGGCCAGTGCGAGCGGTGCCAAAAACATCTCGGCGATTGACACGTTGGCCATGTCGAAACACTTGTTGAGGTTGCGGTAGAACATCTTCCTCCAGAGGATGTTGAGGAAGTTGCCCTCAAGCCTTGAGCACTGAATGCCCACGGGGTCCATCTGGTATTGGCTGTCAACCTTGTATTCCTGTGTGGCGGCGTCGAGAATTTCCTGGTCCTGATAGACCATGTTTCGGTTGGCATCCATCAGTTCGTTCACCATGTTTTGCGTGACGATGGTGTCGGGTTGCAGCGTTTTCACGTTGACGTTCTTGACGCTTCGGATAGACTGTCCGCCCACGCCCACATAGACCTGTGTGATTTCTGTCTTGAGCTGTGCGGTGAGTTTCTTCACAATGTTTGCTATGCATTGTGCGGTTTTGTCAATGTTGTAAATGACACCCTTCCTGATGAAGCTGGACGATTCCTCCTTGACGACGGCGAGCACCGAGATGCTTCCGTCGAGGTTTTTCTTGCCAGCGATGCCGGTCATCTTGGATGAACCGAGTTCAATTGCTACGATAAAATCCTTGGCCATACGCTATGATTGTTTTTTTTGTTCTTGTTTTTTCTCTGTTGTCTCTTTTTGTTCCTTTTTCTGCGGACTTTCCTTCGGCGTTTTTGCTTTTGCCGTGTCGCCGGGCAGCACCTCTATCACCTCGTCCATCACGGGTTGCTGCGCTGCCGTGGCGGTGGAGTCGGGCGCTGCCTTCGGCGGTTCGGGCAGGGGAAAGTCGCGGGCCTTTCGCTTGCAGATGATTTGGTTGTCGTATTCCAGGCTGATGTAGTGGTATTTGTTCCATCCGGCCTGGCTCAGCCCATATTTATAGAATTTCTCCAGCCTCTGCAGCTTGCCTACGACGTATTTTGTGAGCATCTTTTCCCTTTTTGCCTTGTCCTTTTCCATTGGCAGGTATCCCAGGAACACGATGTGGTCGCCCACCCTGGGCACCAGTTCTATTCCCTTGTCGGGCATGACATTTATTTGCTCAATCTGGTCTTTCCAGAACTCGTTGTCCATAATCAGGCTGTTGAGGAATGCCAGGTATTGCCTTGCGAAGTCGCGGTCGATGTAGCCGGTGGCAATAATCAGGTCGCTGACGTATGACGAGCTTGCCATGATTCCGCCCTTGTCGTCCACGTAGTAATCTTCGCCGTCGATGCTCTTAATCCTCACGATGGGGAGCCTTTGCGTCACGGTGATGCTGACGTGTCCGTCTTGTGTCTTGAAGCATTGCGCCGTGCTCACGAACGAACTTTCCTTCAGCACGTCCTCGATGCTCCGCGGGTTGATGTCGGCCATCTGCTTTTGCAGAGGGTAGAGTTTTTCCTTTTCGAGCAATTTCTTTATCTCTTGGGCACTCAGGAAGCCGTAGGTGTTCTCGTCGGTGATGTTGATGTTCACCTTCGTGCACATCTTCATCGTTTCGTCGGGTTTGCGAAACGACGTCATGGCAAAGCCCAGGTACACGGCCAAAATGAGGTCGAGCACCACGATGAGCGTTTTCTTCCAGTTGATGTGCAATTTTATTTTCATTCCTTTATGCCAATGGTGTGGGGGCTGCGGCTATAAAAGCCTTAGCATCCGTACTTTTTCCTGAGAATTTTTTCCAATGCGGGCACCTGGTTGTCGAGGTCTCCGGCCCCGAGCACGATGAGCACGTCGAAGTCGTTTTTCTTCACAAACTCCTGCACGTCGTCTTTCTTGATGATGATTTTCTCCACGCCCGGTGCCAGGTTGTCGTAGATAAGCTCGGAGGTGACGCCGGGAATGGGCTCCTCGCGTGCGGGATAAATCTCGGTGAGCACCACTTGGTCGAGCTGGCTTAGGCTGTCGGCAAACTCGCGGTAGAAGTCGCGTGTGCGGGTGTAGAGGTGTGGCTGGAAGATGGCCGTTATGCGCCGGTCGGGGTAGAGTTGCCTGATGCTGCGTGCGCTCTGGTAGATTTCCTTCGGGTGGTGGGCATAATCCGAGAGGAACACGATGCGGTTGTTCTTCAGCTTGAAGTCAAACCGCCGGTCCACGCCCCGGTAGGTCTGCATGCCGTAGCGCAGTTCCTCGGCGTTGCATCCGCTCAGCTGCGCCATGGCCATGGCGGCAATGCCGTTCTCGATGTTGATGGGCACGGGCTGCCCGAGCCTCACCCTGGTGACGTTTTCCACCGGCGACACGAAGTCGAAGGTGATTTCGCCGTTGTCTATTTTCACGTTCTCGGCGTGGAAGTCGCCCTCGGCCAGCCCGTAGTCATAGACCTTTACGCCGGCCTGCGTCTGGGGTTTCATTTCCAGTCCGCGGTGAATGATGAGCGCTCCGCCCTCCTGTATGAGCGTGGTGTAGTGCTCGAAGCTCTCCAAGTATGCCTCCTTGGTGCCGTAGATGTCGAGGTGGTCGGGGTCGGTGGCGGTGATGACGCTCATCCATGGCCTCAGCCAGTGGAAGGAGCGGTCGAACTCGTCGGCCTCGATGACCACGAACTCGCTGTCGTCGGAGAGGATGTAGTTGGTGCCGTAGTTCTTCGAGATGCCTCCCAGGAAGGCGTTGCAACCCAGTGCCGACTGGTTCATGATGTGTGCGCACATGGTCGATGTTGACGTCTTTCCGTGCGTCCCCGCCACGCACAGCCCTTTTTGTGTGCGCGTGATGGTGCCGAGCACCTGTGCGCGTTTTTGGATTTCGAATCCTTTTTGCCTGAAGAAGCACAGCTCCTTGTGGTCTTGCGGCACGGCGGGGGTGTAGATGACGAGCGTCTGCGCGGGCTTCTTGCAGGCGTGGGGTATTTCATCGACGTTCTCCTCGTAGTGAATGAGTGCGCCCTCCTTCTCCAGCATCTGTGTGAGCGGCGAGGGTGTTTTGTCGTAGCCGGCCACCACCATTCCCTTTTTCAGGAAATAGCGTGCCAGCGCGCTCATGCCGATGCCTCCGGCGCCTACGAAATAAACGGCTTTGATGTCTTTCAGTTCCATTGTATGTCCTTCTGTGGCGGTGCCTGGCCCGTGTGGTCCTGCCTTCGCCGGTGTAAGATGTTTTGTTGTCAGGATTGTGCCAGTTTTAGCACTTCCTGTGCGATGATGTCAGCCGAGTTGGGCAGTGCCATCTTCTTGATGTTGCGGCTCAGCTGCTCCAGTTTCATGGGGTCGGCCACGGTGTCGATGGCCGTTGCCAGTGCTTTCTCGCGGGCCTCGGCGTCGGGCACCAGTATGGCGGCGCCATTGTTGGCCAGTGCCAGCGCGTTCTTGGTCTGGTGGTCTTCGGCCACGTTGGGCGAGGGCACCAGAATGACGGGCGTGCCAAGCAGGCAAAATTCCGAGATGCTGCTGGCCCCGGCGCGGCTGATGACGAGGTCGGCGGCGCGGTAGGCCATGCCCATGTCGGCAATGAAGTCGGTGGGCTTCACCATGGGCATGGGCGTGTGGTTGTTGAGCTTCTTCAGCATTTCGCCATAATAGAATTTTCCGGTTTGCCAGATGACCTGCACGCCGCTCTTCTCAATGTCGTCGAGGTGTTGAAGCACGCTCTCGTTGACGGTCCGTGCCCCCAGGCTTCCGCCCACGATGAGGATGGTTTTCTTCTGCGGGTCGAGCCCGAAGCTCCTTATGGCCTCCTCCCTGGTGGCGGTGGTCTCAAGCAGCTGCTGCCTGACAGGGTTTCCCGTCATGATGATTTTCTCCTTCGGGAAAAACCGCTCCATGCCCTCGTAGGCCACGCATATTTTCGCTGCTTTCTTGGCCAGCAGCTTGTTGGTGACGCCGGCGTAGGAGTTCTGCTCCTGTATGAGGCACGGAATGCCCTTGCGCGCCGCCATGTAGAGCGTTGGCCCGCTGGCATATCCGCCCACTCCCACGGCCACCTGGGGTTTGAAGTCGGCAATCACCTTGGCGGCCTTGCGCAGGCTTTTCATCAGTTTTGCCACCACCTTCAGGTTCTTCAGCATGTTCTTGCGGTCGAAGCCCTGTATGGGCAGCCCCACGATGTCGTAGCCTGCCTGTGGCACGCGCTGCATCTCCATTCTTCCCTCGGCGCCCACGAAAAGAATTTCGGCGTCGGGATGGGTGGCGCGTATGGCGTTGGCAATGGAGATGGCCGGGAAGATGTGGCCCCCCGTTCCGCCGCCGCTGATGATGATTTTCAGTCCTTTTCCCATAGTTGTTTTGTCAAGATTTCGGAGCGTTTCCGCCCCCTTTTTTCTGTTCTTTTTCTGGTAATAAATGTTTACAAATTGACCGGTTTTCTAAATATCTGATATTCAGTGCTTTGGGCATCCATTGAGAAATATGGCGTTTTTCGGGGAGAAATCTTGAAGTTTGAGGAGAGAGATCTTGAAGATTTCTCCTTGAAATTTGCAGTCAAACTCCCGTCGGGTTTCCATTTTTGTCATTTTTCTTTACAAAATGTCTTTTTGTCCGATTTTCTTTTTGTAAATATTCTTTACCATTTCACGATGCCATGCTCTTTGCCGTACTTATCTTTTTCACACTGGCCTCGTCCTTGCGCTTTGCCGTGTAGCTCACGCTGAGAATGATGCCCATGTACACGCAGTTGACGATGGTGCTGGTGCCGCCCTTGCTGATGAGCGGCAGAGGCTGTCCGGTGACGGGTGCCAGTCCCACGGCCACCGCCATGTTGAACATGGCCTGTGTGACGAGTAGCAGCGCCACGCCCATGATGAGCAGCGCCGGGAAGGCGTTGGCGCATCGGTTGGCAATGGTGCCCGTCCGGAAGAGCAGGATGATGTAGAGCAGGCACACGCCGGCCGCGCCCCAGATGCCCATTTCCTCGATGATGATGGCGTAGATGAAGTCGGAGAAGGCCTGCGAGAGGAAGTCGCGCTCAACCGAGTTGCCGGGGCCTTTCCCCACGATGTTCGACGACACGATGGCAATGTTGGCGTGGGCCGTCTGCGCATCCTTGTCGAGGTCGATGTCCTCCGGTCTCACCTCGCTGGTGTCGAAGAACTTCACGATGCGCGCCTTCCAGGTGCTGGCGCGGTGGAAGAATTTGTCGTAAACCTTGCCCACGATGCCCTTTTCCTGGGGCGGTGCGGCCACTGTCTCGGTCATGGCGGTGCGATCGTCGGTGGCGGTGGCGGTGTCGTTTTCGTCGCCCACCAGCCATATCATGGCGAAGCCGAACATCCCTAAAAGCGCCAGCACGCCGAGGGTTTTCCCCAGCTGCACCCTTGGCACCCGTCCTATGAACATCATAAGGAACACGGTGAGGAAGAGCAATGCCGCCGTTGACAGGTTTTCCATGCCGATGAGCACCAGTATGGGCGTGCTTATCCAGAGAATGTACTTGAAGGCCATGCGCGAGGCGCCGTCAACGGTCTGCATGGCGCTGAGTATCTGCGCCGTGGCCAGCACCACGGCACCCTTTGCCAGTTCCGAGGGCTGGAACTGAATGCCGAAGAAGCTTATCCAGCGCTGCGCGCCGTTGGTGGTGTGGCCCACCACGAGCACGGCCAGCAGCATTAGCAGTGAAATGATGAGTGCGAAAGGCGTCACCAGCTTGAAATACTTGCACTTGATGTTCATGGTGAGAATCATGAAGCCCACTCCCACCACGAGCAGGGTGGCATGGTAAACCACCGGAGCCCAGAAGTGTCCGCCCTTGTAAGTGAGCGAGCTTGAGGCACTGTACACCTCGAGCACGCTGATGATACAAAGGAAGAAGAACACCATCCAGATGATGCCGTCGCCCTTGATTTTTATTTGGCTCAGTTTTTCAAACATATTGTAATAAGCGTTTTTTTTACTTGGTGAGGGGTGGGGGTCAGAGGCTGCGTGCCAGGGCTTTGAACTGCTCGCCGCGGTCTTCCATGTTCTTGAAGAGGTCGAAGGAGGCGCAGCAGGGCGAAAGCAGCACGGTCATGCCGGGCCGGGCCAGCTCGTAGCAGGCCTCCATGCACTCGCGCATGGAGTGGGTGTCGCGAACGGGGATGCCCAGCGCGTCGAAGTTGTCGTGGAGCTTGCGGTTGTCGGCACCGAGATACACCAGTGCGGCGCACTTCTGCTTCACCAGGTCCATGATGGGCGCGTAGTCGTTGCCCTTGTCCTTGCCGCCGATGATGAGGATGGTGGGCGTCTTCATGCTTTCCAGGGCATACCAGCAGGCGTCAACGTTGGTGGCTTTCGAGTCGTTGATGTATTGCACTCCGCCCACCACGCACACCTTTTCCAGCCGGTGCTCCACGCCGGGGAAGTCGCTGAGGCTCTGGCGCAGCACCTCGTTGCTGATGCCCGACACCTTCGAGGCGATGCCGGCGGCCAGCGAGTTGTAGATGTTGTGCTTGCCGGTCAGCGAGAGGGCCTCCTGCTCCATGTTGAAGGGGGTGGGCTTCTCGATGACGTATTGCCCCTCTTCAATGTATCCTATGCTGCCGTGCTCCTTCAGTTCCGAGAAGGGCATCTGCACGGCCTTGATGTCGTATTTGCTCAGCTCGCGGCGGATGATGGGGTCGTCGTTCCAATAGATGAAGGCGTCGTCCTCGGTCTGGTTCTGCAAGATGCGCATCTTTGCGTCAACATAGTTCTGCATCTGGTTTTGGTAGCGGTCCAGGTGGTCGGGGGTGATGTTGAGCAGCACGGCCACGTTGGCGCGGAACTCGTACATGTTGTCGAGCTGGAACGACGAAAGCTCGATGATGTAGTATTCGTGCGGTTCTTCGGCCACCTGCAAGGCCAGGCTGCGGCCGATGTTCCCGGCCAGTCCGGCATCGTAGCCCGCCTGCCGGAAGATGTGGTAGATGAGCGACGTGGTGGTGGTCTTGCCGTTGGAGCCGGTAATGCAAATCATCTTCGACCGTGTGTAGCGGCCGGCAAATTCTATCTCGCTGATGATGGGCGTATGTTGTGCCTTCAGCTTCTGAATGAGCGGGGCCTCGTCGGGGATGCCGGGGCTTTTGATGACCTCGTCGGCATCGAGGATTTTTGCCTCGGTGTGGCCGCCTTCCTCCCATTCTATGGCATGGTCGTCGAGCTGTTTCTTATAGCGGTCCTTGATGGTGCCCATGTCGCTGACGAAGACGCGGAAGCCTTCCTTCTTGGCCAGAACGGCGGCACCCGCGCCACTCTCGGCGGCACCCAGTATGACAATTTTCTTCATTCTTCTTTCTCCTTATCTTATTTTCAGCGTGATGATGGCCAGGGCAGCCAGGATGATGGTGACAATCCAGAAGCGGAACGTGATTTTCGACTCGTGGAACTGGCGTTCGGGCCAGCCTTTCAGGATGTAGCGGCTGGTGGCGTCGAGCTGGGAGTCGAGCTTGCGGAAGTTGTCGTGGATGGGCGTGGCACGGAAGACGCGCACCCGCTGCCCCTTGTGCTTGTAGTATTTGAACACCTGCGTCTGGATGATGACACTGAGGCTTTCCACGAAGAAGATGCCGCAAAGGATGGGCAAGAGCAGCTCCTTGTGGATGAGCACCGCGGCCACGCCAATGATTCCGCCAATGGTGAGCGAGCCCGTGTCGCCCATGAACACCTGCGCCGGGAAAGCGTTGTACCAGAGGAAGCCGATGACGGCACCCACGAAGGCACAAAGGAAGATGACCAGCTCCTGCGACCCTGGAATGAACATGATGTTGAAGTAGGCCGCATAGTCAATGTGGCTGCTCACATAGGCCAAAATGCCGAGCGCCACGCCGATGATGGCCGAGTTGCCGGCGCACATGCCGTCCATGCCGTCGTTGAGGTTGGCACCGTTCGACACCGCCGTCACCACCAGAATGGTCATGAAGACATAGAGCAGCCAGCCGGCCTCGCGCGAGTGCTTGCCGCAGAACGACACCATCTTCTCGTAGTCCAGGTCGTGGTTTTTCACGAAGGGGATGGTGGTTTTCAGCGATTTCGTGGGCTCCGACTTGTGGATGACCGTCTCCTGGTTCTGGCGCACCGTGGTGAGGTTCTCGTTGATTTTCGCGTCGGGGCTCAGCCATAGCGTAAGGCCCACGATGAGGCCGATGCTCACCTGTCCCACAATCTTGTACTTGCCCTTCAGTCCGTCTTTGTTCCTTCGGAAAATCTTGATGTAGTCGTCGAGAAATCCCAGGAAGCCCAGCCACACCGTGGTGCCCATCATCAGGATGAGGTAGATGTTTCGTGTGCGGCCCAGCAGGAGCACCGGTACCAGGATGCTCACGATGATGATGATGCCGCCCATGGTGGGCACGCCCTTCTTCTTCTCGCCGAAGGGGTCGATGGAGGCGTCGCGGGCCGTCTCGGAAATGTTGCGGCGCTTCATGTATTTGATGAAATGCTCGCCGAACCATGCCGAAATGATGAGCGCCAGGATGAGCGTCAGCAAGGCACGGAACGATATGTAACTCCACATGTGGGAGCCGGGTATGTCGTATTTTTCGAGAAATCGGAACAGGTAGTACAGCATGGCTTATGGTTTTTCGTACTTATTGTGCAAAAACTTCGCGAACCACCTCGTGGTCGTCGAAATGGTGCTTCACGCCCTTTATTTCCTGATAGTCCTCATGGCCTTTTCCGGCAATGAGCACCACGTCGCCTTTCTTTGCCATGAGGCAGGCGGTGCGTATGGCTTCGCGGCGGTCAACGATGGCCACCACCTTCTTCATTTGTTGCTTGTCGAGGCCGGCCAACATGTCGTTGATGATGTCCTGCGGCTCTTCAAAACGCGGGTTGTCGCTGGTGATGATGACGCGGTCGCTCTGCTTGACGGCCTCTTGTGCCATGAGGGGACGCTTGCCCTTGTCGCGGTTGCCGCCGGCGCCGCATACGGTGATGACGGTGCCTTTCCCGTCGAGCACTTCGTGAATGGCCTTCAGGACGTTTTCCAAGGCGTCGGGCGTGTGGGCATAGTCCACCACGGCGGTGACTCCGTCGGGCGAGCTGATGGGCTCCAGGCGTCCGCTTACGCTTTTCAGCGTGCTCATCACCACAAGCACGTCCTCGGGCTTCTTGCCCAGCAAGACGGCGGCGCCATAGACGGCCAGCAGGTTGCTCACGTTGAACTTGCCGATGAATTGCACGCCCACCTCGTGGCCGTCGATGTCGAGATACATTCCCTCGAAATGGCACTCCAGCAGCTTGGCGCGGAAATCGGCCATGGTGCGCATGGAGTAGGTCTTCACGTGGGCCTTCGTGTTCTGCACCATCACCATGCCGTTTTTGTCGTCGGCGTTGGTCAGGGCAAAGGCCGTCTTGGGCAGGCCGTCGAAGAAGGCTTTCTTCGCATTGCGGTAGTTCTCAACCGTTTTATGATAGTCCATGTGGTCGCGGGTGAGATTGGTAAAGATGCCGCCGGCGAAGGCCAGTCCGGCAATCCTTTTCTGATGGATGGCGTGGCTGGAACATTCCATGAAGGCGTATTCGCATCCGGCTTCCACCATTTTTGCCAACAGGCAGTTCAACTCGATGGGGTCGGGCGTGGTGTGGCTGGCAGCCACGGCCTCGTCCTCAATATAGTTGCATACGGTAGAGAGCAGCCCGCACTTGTGCCCCAGTTTCCGGAACATCTGATAGAGCAGCGTGGCAATGGTGGTCTTGCCGTTGGTGCCGGTCACGCCCACCAGTTTGAGCCTTGCCGAGGGGTTGCCGTAGAACATGGTAGCTGCTTTTCCGGCCGCATCTTCGGTGGAAGCCACCTGGATGAAAGTCACCTGCTCAGGCAATGTCTCGGGCATGTCTTCGCACAACACGGCGGCGGCCCCGCTCTCTATGGCTTTCTCTATGAAGCGGTGGCCGTCCACCTGTGTGCCCTTCATGGCTACGAAGAGGTGTCCGCCGGCAATTTTGCGGCTGTCTATGTTGATGCCCGAAATCTCCGTGTCGAGGTTTCCCTCCACCCGCAGCGGCTTGATGTTTTTCAGTATTTCAGAGAGTTTCATCTTTTGTTCCTTTCTTCTTAATCAGTTGAGTTTCAAGCTGCAAACGTCGCCTTTCCCGATTCTCCTTCCCGGTCCGAGGCTTTGTGCCACCACCTTCCCCCTTCCCGAGAGTTTTACCTTGATGCCCCGGCTTTCCATCATGAAGACGGCGTCGCGGGCACCCATGCCTTTTACGTCGGGCACCAGCTCTTTCTCGGTGATGTCTTTCTCGGTGAGGGCCACTTCACTGCCCAGTCTCTCTGCCGTTCCCCAGAGGGGCTTGGCGGTGCTTTTGGGATTCCACGACGTGGTGGTCTGAATGCCGAGCTTGGCCAGCACTTGGCTTGCCGAGAAGATGTTGCCTTGTTTCACGTCGGGAATGATGGCCGACAGCGAGTCGTGGGCATCGCTCACGTCGAGCCGCAGGTCTTGTGCCATGATGCCCTCGGCAATGTTGTGGAACACCACGCCGCTGGTATTGCCTCCCGATGCGGGCAGACCAGTTTTCTGAATGCACACGATGCAGCTGTAGCGGGGCTTGTCGGCCGGGAAATAACCGGCAAACGACAGCAAGTAGTCCATTTGTCCGTTCTTATAACCGCCTTTTCCCTTCGAAATCTGCGCGGTTCCCGTCTTTCCGGCCACCTGGAAGGAGCGCGAGCCGGCCTTCTTTCCCAGTCCCTGGCTCACCACGTGGCGCAGGATGGTCTGCATGATTTCCAGCGTCTTGGGCTTGCAGATTTGCTCTTTGAGCACCACGGGCTGGTAATCCTGAATGACCTGTCCGTCCTTGAGCACCTGCTTCACGAACCTTGGCCTCATCATGCGGCCGTTGTTGGCAATGGCGTTATAGAAGGCCAGCGTCGAGATGGGCGGCACCTGCGTTTCGTAGCCGATGCTCATCCATGCCAGCGTGGTGGCGCTCCAGTTGTTCGAGTTGATTTTGCCGTTGGGCAGTCGCTGGGGCATCCTGATGTTTGGTTTTGCCGCACCCTCGATGGGCAGGCCCAGGTCGCTGGCGATACCGATGCGATAGAGGCCTTCCACGAATTTCTCGGGATTGTTGTGGTAGTGCTCGTCGATGATGCGGCTCACGCCGATGTTGGAGCTGTATTCCAACGTCTGCGCAAACCTCAGCGTGCCGTAGCCGCCGCGATGCCAGTTGTGGTCGCGCATCTTTGCGCCGTGCATGTCATACACGCCGCCCTTGCAGTCCACGGTGACCATGGTGTCCACCACTTCGTCGTCGAGCGCCACCATGAGCGATGCCGTCTTGAACACCGAGCCGGGCTCGAGCAGGTCGCTCACGGCATGGTTCTGCATTTCATAGTATTCGCCGTCGTCGGCCCTCGACAGGTTCACGATGGCCTTCACGTCGCCCGTTTCCACTTCCATCACGATGGCCACGCCCACGTTGCCGTTGTTGATGCTTTTCAGCATGTCAAGCACGGCGCGCTCGGCCAGGTCCTGAATGTTCACGTCGATGGTGGTGATGATGTCAGCCCCGTCAACGGGCGGGCGGTTGGTGATGCTGAGGAAGCGGTCGCGCACCTTCTTGCGTTGCACCACGCCGGGCTTTCCCCTCAGCAGACTGTCGAACGATTGCTCCAGTCCGCATTTTGCCGAATCCTTGGCACCGTACATCTCGCCCACCGTCCTGGCGGCCAGCGAGCCGAAGGGGTGCTGGCGCGACACGTATTCCTCGTAGTGGAACCCGCCTTTGTAGGGATGCAGGCAGAAGATGGGCAGTTTCTTCACCTCCGTGTAAACGCTGTAGGTGACGCGCCGCGGCCAGATGGGGTAGTTGCGGCTCATGCGCTCGTGGCCCTTGGTCAGGCTGTCCTTGAAGGCCTGTGCCGACCGCTGGGGGAATATGTCGTGAAGGCCCTCGCAGATGACGTTCACCACCGAGTCGGTCCACAGGGTGTCGGTCTTGCTGTCGTGCAGGGCCTTGAAGTCCATGAACAGTTTGTATTCGGGAATGCTGCTGGCCATCAGCCGGCCGTCGTTGCTCATAATGTTTCCGCGCACCGGTTTCACCTCCACGCTGTCGCGTTTCAGCCTGTCGGCCACCTGCATCCAGAAGTCACGTTTCACGGTGGCTGTTACCAGTGCCTTTCCCACCACCAGCACGCCTGCCACCAGCATGAGGTAGGCTATGGTCTTATAGCGTGGCACAATCTTCTCTCTGTCAAATAAACTGCTCATATATTCTTTTATACCTTATTTATATATATTATGGGACGGCGGGCGTCCTCCGGTGTTTCCTTATTTCGTCAGCGGGCGATGGTTGTCGGGCACGTTGATGATGTAGGGCGGTTGCGACGATATTTTCAGGATGCTGTCCTTGTTGTCGCGCAACATTTCCATGACGTTGCTCTCGCGGCATTTCTCCGTCAGCTCGCTGGTGGTGGAGAGGGCCCTGTACTTGGCATCCTCCAGTTCGCTGTTCAGGCGGTCTATCTCGAGCATCTCCTTCTGGCAGCTGTAGCGGTTGGAGATATACACTATCATGATGCCCGTTGCCACCAAAATGACGCCTATCTGCCTTTTCAGGAACTCGGTGGTGAGCCAGTTTCCGCCGAGTATTTTCCTCAGCGAGAGGTTGCTCGACTGCGGCCGCTCGTCTTCCCGGGCCTGGTCCTTCATGTCCTTCTCCAGTTGCGCGGCATTGGCCTCTATGCGTGCGCGCCGTGCCTTGGCGGCTTCCTTCCTCCGTTCCTCCTTGGTTTCGGCCTGCGGCTCTTCCTCGTCTTGCTCCTGTTCCTCTGGCACGTCCACGACGAACTCCACGTCGTCCTTTCCGGCTTCCGTGGTGCCCTCGGGCTGCTGTCCCTCGTCCTGGGGCTGTGCCTTGGCGCTTTTCAGTGTTTCGTCGTTGTTGATGTCTGCCATGAGATTCTATTCAGCGTTGTCAGATTGTTTTTCGGCCACCCTCAGCTTGGCGCTGCGGCTGCGCGGGTTGTCGGCTATTTCCCTGTCGTCGGGTGTCACCACTTTCCCAATGGCCGTGAAGGGGCTGCTCACGCGCCCGTAGAAGTCTTTCTCCACGCGGCCCTCGGCGTTGCCGGCCTTCATGATGTTCTTCACTATGCGGTCTTCCAGCGAGTGATAGGTGATGACCACCAGCCGTCCGCCGGGCCTGATGAGGCCGGTGGCGGCCACGAGCATCTCCTTGAGCGCCTCCATTTCGTGGTTCACCTCTATGCGCAGTGCCTGGAAGAGGCGGGCCAGGTCTTTCTTCTCGCGTTCGCGGGCCATCAGCGGCGTTGCCAGGTCGATGAGGTCCTGTGTGGTGGCCAGCGCCTTCTGCTCGCGGGCCTTCACCACGGCCGCCGCAATCCTTCGGCTCTGCTTCAGCTCGCCGTAGAGGAAGAAGATGTCGGCGAGGGCTTTCTCGCCGTATTTGTTCAGCACGTCGGCGGCGGTCGTCGTGGCGCGCTTGTTCATCCGCATGTCCAGGGGAGCGTCGAAGCGCAGGCTGAACCCCCGTTCAGCATCGTCGAAATGATGGCTCGACACGCCCAGGTCGGCCAGCAGGCCGTCTATCTTGTCCACGCCGTAATAGCGCATCCAGTTGCTCAGGTATCTGAAGTTGCTCCTCACGAAGGTGAACCTGCCGTCGCCCTGCAGTGCCCCGTCCTCGCCGTTGCCGCGGCAGATGTTCTGCTCGGCGTCGGCATCCTGGTCGAAGCTGAAGAGCCGGCCCTCCGCGCCCAGCCGCCTCAGCAGTTCCCTGCTATGGCCGCCGCCGCCGAAGGTCACATCGACGTAGGTGCCGCCGGGAATGATGTTCAGCGCGTCGATGCTCTCCTTCAGGAGCACTGGAACGTGGTAGCCGTCTGCCGTCGTTGCCATGACTCGCCTCCCCTCCTTATTGTCTTGGACTGCCGGCCATGCCGGCGATGGTGTCGGGGTCGTCCATGCCCATCACTTCCTCGAGCGCCCTGCCAAATTCCTCGGGCTCCATGAACGGTTTCTCGGTGTTCTCGCCGCTCCATATCTCTATGGTGTCGCCCATGCCGATGAACTTGATGGTTGACTTGATGCCGGCCATTTCAAGATAGCGGCGGGGGATGAGGAAACGGCCGTTGCCGTCGAGCGAAATCTCCTCCACACCGCTCACGAACTGCCGGAAGATGAGCTGGTGGCGAGGGTTCCACAGGCTCAGGCGCCGCTTCATAATATCCATGCGCTCGTTCCACACCTGCTCGGGATATAGCACCAGGCAGGGCTGGAAAACGTCCTTGCGCAGCACCAGCGTCACCTTCTCGCCGCACATCATTTCCTTGCGGAAAGTGGCGGGAAGGAACACGCGGCCCTTCGCGTCGGTCTTGGCTTCTATGTTTCCTAAAAAGCGCATGTTTGCCTATTTTTCAAATTCGGGTTCAAAGATAGTAATAATTCCCCACATTTCCCCACTTTCCCCCACTTTTTTTTCAAAAAATGTCACTTTTCTTGATTTTAACATCCGTTAAGTGTTCCTGTGCGCGTACACCATATTTTTTGGCCACTCCCTGCGGCCTTGTCGCTACCCCCCAAAAAATCTCCCGTTTTGGAGGCCGGATTTTTATGAAAAATCTTGACAAAACCGGCAATTTTTCGCAGATTTTGTAAATCGCTGAATTTCAGCGGTTTATGAATCGGCCGGAATTTGACCGCAAATTTCAAGGAGAAATCTTCAAGATTTCCCTCCTCAATCTTCAAGATCTCTCCCCGAAATTTGCGGTCAAACCTTTCTGGAGGACTAAAATTTCATGAAAAATCTTGACAAAACCAAGGCGCTTCGCTAAATGAAAAATGCTAAATGAAAAATGCTAAATCCGACTTAGGGGCCGCCATTGGAGCCGCCGCTTCCAAGCGTCGGAGTAACAAAAAGTCAGAGCACTTATAACTCCCAGAACATAAAGTTACCCCGCCGCCATAGGAGCCGACGCTTCCAAGCGTCGGAGTAACTAAAAAGTCTGGGCACTTATAACTCCCAGAATATGAAGTTACCCCGCCGCCATAGGAGCCGACGCTTCCAAGCGTCGGAGTAACTAAAAAAACTGAGCACTTATAACTCCCAGAATAAGAAGTTACCCCGACGCTTGGAAGCGTCGGCTCCTACATCGTCGGAGTAACTAAAAAATCAGAGCACTTATAACTCCCAGAATAAGAAGTTACCCCGACGCCATAGGGGCCGACGCTTCCAAGCGTCGGAGTAACTAAAAAAGTCTGAGCACTTATAACTCCCAGAATATGAAGTTACCCCGACGCTTGGAAGCGTCGGCTCCTACATCGTCGGCTCTTACATCGTTAGTGTAACAAAGAATTTTTATATGAATATGCAAAAGTGGAATTATATATAATTGACGGGTTGATGATATTCTTTTCTCAGCAATTTGTTGTACCTTTGCCGCCGGATTTCGAATTTGAATACAATGAGCAGAAAAACCATCTTGACCATCCTGCTTGCCGTGCTGCTTGCACCTGCCAGCATGGAAGCAAAGAAAAAAGTGAAGGTGCCCGAAGTGCCGCAGCTGAAGAACTTCCCGAGTGCCGAAATCAGCGAATATCGCCTGCATGGCGGCAATGTGGTTATTCAAGGACACTTGGTTGTTCCCGAAGAAGCAAAGGGCGAGAAGATTCCACAAGAGGTTCTCGATAAGTTGAATGGCAGCTTCACCGTTATCATGCGCAACTATATCGTGCACAAGGAGAAGACTTCCGTTATCGAGTTCAAGAACGACGGCACCTTCTCGCTCAATGTCTATGTGCCTTACCCCATGCAAGTGCTCGTCTATCCATTGGGAATGGCGTATGCCTGCCCTGGCGATACCATCAACGTCACCATTGACATTACAAAACGAACGAAGGAGGAGGGTGTGAAGTTTGACGGCACCGGCCTCGGCGGTGAGGTCACCAGACTATTGCTACTGATAAATGAAAAATATTGCCGGCCCGACTTGTATGAGGAGGCGGAAGAGAAAGGCCTTGACTCGCTGATGATTTGGAAGGACCAACAGGTGGAAAAGATGGACGAGCTCGTCAGGAAAATGAATGACGGACTGCCAGAGCTGGCTGGCTGCTCACCCCTGGCTTCCGACATTTTGCGTACTTACATCCTTTCAGAGCGTTTGAAGCTCATTTGCGACAAATATATTAGTGCAGAGGACAAATTGCGTGAGGATAGCACGATAGACGGCAAAGCCTATTGGCAACAATACTTCAGTTTCGTGGCACCGCGAGCGAAATACCTGACAGACAATCCCTTGCTGATGATTTCCACCGACGATTTCTTCTTCAACAGGTTAGAATATCAGCTCTTCCGCCCCATGCATGCACCAAGGGTTTTGTATTACCTCCCCTTCGACTACGACCCCAAGGCAGCTGAGGACATGGCACAACATAAGCGCGTCTTTTCTCGCGAGTTTAGGATGAATACGATGAACGAGTTGCAAGAAAAACTGCATCTCAGTCCTTCCGACTTCAGTGCTCAGGTGTGTCAGTTGCGCGACCTCTTCACCATTTCCGAATGGCACAAGGACCAGCATGACGTTATTGCCGACGACTTTGCCGCCACCATGACCGTCGTCTCCCATCCCGAGCTGATACGACAAGGCATTCTGGCCTATCGCGAATATATTAAGGAGCACGAAATCAAGGTGGTGGAAGACAAGCCGTTGACCAAGGGCGACAGCATCTTCCAACGCATCATCGAGCCGTACAAGGGCAACGTGCTCTACGTCGATTTCTGGGAAATGTCGTGCGGACCCTGCCGTGCTGGCATGCTCCACATGCGCGACGAGGTGGAGGCCAACAAGGACAAGCCCGTGAAGTATCTCTACATCACCGACGATACGCCGGAGCATTGCAAATCATTCCTCGAGCCCAACAACATCAAGGGCGAGCACATACACATCACCCGCTCCGAATGGGGTTATCTGCAGGAAAAGTTCCAATTCTCGGGCATCCCCTTCGTCGTGCTCTTCGATAAGCAGGGCAAGCAACGCGAGGGCGTGACGGTGAACCAGTTGTTGGAAGAGTAGCAGAGCGATTTTACGAAAGTGGTCATAAAACATCAGCGAGACAAACAAATTTGTTTATCTCGCTGATGTTTTATGGCCTGGAAGGATTTAATATTTATCCTCGTTGAAAACTTGAGTCGTAACTGATTATCAGTTATTTACAGCCAATTCGTCGATGTCCTTGATGGCCTTGTTCAGCGAGCGCATCTTGCGGGAAAAGACATAGGAAAATATGGCTGATGTGATGACAATCAACACGCAATAAACAACCAATCTGTTAGTCGGGGGGAAAGGAATGTCGGTTTCATGAAAAACGCCAAACGGAATGCATACTAAAAAGAGCAAAAGGAAAGGAAGTATGCCGAACGTGTAAAGTTTTTCCCTGCGCTTGAAGGTTATCAACCGCTGCTGGGCACTGAGCACATCATCAACTGCAAGATGTTTGTCGCGTATAGTACTGACATTCCAAAAGTTAAAAGCAGCCTCACCGGCCATCACAAGCCCTAAGGCAATACTAGGTAGCCATGAAAAACCGGCAATGTATCTAAGCGCATAAACCATCAAGGGCAATATCGCCAATTCCACTACGCTGCCCCAAAAACTCATCTGCTTAATCCACGTCACATGGCCTTTCATCGCCTCTTTCAACAGGCGTCGGCTGACAATCTCCTGCTGTTCCATGCGGTTCTTAAACTCAGCGACCTGACTGCGCAATTCTTCCAGTTCCTGTAAGTTGTTATTCTGATTCTCCATAATTCTTTGGTTTTTAATCGTTTGACATATTCTTTAATTTTTCTTTGATGCGGTAGAGGCGTACCGATACGTTCTTGACCGTGATGCCCATGATGGCCGCAATCTCCTCGTAGCTCATATTCTCCAGCCAGAGCAGGATGATGGCGCGGTCGAACTGGCCCAGCTTTGCAATGCGCTGGCGCAGCATGTCCATTTGTCGCGAGTTCCGGTTGGTCTCCGTCTCTTCGTAGGGGTTGATGTCCATCGTCAGCGGCACCGTCTTGTGTCGTCGTTTCTTGTGGTCGAGCGAGATGCACACATTCAGGCTGACGCGATAAACCCAGGAGCGCACGTCGCTACGTCCCTCAAACGATGGTAGGCTCTTCCAAAGGTTGATAAGCACCTCCTGGAACAAATCGGCCACCTCGTCCTGGTCATTGGAAAACATGTAGCACACGGTGTAAATCGTGCCGCGGTTCTTCCTGACCATTTCTTCAAATTCACGTTCCAAATCTTTCATTTCTTCTTGCTGTGTAAAACGTCTTTTGATAGTTAGTCATACAAAGATAGCAAATAACTACAGAATCATACGTTATATTTTCAAGTTAGCTTTCTTTTTTTCATTTATAGCACATTTATAAACATCTTTTGGTAGTTCTGAAAGGGTTGACAAAAAGAGAACCGTTCGGAAAACCCGAACAGTTGCGACAAGCATATTATACACCAATTATACAAAAAATGCGTTTCGCAAATTTGTATAATTGAATCCCTATACTACTGGTTAAAGCAACAATAAAACACCAGCGAGACAAACAAAAAATAGTTTATCTCGCTGGTATTTAATTGCCTGAAAGGATTTCTACCTCTTAATACTCATCCTCGTTGAAGACTTTATTTCAAGCCTTTTTATATTGACTATCAGCTATTTGAGCCATAATTAACTATTTTTATCCAAATAAACCGCACCATCAGAGGCGATGTAGAACTATTATAAAGCAAATTGGACAAACAAACCATGAATCGCATAATAATTCATAAAAAGCGATGTGTTTTTGCTCTATTTTTCATTATTTATTGTACCTTTGCATTTGGATTCCACAGATAAAGCGGTCTCCAAAGACATTATGGGCTAAAAGAAATGGCGTTCGCTATCTCATTCGAAGACCTCGAAATGTAGGAAGTTTCAAGGAATAATAGTCAGAGAATAGATTAAGTGAACGTTCACGCAATAGCGTGGGCGGAACTTATCTGACTATTATGGCACATCCTACAGCCACGAGGGAAAGATGAAGAGATGTTCACGCTTCCTTTATGCCCGAATGTCAGGAAAATTTAACATCAGGTGATGCAACAAGGTTTTCTGCATTTGCCGTTAAATAGAATGAAACATTATAGTAAACTTAAACACGCAACAGAAATGAAGAATTTAAAAATCTGGAGACTCGCATTTGTGATGTGCGCTGCCATACTCTCCCTCGCCTCTTGCGGCAGCGACGATGAAAGTTATTCAATTTATTCTTTTGGTCTTACATCAGCTATAAACGGCAACAATTCCGAGATAGAGACTATTGAATTTGCATATTCTGATGCCTACAAGATGAACAAAATCAATTTTAATTCACAATTTTTTGCCCCAGGAACTTCAAAAGACTTAATACTCAAATCTTGCAAACAAGCAGAAAATGCCATTTTCACATCGTCGATAAAATTTGAAGGACGTTATGTGTATGAAGTAAAATCTAAGGATGAAGTTCTATATCAGAAAGTATATGGAACCAGATAACAGAATAAAAATGAAACGATACAGATTATAAAACATCAGCGAGACAAGCAAATCTTTATTTGTTTATCTCGCTGATGTTTTATAATCTTCTAGTAGACTCTTTGACTAATATTCATCCTCGTTGAAGACTTGGTTTCCGAGGAATCTATCCTGATTTTCAATCACTTGCATCGTTCTTAACTATTTTTAGCCAAACTTACCGCACGGTCTGAGGCGGTCTAAGACGATTCTTTGGCGAGTTTGACAAACAAACTAAAAATATAGGCATTCGCTAGTTTCAAGGAATAATGGTCAGAGAATAGATGATAAGGTGGACGTTCACGTATAGCGTGGGCGGAACTTATCTGACTATTATGGCACTTCCTACAGCCACGAGGGAAAGATGAAGGATGTTCACGCTTCTTTCATGCCCGATTGTTTAAGAACATTTAACGCCCTACGATGC
>JAFVHN010000017.1 GCA_017474515.1 Prevotella sp. | reverse complement strand
TGTCCTTGGCCGACCTTCTCACTGAGGCGAATAGAGCTGAGGTTGAGGACGAACGCTATGTCCAACTACAACTTGAATTTAAGGATTAACTTACAAATTGTCACTTTTTGAAATGCTAAAATATTTTAGTGGACACTAGTGATTGATTTGCTATTAAAGCAAGAAATCGAGAATTTGTTCAAAGCGGAATTTTTGCGGGAAACCGGACGTTTTGATGATGCCATAGCATTAATCGACCAATACACCACTGAGGACATAAACCTCGTCCGATTCAAAGAAAAAATAAAGAATGCCGCGCTTTCGTCAGACCCTCTTCCCTTTATCATTGTCGGTGAAGAGTATGTTGATAAAGATTAAGGAGTTATCACTACAGGAAACGGCGACTTCATCAATGACTATGGCTTTTTTATTGGAATAATTGTTTTTCTGTCAGAGGAAAAAGGCTGGGATTCCTACGGGAAACCCGCACATTTTTTATTTCCCTTAGCATTAATACCCAGAATTGGTTAATCTCCTCTATTGTCATACGCAAGGCTGACGAGCAAAAAAACACTCGGTTTTAGGTATTGTAGGCTTCAATTATCCGCCGTACCTTTGCATTGCCTAAAAAGGGCGTAAATGCAGAAAACATTTGGCTATAAAAAGAATGATATAATATAAAATTCCGCTATGACAAAAAGAATGAAGATTACCGCGATGTGGCTACTGACCATCTGCGGTTTCGCCTGCCACTCAATCACCGACATGTTGCCCATGTTTTGGGGCAGGGACATGGCACTCGTGGCTACCGACGGCAACGTGGACCAAGTTATGATTGTTTTCATGATGATGCTCTCTTTGTTCATTCCCGCATGTGGCGTGCTATGTATGTTGGCAGAAAAACCCAAAGGGCTGAAAACCGTTAATGCCCTGTTGGCCGTGCTCATCGCCCTGTTTAACATTGCCCATGCCTTCATGGAGCTGCCCTCTGACAATGCGGGGCAATATGTCGTCATGCCCTTGATGATAGTCATCGGCCTCGTGCTGGCATGGCAAAGTATCAAATATGTTAAGGAGTGACAGGCCATGGGAAACTTTTTGAAAACATTTTTCACCAATTGCGCACATCCTCAGGGACGGATGGGGCGTGTGATGCTGGGGTTCATGAATTGCTGCCATGCCCCGTTGACAAACTGGGGACTGGACCATGTCAATTTCCACGATGGCTGGACGATGCTCGACATCGGATGCGGAGGAGGGGCAACGCTGAAACGGTTGCTCAAACATAGTAAGGGCGGCACGGCCTATGGCATCGACATTTCGGAGGAAAGCGTGGCAAAGGCGCGCAAGGTCAATTCCGCAATGCTCGACAAACGGGTGTTCGTTAGCCAGGGAAGTGCAAAAAACCTGCCATACGACGATGTAAAGTTCGACCTTGTGACAGCCGTCGAAACGATTTATTTCTGGCCAGACCTGCCTGGTTGTCTCAAAGAGGTGAGCCGTGTGCTGAAGCCTGGCGGACAATTTGCCATCATGGTAGAAGTTCCCGATACCGACTCCGTATGGACAAACCTCGTGGAGGGTATGACCGTCTATACCCCCGAAGAGCTGAAAAACCAACTAAGCACGGCGGGATTTACAAGTATTCAAGTATTCAGAAAGAAACCGTCGTATGCCGCCATCCTCGGTATAAAAAATTGACATTCTATAAAATTGCAACCCGATTGCGAACTTTTCTTCGTACCTTTGCAACCGAAAAGCCGTATTAAGAAGACGGATGGCAAAAGAACATCTTGACTTCCAAGCAGAAGAAGCCATGCTTTCTTTTATGGCTAAGAAGAAAAATGAACTCCGCTATTGATACCCTGAGATAATGACGACATTGATAATCGGCCTTCTCATTCCGCTTCTGGGCACCACGCTCGGCTCTGCCTTTGTGTTTTTTATGAAGGATGGAATGTCACCACGACTACAAAAATCGCTGCTTGGTTTCGCCTCGGGCGTCATGGTGGCGGCGTCGGTGTGGTCGCTATTGATTCCCGCCATGGAAATGGAAAGCGGCAAAGGCGCGTGGACGGCATTTCCCGCCGCCATGGGCTTTCTGATGGGCATGGGGTTCCTGTTGCTTATCGACGAACTGACACCCCACCTGCACATAGGAACCGACAAACCCGAAGGCCTGCGCTCCCATCTTTCCAAAACGGCCATGCTCACCCTTGCCGTCACCATTCACAATCTGCCCGAGGGCATGGCCGTCGGCGTGGTGTTCGCGGGAGCCGACAGCGGCATGGCCCACCTCTCGGTAAGCAGTGCCCTGGCCGTTGCCGTGGGCATTGCCATCCAGAACGTTCCCGAGGGAGCCATTATCTCCATGCCGATGCGGGCGGCGGGCAACTCCCGCTGGCGGTCGTTCTTCATAGGCTCGCTGAGCGGTGCCGTGGAGCCTGTGGGAGCCGTGGCCGTGCTATTGCTTGCCTCGCTGCTAATACCGGTGCTTCCCTATATGCTGGCTTTTGCCGCCGGAGCCATGCTCTATGTGGTGGTTGAAGAACTCATTCCCGAGGCTTCCGAAGGCCGCCACTCCAACCTCAGCACCGTGGGCTTCGCCATAGGCTTCGTGCTGATGATGGTGCTCGACGTGGTGATGGGATGAAAAAGAAGGAGGTTTCTGCGGTCAAAAATCTTTACATTTTAACAGTTTATTCCATCTTTTTATAAGACATTGATAATCAACGCTTTCAAAAAGAGGAAAAGTTTGACCGCAAATTTCGGGGAGTTTGACCGCAATTTTCTCATGGAGATCTTCAAGATTTCTCCCCGAAAATTGCGGTCAAACTTTTTGTTATAGTAAAGTTACCAGGAAAAATGTTTACAAATTAACATTTTTCACATTTTTTATTTCATAGACTCTTCGACGAAACACAGGGGCATGAGTTGCCTGATGGAGTCAACGACATAGATGCCCTTGGTGCCGTAGAGCAAGATGCGCATGGGCTGGTGGTAGCGCTGCTCAACCTCGAGAATGACCTGCCGGCACGAGCCGCAGGGGCTGACGGGTTCGGCGGTGAAGCCCTCACTGTTGCGCGCGGCTATGGCAATGGCCACGACGGGCAGCTCGGGGTGCTGCGCCTGAGCCGCAAAGATGGCGGTGCGCTCGGCACATAGGGTGACGGGGAAGGCTGCATTCTCCTGGTTGGCGCCGATGATTTCGGTGCCGTCGGAGAGTCGCAGACATGCGCCGACGGCAAAATGCGAATAGGGCGAATAGCTATTGCGGGTGGCTTCCATGGCCTTTTCCACAAGCCGCTGTTCGTCGGCGGGGAGTTCCTCTTTCTGGTAGAGGCGGATGGTGGAGGTAAGCGTTATTTCTTTCATGGGGTTGGTTCGTTTGAGTATTTTTACGTTTAAGGGGTTGTAGATGATTTGGGAATGAACTCGAAGCATCCTGCATCGGGCTGTTCGTCGCGTGGACGGCCGTCGCGGTCTTCGGGCAAAGCATTAAGAGGGTCACCGCGGTTGATGGCGGTGGAAAGGCTGTCAAGGTGGAAGTCGTAATGCTGGGTGTCGCCGTTGACAAGGCGGAAATGCTTACGACCGGTGGTAAGGGTGTCTTCGGGGTCTTCCCAAAGGATGTTTTTAAATCGCAGGGTGTCGTCAACGGCCGGCGTGCGCATGACGGATGACGAGAAATAATAGTCGAAGACGGCGGCGGTGTCGGCCTGCGTGCCCATCACCACGTCGTCGGCATAGCCCGTGATGAGCGAATTGAGGCATACAAGTTGCAACGGACTGCCGGGGCCGTTGGTAAAGTGGAGAGCGGCACCGCGCATGGCATCGAAGGGATAGAACTGTGCCAGGGTGCAGTGCTGAAGGAGCACATTGCCACCGACAACGCCCACGCAATTCCCCAGGGTGTTGGTAATCTGGCAGTTGGCCACGCGCACATAGCAGTTGTTGGCCTGCAGGCCGTCGCCCTGGCAATTATGAACGGTGGAATAGAGGAGGTCGAGTTTCAGGCGGCTGACGTCGGCAGAATCGCAAACGATGCCGTTGAAGGTACTGTGGATGTCAGTATAGGAAATGTTATTCTCGTAGGATGAGGAATGAATGCGAATGCCCGACCATTGTCCGCTCACAAGGTCGTAGGGGAGATAATCGAACATGTTGTCGATGCGATCGCCGCGAAGCACCACGTTGTTGTCGGGCTGACCTTCGCACAACAGTCGGCCATAGACGTCTATTCCTGCGCCGGCATGGAAATAAACGGTCTGGCCGGCAGGAATGCGCAGGGTGGCGGCGCTGTCAACGACAATGCCCCCATAGACGATGAGCGGGCGCGAGGACTGCAATGTGGTGTCGGCACTGACGCGGAGGCCGTTCACGATTTCCGCATCCCATGTGTATGCCGAGAGGTGAACGCGCTGCTCGGTTCCGCTTTCTAAGAGGAAGATGAGGTCGTCGTCCAGCGGCTGGGGAGTGAGCAGCCCGTTGGCGGGAGAAGTAAGCTCCACGAAGACGCGGATGCTGTCTTTGTCGCGTATCTCAACATTCTGCGTCTGCCATCCGGAGCTTTCGCCGAGATAGGTGCCGTCAACGTTCACCCTGTAGCCCGTCTGGTTGCCACGGGCCAAGCGTATGTTTGAGCAACGTATGCCGTCGCCCGAATGGTTATACACCCACAGGCTCTTGGTGGGCGTAGGCACCCGCGAGAACACGGTGTCCAGTTTTACAGTGTCAACGGAAAAGTAGAGCCTGTTCTGCGTGGAGGTCGTAAAAGAGTCATCGTCGGCACACGACGCAGCCAGCATGCAAAGGGTGCACGCTGCCAAGAGAAAGCCCCAAAGACTTTTAAACTTCATGTCAAAATCGTCTATTGTCTTTTATATAACGCCCCCAAAGCTCCTTTTATTATATAAAAAGGTGAAAAAGTAAAAAGGTGAAAAAGTATTATAGCGCAAGCGCTTTCTACTTTTTCACCTTTTACGAGTCTTTTATCTTACGATGACCTTTTTGCCACCCACGATATAAAGTCCCTTGACTGATGGCATGCCGTTGAGTCTGCGCCCGTCGGGAGAGTACCAGGAGTTGTGGTTTGTCATTTCTCCTTTGTCATCCTGCGCTGCGCCCAAACCCGTTGCCACGTCGTCACCCTGCACATTTGCGAACAGCTTCAGCATTGGCAGGCCGGCTTGGGTGTCCTGCACCCATATTTCAGCCTCTCGTCCATTTTGCAAAGCAGTGGCAGTAGTGCCGTCGGAAAGGTCTTCATCGGAAGCAAAAACACCTCCTTCTTGAGGCAACAACACTGAAGCGTCGGCCACGGAGTTGTAATAGCTGTTGGTTATGGACACATTGTTCTCATTTCCAACAACACATCCTACAAACATGCCGGTCACCTCCGGCCTTCCTTCTTTTCCTCTTACCAATAAATCAGAGGGTGCAAACAAACAATCCTGCACCTGTACCTTGGCATTCATTTGTGCCCACCCCACCAAGCCGCTGCCACTGAAGGCTTTGCTATTGCCATAGACGATGCTGCCGGTGAAGACACAATCGTCCATGTAAAGGGTTCCTCCCGAATTAACGCGGCCTATGAAACTACCGCAGTCAACATAATCATTATGATTTGATGTGATGGCAACGTCACTCCAACAATTGCTGACACGGCATATACCAGACGCATAACTTGCAATGCTGGCAGGGTGTATGCCTTTTGTTGTGATGGAGCCGCTGATGTGCAGGTTCTGAATGGTAGCGTCTTTGATTTTGACGAACGGCGCATTGTAATCCGAATAACTCGCCACGGAATACGCCAGTGTCAGCGTATGCCCCTGGCCGTCGAAGACGCCTTGGTAAGAAACGCTCTCAGTTCCTATCTTCGTCTGGTCGTCGCCGAGGTCGATGTCCGCCGTCATGCGTGCGTTGGCATTTGGGATGTCCTTGACAATATTGCTGAAGAACTGCCAGTCGCTCAGGGAACTGATGAGATAATAACCGTCCTGGTCTTTGGGAAGCCCGCTTTCTGTCGTTTTGACCAGGCGGACCGATGTCAATGAATTGATATGGCACCAGCCATCGTCACCTAATTTGACGACATTTGTTCTGAACACAGGAGTATAAAAATGATGTGAGTCTGAGGGTGTTATGGTTGTGCTGCTGTAAATGGCCGCCTCACCCACCAATGCCCAGTAATCATCTACCGAATGGTAACCGGCGGCAGGCAGGAACACGCATCCGGCGCTCTCCATCAACGCCCAGCCGTCAAGACTGACCGTGGCGGTGAAGTCGGACGGGCCGTCGAAGGTACCCGCCACGAAGTCCGTGCCTTCAGGGTGCATGTAGTCATCGGGAAACAGTATCACCCCTTTGTAAGTGTCGCCAAGCGTAGCCATGGTAAAATGTGCGCCGTCGGAAAGCGTGTTGTTTACAATGCGGGTCTTGAGCAGATACGTCCACTCCTTATGCGACAACACGAACCACGAATTGTCGTTGTCAGGCAGGCAATAGGCATTATAGGCAAACATGTCTTGGCCAGGGCTTTGGCTGTCGCCGAAGTAGTCGTACTGATGTTCGGCAAGTTGCCAATTTCCGTCCACGCATTGCAGGTTGCCTTTCGAGAACACCACTTTCTGCCCATAACCAGAAATGGAGAACTCGCCACAGAGTACGTCAGGAGTCGATTGTGCCTGCGCCATCACGCTGCAACCAAGAAGCACGAGGCAAGAGATAAGCAGTTGTTTCTTCATAATTGTTATTTATAAACTAATCGGTTTCTCGAATTAAAATACTGATATCCACGACTGATAAATTACAATCTGTCAGGACGGGGTTCCAAATAGGAGTGCGAAGCTAATCGTCTATAATGAAACGTTGCATGGCGTAGTAATTGTACGAGTTCCATGGGTCATGATGATTCCAATTCCAACGGGAAGTGGTTATTGTGTGATTGTTAATTATCAACACATTACTCCAAATTTCGTTTCCCTCATTTCCTAAAATGGCCCAGTAAACGCCACCTTCTCCTAAATGAGGAGAATAAGCAGTCCAATGCCAATCTGCAGAACCATGCGTATAATAATAACCGTGGAACGGAAAGATATGCCGTTGGTCCCCCGCCATTTGCGTGGCCCAGAATGATTCATTGGCAATGGCATCCAAGCCAATACTCTTGTCATCAATGAAGCGACTGGTGACTGAAAGGTATTTCAGGTCGTAGTTCTCCTTGGGGATGACATACATGGCGTACCGGTAAGCGTAACAATGGTTGCTGCGGTTGCTCTTCATGCGGAGCGCATAAGACACGCCATTGCCCAAATTGCGGTAATCGGACAGGAAACGCATGGTTTGTTTTTTTATCTCAATGGTTTCCACGCAGTTAAAAGTGTCCCTTGCCTCGTCGAACACCAGCATCTCATCATGAGTGGGAAACATTACACGCCACTCCTCAATAGTAGGTGTGCGATAATGCGTATCACCCGAATCATAATCCGAGGGACCACCTGTGGTTGACGGATATCCGTTTCCATCGGGGTCAATGTCCCATGTATTGAGAAATTTCTCACCATCAAAGGAGTGGACTGCAAACCAGTGCATAGGGTTCATAGAGTACACGACATCATAAGCCTCAACGTCCTCATCGCCAAAGAATAGGCGCGCTCCATTCCAAGCGGCCCGCACATGATAAGCCTTGCCTCGCTGGAAGGTCACCGAGGAGGATTTCTCATTCGCCGAAACAGCATGTCCGCCGTTAATCTCGGCCACAAGGCGGGCGTTGGTCATGCGGTTGCCGTTGGGAACAAACCAAGTGTAAAACTCACGTGTATAACCTCCGGCAATGTCGGTGGCGCCCACCCATTCAGGCGTGTATGGCAGTTCATTATAGACACCTTTTGTAGGCTGACAGGTAAAGGCGTCAAACCACCATTTCACGGATGACTGGTAACCCAAAGGCTCATAATGAATTTGACGGGCGGTCTGGTTGGTAAGATGCAGCACTTCAATGGCTCCGATATGTTTGAACGACACTGTAAAATCTTGAAGTCCAGCCAAAACGGTGAAATACATAGGCACAGAGAACGTGTTGGGGCTGATAACCATGCGCTCACCACTGCATTGCAACACACCACTCTCGTCCATGCTTCCCTCAATGCCTGTAAGGCCCGAGAGCCGGTATTTCTTCGTTATGTCCAACTCAAGCGGCAGTGGGACATTGATTTGGCATGAGTGGCCGTCATTCGAGATATTACTTACGGCATGCTCTCCCAGGTCAAACACTTTGTTATTCTGATAGATGAACAAATGAACTTTTTCTCCGTAGCTCCAATATAAGTGCAGGTTAAGACCATCGGTGGAACTGAAGCCCACCCTTGTCTCGGATTCCTCTTCGGGCATCTCCGCCGTAATTGTCACATAGCGCGTACCTTCCTGTTTTGTATTTTGCGCGGGAACCGGGTTTTCATATTCCTCGTCAGTACCGCTGCAGCTGATAACCATAAAGAGTACAACAACCACAGCAAATATGTTTATAATTGTCTTCATCTTATTTAATTGAAAAAGTGAAATAAACAGTTATTATTATTTGTTTGACGTTTATTGTTCAAAGCTCTATTCCCTGCATGTCGGAGATGTTTCCCTGTCCGGTGTCTTTAGGAGCTACTGTCGTCACCAGTATCTGTTCTTCACGCGACACTTTGTCCCTCACCTTTACATTCACTACGCCTGTCGTCTTGCCGGTCACGTCCACATAGAAAGTGTCCTTGCCGTTATTGGTCTCTTTGCGTATGGCACATATGGCAATGGTTTCATCCATGCTGACGGCCTCATAATCACCCCATCCGTCCTCAATTTCAACGCTTTCCGTTTCATCGACAGCCACAATCATCTCCGGGAGTTCCAAGGTCATGGCAAGGGGAATCGTCAGTTTTGTCGGGGGCCAAGCACAAATGCTCAAATTCTCTCCCCACTTAAACATGGGAAGAATGGAGTAACGGGCACCAGGAGTGAGGTCGGAGATGTCCATTGTCAAGAGGTTTGAACTGCTTTTTTCCTGATAATAAGTGCCCATGTACTCTTCTTTTACCTTTTTCCCTAAAGCATTATTAACCCTTAGCCCCACTTTTCCGGGAATAAGGATATTGCGCGAAACGGTGCTTGATACAAGTGTACCTTGAGGCTGGGTGAAGTCAGAATGCATCACTTCGGGTGCTGTGAATTCTGGGAAAAGATACGCCTTATAAATCTCCCATGGCTTACTCTTCCATTTAAATTCTGGCAAATCGTCCAAGAACATTTCTTTTGCCATAGACACCAAATCTACTTTTAAGATTTCGAGTTTCGGCTCAATCTTAACCTGTCCATTTACCGAAACTTTGGAATCAGCCAAACTCCTGTACCAGTTCCACATGCCGCCATTACCATCAGCCTCGTCACCTACAAAACCATCTGTACTGATATTAGCATCTCCATTGAGACTTAATCCAGCCTTTGCCGTGACACTGCCTTGTAACAAAGCCCCACCAGCCTTAAAGAACAGGGTGAGACCAAGCCCTGCTTCCGCAGAACCATTAACGCCCAAAGTGCCTTTAGCTTCCTCAAACCGAGTGCTGAAGTGAAGGCCAAGTACATCAAGGGGCTTTTTTATACCATTAGTATGAGGAACTAAAACAGGAGAGAATGGTGATGCAGTGGTCCCGTATGCCGTAAAACCATGGGAGGTCGCAAGGGTAATTGGCAATTCCACTTGAGCATAAAGCGAACCGCTTATCTGCAAATATGGGAAAACGCGAATACCCGCAATAACTGCTGGACAGATTGGAATGAACCAGACAGGACCGCCATTCAATAATCTTTGTGACATAGAAGGCTCGTCTATCCCAGCCATATTCTTAAGAAAGTCATAATCTGCCTGCTTGGACACCAACTCCGAAATACTGGGACTTTTTATGTTTTTGAGTTCGTCCTTGTTTCCCAACTCAAATGTGAAGTCAGCGGTAATGTCATGCGTGCTCTCCACATCCACAGTCAACTTGTAGTATCCAAGGTTGGCATAAAAAGAGTATGTGCAGATGAAAACCGGGTCTTTGTCCTTGAAAGTAATGTGTTTGCCTATATCTAAGGAGAGGGTGCCTAAGTTATTAATAATGTAGGAACCGCTTTTATCTGCCAATTCCCACCATCTCAAATCCTCGTCGTTAGAGCGTTTGGGGGCGAACCGTTTCGCGGCAGCCGAGTTCTCCTCGCAAAAAACAGACTTGCCGACGAGTGCAACGCGCTCGAAAATCTCATCGAATGACACGTAGCCGCAAGTCACTACCCAATCGCCGCCGTTGCGTGACACCGATGTTACCTTTCCTGCAAAAACACCGGTGACAGGTTCGTCAAAGTAATCACTGATGACCACCTGCCCTTGTACGGGCCGCTTGCTGGCGGGTGTCGTTGACTTAAACGTTAGCTCCGTCTGCGTGGCATTGGTCACGTAAGACAGCACGTCGCGCGTCAGGTGGAACACATTATTGCGGAATAAAGGTTGAGGAGTTTGGAATGAAATGCTGTCGATGGCATCAACAGGGATGCGCGTCACACCATTCTTCGTCCATATTTCCTGCACGGCCACCTGGTCATATGTAAGACTGTCGCTGACGGTACTGTAAACGATGCTGTCAACATCTTCGTTGAAGAAAGCGTCGAAGCCGCCGTCATTTCGGTAAACGTATAGAGTCTTGTTCTGTGCCAAAACAGGCGTAGCGGTAAGGGTGTAGTGTGAGAGGAGTGCAGCCGCAAGCAACATCCGAATGATTCTATATGGAGTTTTCATCTCTTAAATATTTTAAAGGTAATGCCATTCACATTGATGATATAAATGCCTGGAGAGAAAGCATTCAGTGAAAGAGAATAAGAGCCGTTGTCAGCCTTATAGTTGCCCACGCACCTACCATCGGTGGTATAGACATTGACGATGGAGTTCTCTGGCAAGTCGTTGAACAGCACTGCCTCTTGGGTCATACGCCAAGGTGCATCCTGTTCAACTTGTGTGGGAACGGGGTCTGTGGGCTTGTAAGTCATCTTTCTAATCTGAAAAATAGGAAAGCGTACTGTGGATCTCTCAGCTTTCACCACTAGTTCGTCATTCTCTACTGTCACCTTGGGAAGTTTCCTCAGATAGTAGGTGGTTTCCGTGCCGTCGTGGGTTAGGATAACGAGCACTTTGGGATCGGTAACCATAGTTGGCGCGTCAAGTACCAAACGGAAGCCAAGTCCAGCGCGGCGAGTGTCTGGCGTATATGTGTTGCGGCCTGTCAACACGGCATTGGTTTCAGTTGTGTTATAGTTGCCGCCCTTGGCGACATAGCGTCCCGAAGTCTCGGTCTGTGTCCATTCCTCCACGTTGCCGGTCATATCGAATAGACCTGTCTCGTTGGCTTGTTTAGAGCCAGTGAGATGTATTTGTCCGCTGGCGTTGCCTTTATACCACGCGATGGCATCGATGTCGTCGCCGCCAGCGAAGGTCGTCGGCAGGCCGAGGGTGCCGCCCTGTGCGGCATATTCCCATTCTTCCTCGGTGGGCAGGCGGAAGGTGAGGTCGGAGAGAACGTTGAGGTTATTGAGGAATGTCTGGCAGTCATCCCAACTGACATTATCTACAGGGAATTCATCGTCCTTCAAAGAGGCTGGATTGGCCTCCATGACAGCCTGCCAAATGTCCTGTGTCACTTCATACTTGCTGATTTGGAAAGGCCGTATACCATGTCCTGCTTTGCCTTTCACCATCACCATCGTATTGTAAATCTTGCTTACCACTTCATTTATGGCCAGTGTTTCCGTCTTCTCCCATTCCACCACAAGGGCTTCGCGATTACAAAACTCATTCCACTGGTCAGCATTGGCATAATCGCTAATGCTGTTTTCCGGCACGTAGAGCGTAGCCTCAGCCTGCGGCATCCTGAGGAACACCTTTTCTCCTAATGTCGGCGGTGTTATGCTGTGGCAGACAAAACTTCTCAGGTTAGCGCAATATCGAAAAGCTTGTTTTCCAATGGAACTCACGGTAGCCGGCAACTCTATACTTTGGAGTCCATAGCACTGGTTAAAAGCATAATTTTCAATCGTAGTTAGTGAGGGAGGCTGCTCCAATGAATGAATGCCCTGGAACACCACTTGTTTCAATGAGTCGCAAGAGGAAAAAGCATATTCATCTATCTTTATAACCGTCCGTGGAACTTCAATGTATCTCAAAGAGTCACAAGAAGCGAAGGCCCTGTTTCCGATAATAGTAAGAGAAGGTGGAAGCACAACAGAACGAAGGTTGGTACAATCTTGAAACACACTACGCGGCAGGCTTGTAAGGGCAGAAGGAAGGCTGAACGATGTCAGACTTTTACAATCGCGGAACAATTCTTCGCCGAAACTGTTTACTTGATCGGGCATGAACACCGTAGACAGCGCCTTGCAATCATAGAACACGTTTTTGCCAAGGGAACGGAGGCTCTTAGGCAGAATGATTGACTTCAAAGAATCACAAGAATAAAATGCACTCTCACCGATTGATGTCACCCTATCGGGAATCCAAACCTCCTTAAGATTTCTGCATCGGCCAAACAACCCTTTACTTACATTTGTCAGGTTTGGCGGCAACGATATGGATGTCAGCCGCTCACAGCCACGGAAACTGTAATCCTCAATGGTATTCACGCTTTCTGGGATGATGAAGTCTGTCAGGTTTTCACACCAAGAAAAAGCCATTTCGCCAATTCTTGTAAGACCGTCAGACAATACTAAATGAGTGAGGTTTACCATACGGTCGAAAGCACGGCTTCCGATAGCTGTAACTTCTGACAACTCATTATCGGCAGTCATGTCTACATCAGCCTCCTCGCTCAGCCACCATACCAATGTACTGCCGTCTTCAGAAAGAATAAACCTCGTATCATCTTCGGCATCGGCCAAGAAGGTACCAAAGTTCTTCCATTCCGACGGCTCGCTTTCGTCGCCGTCGTTATATCTGGAGCTGCTGCGGCGACGCACATGTAATGTTGCCGAGGATTGGGGAACACCATAGAAAACATCGCTGCCCAATGTCGGTGGTATTACAGGCAATGACGTCACAGACAGTAACCGCTGACAATTCATAAATGCTTCGTTTCCTATATTGGTCACGTAGTTGGGAATGGTAATAGAAGCCAAAACCCTGCAACCATAGAAAGCGCTGTTGCTGATGGTTGTAAGCCTCTCAGGCAGCGTGATGCTCTCTAACGCCCAGCAATTGCCAAACACTCTTTCGGGTAAAACTCTAAGATCGGCGGGAAGCTGCACATTTGTCAGCGATGTGCAGGTGCGGAAACATTGTTGTCCAAGGGTTGTTTTCGGATTTAAGACAACCACATCTGTCATGGAACTGCAGCCGGCAAATGCCCACCCTTCAATTCTTTCCACACTTAAAGGAATTGTAACAGAATGTAGGGCGTCGGAATAGAAAAATGCACTTTCTCCGATAATGCGTAACTTTTCAGGGAATACAATGATTTCCAGGTCATCGTCATTGTAGAAAGCGTTTTCACCGATAACGCGCACCTCGTTGAGCTCAGGGTTGGCCGTCATGTCGATGGATGTCTCTTTGCCATACCAATAGACAAGAGTGCGCCCGTTTTCCGACAGTTCATAACTCTTCGGCCACGTTAGCTCGGTAATGGTTCCGAAGGCCCCCCATTCAGTTGTAACATTATCCACCTCATCATTCGTGTAATGGTAAACACGGCGTGGTTTCACATATAAGGTGGCATCTGACAGTGATACCATATAAAAAACATTCTCTCCAAGAACTGGAGGTGAAAAAGCATGACAAGTAACGGATTTCAGACTTGAACATCTGGCGAATGCCCGTTTTTCTATACTGTTCAATTTACTAGGTAAAGAGATGTTTTCCAATTTGTTATCATCATAGAAAGCATATTGGGCAATCGTTGTCACATTATTTGGTATGATGATGGAAACCAGGTTATGACAACCATCAAAAACTCCTTCACCAATCACTGTCAACCCAGTAAAGTAGTTTAACTCGTAGAATTGTGTAATATCCTTCCCACGGAACACACCTCCCAGGTCCGTCACATAAGCGGCCTCATCGTAACTCAGTTCCCCGTCGCCGTTCGTGTCCCAGTTTTCCACACAAATAGCTTTAACCAAGTCGTCGGCAAATACTATGTTCCCATTATGTGAATTACCACTTGCGAAAGAACGGTCCCAGTAAAGCAGAAGGCAAGCGATTAGTAATAATATACGTACTATCTTGTTCATAATTAAACTATTTGATTAAGGCAGATAATTATACGTAAAGATTAACAATGTGCAAAAATACGCATTTTATTTGGAACTTGCAAAAATAACAAGAAATTTTATCTTTATTTGTGCTGGGAGGAGAGTGGGAAGCTCCATATCATTCAGAATTATCAATACGTGGAATGATGTAGCATCGCTAACATCAATCATCCATTTCAGCCAATTAGTTGTTAAACACCTTTATGGGGTAAAACAGGAATAACAAAAAAGCAGGGCCATTTCCCCACCCTTTCGGGTAGGAAAATGGCCGTGATTATTGCCAGTGTTCCGACACACAGAAAGGCATCGGGCAGGCAAGAAAAACTCGGGAATAGAGTTGATTCCTATCCTCCGAAGTTGTCGTACATGATGCTTTCGGGGTCAACGCCGAGGGAATCGAGCATGGAGACGACGGCTGCCGACATGGGGCCGGGGCCGCACATGTAGTACTCCACGTCTTCGGGTGCCTCGTGGTCCTTCAGGTAGGTGTTGAGCATCACCTGGTGTACGAAGCCCGGGGTGTATTTCACGCCGGCGGCATCGGCGGCGGGGTCCGGACGGTCGAGGGCCAGGTGGAAGTGGAAGTTGGGATATTCCTTCTCCAGGCCGAGGAAATCGTCGAGATAGAACACCTCGTTGAGTGCCCTTGCGCCGTAGAAATAGTGCATTTCACGGTCGGTGGTGTGCAGGGTTTTGGTCATGTGCATGATTTGCGCACGCAGGGGAGCCATGCCGGCGCCTCCGCCCACCCATATCATTTCCTTCTTCGAGTCGAAGTGTGGGTGGAAATCGCCGAAGGGTCCGCTCATGATGACCTTGTCGCCGGGCTTCAGCGAGAAGATATACGACGAGGCGATGCCGGGGTTGACGTCCATGAAGCCGCTGCGGTCGGGTTTGAACGGCGGTGTTGCTATTCTCACGGTGAGCATGAACACGTCGCCCTCGGCCGGATAGTTGGCCATGGAGTATGCGCGAATGGTGGGCTCGGGGTTCTTGCACTTCAGCGGGAAGAGCCCGAACTTCTGCCACGAGGGCAGGTATTCGTCGCCGATGAGGGCTTTGTCGAAGTCCTTGTCGTAGTCGATGCAGTCGAAGGCCGGAATCTTTATCTGTGCGTAAGAGCCGGGCAGGAAGTCCATGTGTGCGCCCGGAGGCAGCTGCACCTTGAATTCCTTGATGAACGTTGCCACGTTCTTGTTGGAGATGACGGTACACTCGTACTCCCTCACTCCGAGAATGCTTTCATCGACATGGATGTTGAGGTCGCCCTTCACCTTGCACTGGCATCCCAGTCGCCAGTGGTTCTTTATCTCCTTGCGGGTGAAGTGGGGCTTTTCGGAGTCGAGTATCTCGCCCCCACCTTCGAGCACCTGCACCTTGCACTGTCCGCACGAGGCTTTTCCGCCACATGCCGACGGCAGGAAGATGCCGTTCTCGTTGAGTGTGGCCATCAGGTTGTTGCCTTGCGGAACGTTGAGCACCCTGTCGCCGTTGACCGTTATATTCACGTTGCCCGAGGGCGAAAGATATTTTTTCGCCACGAGCAGTATAATCACCAAAAGGAGTATGACAATAAGGAATACTCCTATGCTATATGCTATAAACTGTGCCATAATTCAAAGTTTATATGTTTAGTCCAGAGAAACACATCATTGCCATTGCCATGAGGCCGACGGTGATGAACACGATGCCGAGGCCCTGCAGGGGCTTGGGCACGTCGGAATACTGCATTTTCTCGCGTATGGCGCCCATGGCGACGATGGCGAGCGTCCAGCCCAGACCTGAGCCGAAGCCATAGACCACGGCATCCCAGATGCTGGTGATGGCCTGCGAGTTGGTGGGCTCCATCAGTATGCGCTGCTGCATGAAGAGCGATGCTCCCATGATGGCGCAGTTCACGGCGATGAGTGGCAGGAAGATGCCCAGTGCGGCATAAAGCGAGGGAGAATATTTCTCCACGGTCATCTCCACGAGCTGCACCATGCCGGCAATGACGGCGATGAAGAGGATGAACGACAGGTAGCTCAGGTCAACGCCTTCGGCAAGGCATCCGGGCCCCAAGACTTTTGTCTGCAACAGATAGTTCACTGGCACGGTGACGGTGAGCACGAAGGTCACGGCCATTCCCAGTCCCAGCGATGTCTTCACGGTCTTCGACACGGCAAGGTAGGAGCACATGCCGAGGAAGAAGGCGAAAATCATATTGTCGACGAATATCGACCGAAAAAACAAAGATATTGCGTGTTCCATAACTTATTTCTCCTTATAAAAATATGCGCGGTGAACCCAGATGACACATCCCACGAGGATGAGGGCCATGGCGGGCATGGTCATCATGCCGTTGTTCATATAGCCCCAGTCATAGACGGCGTCGGGGATGAGCTGGAAGCCCAGTAGCGAGCCCCTTCCCAGCAGTTCGCGTGCTGCTCCCACGATGACGAGAATCATGGCGTATCCCAGTCCGTTGCCCACGCCGTCGAGGAACGAGGGCCACGGCTTATTCTGCATGGCGAAGGCCTCCAGGCGCCCCATCAGTATGCAGTTGGTGATAATCAGTCCCACATAGACGCTCAGCTGCACGCTCACGTCGTAAGCAAAGGCTTTGAGTATCTGCGACACGATGGTGACCAGCGCGGCCACCACCACCAGCTGCACCACGATGCGGATGCGGTTGGGAATGGTGTTGCGAATGACGGAAATAATGACGTTGGCGAATGCCGTGATGACGGTCACGGCCAGCCCCATCACGATGGCGGGTTTCAGCTGCGCGGTGACAGCCAGTGCCGAGCAGATGCCCAGCACCTGTCCCAGTATGGGATGGTCGATGTTCAACGGGTTGGTGAAAACCTCTTTGTTTTGTTTACTGAGTAATGCCATAGCTTATTCCTCCTTTGCTTTCTTTATGTTTTTCAGACAATCCTTTATCATGGCGTCAACGCCGTTGGAGGTGAGGGTGGCACCGGTCACGCAATCGACCTGTGTCTCGGCATCCTCCACTTTCTTCACCACCGAGAGTACGACGTTGCCGTCGGCATCGAAAATCCTCTTCCCGATGAATTTCTCCTGCCAGGCCTGCGAGTCCTTGATTTCGGCTCCCAGTCCTGCCGTCTCGCTCTCATGGTTGAAGTATGCGCCATAGACCTTTTCGCCGTTGTCCACGGCCACATATCCGCTGATGCCTCCCCAGAGTCCCATGCCTTTCAGCGAGGCGACGAGAATCTGCTGGCCGTCAATCTCACACTCATAGACTTTCTGTCCGTCAACGTCCTTTTCGGCTTTCACCACTTCGGCGTACTTGGCCTCTGCGGCTGCCCCGTCCAGGTCGCGGATGTTGAGCGAATAGAGAATCTGCTTCTTCACGTCGAGTTCCACGTTGGCGTCCTGCATGGGTTTCAGTGCCTTATAGACAAAGGCCAGCAGGAAGGCCACCACGACCACGAGCACCGCACTGTAGATGATGATGTAGGTGTTCGAGTTGGTATTCAGGTTTTTCATTTTTGACCTCCTCTCTTTAAACGTTTCGAGATATTGCGCTCCACGATGAAATGGTCTATCGTGGGAGCAAACATATTACCGAAGAAGATGGCGAGCATCATGCCCTCGGGGTAGCCGGCGTTCATCACGCGGATGATGATGGCCATGGCACCGATGAGGAAACCGTAGATATACTGTCCGGTGGCGGTGCGGCACGACGTCACGGGGTCGGTGGCCATGAACACGGCACCGAAGGCGAAGCCGCCGAGCACGAAGTGGTGCCACCATGTCATCGACTGCCCCGTTCCCTGGAACAGCAGTGCCAGCACGGCCCCTCCTGCGAACACGCTCACCATGGTGCGCCAAGAGGCGATGCCCGTCCACAGCAGTATGACGGCACCGATGGCGATGGCGATGACCGATGTCTCGCCGATGGAGCCCGGAATGAAGCCGCAAATCATGTCACACAGCGAGGCGTCGGGGGCGATGCCCTGCCCTATCTGTCCCAGCGGCGTGGCCATGGTGAAGCCGTCGGGCAGCGTGTTGCCCAGGCCGAAGATGCTTTTCTGTGCCACCCATACCTGGTCGCCCGTCATCATCGAGGGATAGGCGAAAAACAGGAACATGCGCGCCGCGATGGCGGGGTTGAAGATGTTCATGCCCGTGCCGCCGAAAATCTCCTTGCAGAAGATGACCGAGAAGGCGCAGGCCAGGGCGAGCATCCACAGCGGGCAGCCCACGGGGATGATGAGCGGAATGAGGATTCCCGACACGAGGTATCCCTCCTGTATCTCCTCACCTTTCCATTGTGCCCATGCGAACTCAATGCCCAGACCAACGATGTACGACACCAGAATCTTTGGCAGCACCACGAGGAACCCGTAGAAGAAAATCTCCCAGAAGGAGGCTGCGGCCAGCGTCCCCGCCGCCGCGTAGTTCTGCCATCCCACGTTGTACATGCCGAAGAGCATGGCAGGCACCAGTGCGATGACCACCATGCTCATGATGCGCTTCGAGTCTATGGCGTCGTGAATGTTCACTCCCGTCCGCGACGTGCTGTTGGGCACGTAGAGGAACGTTTCAAAGCCGTCGAAGAGCGATTGCAGGGCGTGCAGCTTGCCGCCGGGCTCAAAGTTCGGCTTTATCTTGTTGAGGTAATTTCTTAATGCAGACATAGTTATGCGTTTTCTTTACGTAAAACATCCAATCCGTCGCGCACGATGCGCTGCAGGGGCAGCTTCGAACTGCACACGAACTCGGCCAGTGCGAAGTCCTCCGGTGCCACCTCGTAGATGCCCAGAGCCTCCTGGCGGTCAATGTCGCCGGCGATGATGGCCTTGATGAGGTATTCGCCATAGATGTCCATGGGGAGCACGCGGTCGTACTCGCCGCTCATAATCATGCGCCGCTCGCCGCCCTTGATGCGTGCGTCGAGGTCGTAGCTTTTCTTTCCCTGCAGCCACGAGAAGTAGCTGCGGTTCACCGAGAACTGCTTCAGCCTGGGCATTATCCATCCCAACAGCTCGTCGGCGTCGTCGCCCTCGGGAATCACCGTCACCTCTGAGGTGTGGGCACCCAGGAAGTCGTCTTCCGTGCATTGCCGCCCCGTGAGCACGTTGCCGTTGATGATGCGCAGCTTACGCCCGTCGGCAAGGTTGCCGGCCGTCAGCCGTCCCACCTTCGCGCCCACCATGGCTTCGGCGTATGCCGGCGCCTTCACGCCACTGCCAGCCACTGCCACGGTGCGCCTCATATCGACGCGACCGCTGTTGAACAGCCGTCCGAAGAAAATCACCGCCGAGGGGTCCACGGTCCACACCACCTCGCCTTTGTTCACCGGGCAGAGGTGGTTCACCTGCACGCCCACGTTGCCTGCCGGGCAGGGGCCGTCGAAGATGGTCACCTCCACGTCCTTCGCCTCCGTCAGCGCCGATGCCTTCTGCCCTGCGCCGATGCCCAGGAACGTCTTTGCCATGCGCGACAGCGCGGTAAGGCCCGTCTGGAAATCATCCTCGTTGCCCAGCAGCTCCACCTCGAAGTCGCAGGCCAGCGGCATGTCGCGCAGCGCGCTCACGACGATGGCCTTCGGCAGGCTGTCGGGGGTTGTCGTCACAGCGTAGGGCAGCTGGTTGATAAAGCCGAAGAGCCCTGCCTCCAGCAGGTGGGCCTTCACCTCGTCGCCGCTCATCGTCGCCGGCGATTTCTTGCCATAGTCGGCATACTCCTGCCGTTCGTCGGCCTTCACCTTCACACAGAGCACCTTGCGGCGCTCGCCTCGCACCACGTCGGTCACGGTGCCGCTCACGGGCGAGGCGAACTTCACTTCCGGGCACTGCTTGTTCACAAACAGCACCTCGCCGGCCTTGACATGGTCGCCCGCCTTGACCACCACGCGAGGAATGAGGCCCGTGAAGCCGTCGGGGACGAGGCCGTACTCGTCGCCCAGGGTCACAGTCCTTTTCTCCGCCGCAGGCCGTCCCGTCAGGGCGATGTCCAAGCCTTTGCGTAGCTTAATTACTCTTGCCATTTTTCTGAAAAATTGGTTATTATTGTGATTGTTACTGTTTTTGCTCGCAAAAATACTCAAAAAAAAACTGACTGCAAAATAAAAAGTGTTTTTTTTTCAGATATGACCCAAAAGGCTTTTTAAATTATGAGTTCTTAGTCATACGCTTCACTAAATGATAAATGACAAATGATAAAGGCGGCAGCCTTTTTTCACTTTTGGGGAGTTCGGGAGTTCGGGATTTCAGACGAAACTGATGGCGGCAGCAAATTATTCACTTTTCACTCTTCACTTTAAAGATGGCGGCAGCAAATTATTCACTTTTCACTCTTCACTTTAAAGATGGCGGCAGCAAATTGCCACTTCGTTCTCGCTAATCGCTCGCGATACCTTCGGCATTCTTCACTTTTCATTTTTCACTCTTCACTTTTAAGGAGTTGGAAGTATTGTCTGAACACCTTACGCATGCGGACTTAAAAGCGTGTTTTTTTCTACTTTGGAGATGGATAACGACATGGTCGAAAATTGGTAAAAATATTTGACAAAATAGACATTTTTGCGCAGATTTTGTAAGCCATTGAATATCAGCGTCTTAAAAATCGCCCTTGGTTTGACCGTATTTTTCGGGGAGAAATCTTCAAGATTTCCCTTCTCAATCTTCAAGATTTCCCCTTGAAATTTGCAGTCAAACTTTTGGGGATGTCCAAAAATCCATGAAAAATCTTTACAAAACGAAGCGTTCATTTTCCCACCCTGTCCGGAGTTCAGACATATATGGATGGCCGTCTGTTAAATGATGTTGTTTATCCAGGTGATTTCTTTTCAATTCAAAATTAAATGCCTAATTTTGCATGACAGATTGACGATTATGAAGTTTTCACCTTATATTATAGAACTGCTAAGAGAAAAATCCGGCCACGAAATCCGGCTTTCGCGCGATTGCGAACTTCTGGCCCTTGATGTTGAGTCCGTGACAGGTGAGCATATCGGCGTAAACACCATGAAGCGACTGTTGGGATTTATTGACGACGAACGTACACCACGCCCCTCGACGCTCGACGTCATTGCCCATTATCTGGGCTACGCCAATTGGGACGACTTGCGGCTTATCGACGAGAACAGCAGCAATTCGGCATTCGACGACCGTGATGAATATCTGGCATGCTATTTGGAGAAAGGTCAGCGAATAATCGTTTCATATCCTCCCAACCGGAAACTGACCATCGAGAACCTGGGCGACAATCATTTCCGCGTGGTTGAGAGCAAGAACAGCAAGTTGCTCAAGGGCGACATGCTCACGCTGACACATATTGTACGCCATTATCCGCTACTCGTCTCGGAAGTGACAAGAGATGGTCAAAGCCTGGGAGCTTTCACGGCGGGCAAGGCGCAGGGCATTGACTTTAAGCTCCTTTGATGAGAAATGGACAGTACGTCGTCGTTTTCCGAAGTGCAGCAGAACTTCCCCGATGCCGAACTGTTGCAGGTTGGCGGCACCACATGTGAGTGCTACCGCGTGAAGCTTTACGGCAAGCTGCACTTCCTGAAACGGCTGAAGCCCGAACTGCGCACCCACCCGCAGTATGTGGCTGCCCTTCAGAAAGAGTTTGAGACGGGCTATTCGCTCGACCATCCTCATCTGGTACGCTATATGGCCAAGACCGGCGACGGCATCCTGATGGATTATGTGGACGGCGAGACGCTCAACAAGTTCGTCGAACATCACCCCGACTATTTCACCCATCGCAAGAACGCCGCCCGTTTCTTGCAGCAGCTGCTCAGCGTAGTCGGCTATCTGCACAGCCATCAGATTGTACACCTTGACCTGAAGCCCGACAACATCCTCATATCGCGCATTGGCCACGATGTCAAGCTGATAGACCTGGGCTACTGTTATGCCGACTGCTATACCGACACGACGGGACGTACAGACAAATACGCCGCCCCCGAACAGATAGACGGATCGGCGAAGGTGGATACGCGCACAGACATCTATGCCATCGGCCGCATCTTGCAGACACTGCCATGTGCGCACTTTTATCACAAGGTCATCAGGCGTTGTACGGAAGAGAAGATGTACCTGCGATATGCCTCAACCGACAAACTGCAGCAGGCAGTGAGTCACAGGAACGGGCCCTGGAGATGGGTGGTGGCCGTGGCCATAGTCTTGGCAGTCGTTGCCATTGCTGCCCTCTTCCTTTTTGAGCGCAAGCCGGCGAACGCTACCATCCCCCTTGTGCAACAGGACACATTAGGCACACAAGCATCTCATAACCCTTCTGCAACAGTGGTTCCTGACCCCACGTCACCAGTTTTGGCACCACCGGCCACTCCACCCGACCAAGGGACATTCGCAAATGAAAACGGACAACAACCAACAGTCAATGAACAACGGCCAACCGACGGAGGTCAAGAACCCGCAATGCCGGTCAGGCAGAAGGAAGACACACTGGCCTTACGCCGAGAACTGCAACAGCTGATAGGCACACGATTCAAGAAAGCACTTGGCCATTATAACGACTCCGTCTATTATAACATCAACCGGCAGCGCTATGAAAAGCTGTTTATTGACTTTGAAGAGAGCCTGGTGCCTCTTTATGGCCTGGTATGGAAGAAGTTTCAGGACAAGGTCAGCGAGCACACGATGTCCACAGAATGGTGTCAGACCATTATGTACTATCGCTTGACACAGTTTTGGAAGATGATGCGCAACGACCCCGACCAGGCACCATCCTACAATGGCATGGTATTCCGTTATTACGACGTACCCTGCTGAAGCTGCAAAGTGGACGGAATGGACGATTGCTTTTCTAAAGAAACTTATTAACTTTGTCTTCGTTAACAAGTTAAACTTTTTAAAAGCAAGAAAAAAATGGAAAAACAACTTAGAAACATGTTCCTCTTAGGCAGTGCCGTATTCTTATTGTCGGGCTGTACCGTCAGCTACATCAATACCGACACGCTGAAACAGAACTACGAGAAAAAAATCCATCACACCACACTGCTCGGCAAATTGCGGTCCAAGACCGACGTGCGCAAAAACACCTTCGACCACGTGCAGGTGTTCCTAAACGAAAACGAGGTGCAACGCAACTTCGAGGTGACGGCCTATGGTTCATACACACCGCTCATACTGCCCATCATACGTCCTGAGCGTCCCCGCCTAGAAAAGAACCTGCTGTGGAAGGCTGCCCGCAAGGCCAGCAAACTCAATGCCGATGGTGTCATCATCGACAACAAGAACGACTTCCGGGTAATCAAGTTCAAATAGACTTTTTTACGAAACCAAGAAAAAAAGTCGCTCACAAATTTGCGTTTCCAAGAAATTATTCTTGAATTTGCGGCGGCGCAGTAGTACTGCGACAAAGACATGATTGGGAAGCGTTTAGCTATTCCGCATCTGTGAATCTCGACAACTCACCTGTGCAGTTGAATAGAAGGAACGCCAACCTTGCGATTGATATATGTTTTTTTGACATATACAGTCTGAGGTGTGAGCGACTTTCTTATTCTTGCACAGGGCAGTCGAGAGCCTACAGATGGAATATGTTAAGTAGGCTCACACTTTCCTTTTTGTGCCTGACAGAACTAATAACAATTTAATCGCATTCGACGGGCCTAGAATGTACATAACAAATATAATAATTATTTGCCTATGGAACAAAACAAATAAAAAGGTACAAAAACAAAAGCGATATTTTTATTTTTGTTTTATCGAAATCGGAAAAATATCATATGAACACAAGATTGAAAGTTGATGCTCACATAATATATGAGTTGTTACTTGATATGTACAAGTTTTTTCTATTGACTGATACAACAAAGATAAAGTAATTAGTCCACGTTATTTGTTGCCTAAACTTCAGATGAGGACTAAATGTGTAAAAATTAATATTTTATTCTTAAAAAAATAAAATTAGGCAAAATGAATACAGTAATAATAACAGAATTGTCTATTAAAGATATTGAAAGATGTAGTGGTAACTTTATCACAGATGATATTGTTGCATTTCTTGATGAGCTAGCTATTCAAGACAACAGATAAAGTATTGTTGTCGGAAACAAGGAAAGTATATATCAAATCTGAAATATTAGATTTGGCAAATGTAATCATTGATTTAAAAGAAAAAGAAAATGAAAAATAAGTTTAAAGTATTTACAGTGATAATATCACTGTTTTTAGTAGGTATTGCTGCACACCATGTTGATGCTGCCAACAAGAAAAATGTTGAAACTACTATAACCATATTATCAAACCAATCCCGTTCGTCTTCTTATGGGAAATTTGTAGGGACATATTCCTTTACTTATACAAAAGATGAAAAACGTTTTGATAATAATCCAATAATAGTTTTGAATGATGGCCGATGTATTATTCCATATATGACATTAGGCGGAAAAATCAGTCCAACGTTTATAGGTAACATCAAACCTATATCAAATACAGCATTCAGAATTATTGGGACAAGGAAAGAATTCTTTTGGGATATGGGTTGGTATAGCACTATTGATGGTAGGGTGTCAGTATGGACACCTCATGGCTTATATATTAGTGATGTGGTTTTTGACATAGCAAAAGGTCGAGTTTACAAAAGTGTTGAAGATTACAATAATAGGGATATAAGCGAAGCGTATTATACACCATTTACTCATAGTAAATCAACAAGTTACTGATTTTTTTGCAATTAATGATATTAGTTCATGGTAACTACTCAGTAATATAAGAATTGTTGAGGGTGTGTCAAAATAGGCACATCCTCTTTTTTATCGCAAAGCCCCGACTTTCTCAAGCCAGGTTTTTGTTATGTCCAAGATTTTTTGTGCCGATGGATTAACTACAACCGGGAACTCAGGGAGGAACTTCAAAAACTTGGGTACGATGGACGACAACGCGTTTTCACGCCGAGACAAGTTGAAGCAATTATGCGATACCTGGGAGAGCCTTGAACGGCGACATGCGCCAGGCTGATTTTTAGTTATTCCGACGCATAGGAGCCGACACGAGTCAGAGCTGACGCAGATAGGAGCCGACGCTTCCAAGCGTCGGACTATATATTTTTCTCGTATGTGTCGGGCTGATTTATTTAGTTACTCCGACGCATAGGAGCCGACACGAATCAGAGCTGACGCAGATAGGAGCCGACACGAGTCAGAGCTGACGCAGATAGGAGCTGACGCAGATAGGAGCCGACGCAGATAGGAGCCGACGCTTCCAAGCGTCGGACTATATATTTTTCTCGTATGTGTCGGGCTGTTTTTTTAGTTACTCCGACGCTCGGAGGCGTCGGCTCCTATTGCGCCTATTTGCGCTCCTGTTGTACGCTCTTATGAAGACGGCAAATCGAGGAGCGTAAGACGGCAAATCGAGGAGCGTAAGACGGCAAATCGAGGGGCGTAAGACGGCAAATCGAGGGGCGTAATATGGCAAATCGAGGGGCGTAAGACGGCATTATGCCCACGCGCCACAGCAAAAACATGCTGCTGCGCGCGGCTTTTTATGGTGAAAAATGCCTCAGAAGACGTGTTTTTATCACTTCCAAAGGGTGGGAAAACGTCGTTTTCCGTGCAAAAATGGCCATTTATGGCATAAAAACGCATGATTTATGCTCTTTTCGCTTCGTCATTCCCACCACATCAACACGCTTACCGCATCTTTTTCTTTCTCAACTATTATCTGCAACATACTGAAAAACAGCACCTTGCATGGTTTTAGTAACTTTGCAAACATGAAAGATACAAGACCCCCGCCGACTGTTTTTGCTTTTTGGTTTTTTCGCAAAAAGCCATTACGGAGTATATTGTCAAAAAAAAAATTATATAATATATATATTATATAAAATTATTTTGAAATATAAGCTAACAATGGCTAAAATCCAAAAAACCAAAAAACCAAAAAACCAATGTTGAATGTTTATTACAATAATATTATGGCAAAAGAGATAAAGAAACTAAAAGGAACTGCCCGAATATACGACGATGAAACGCGCGGCTTTTCGCATTTTTGGTTTTTTGGTTTTTTGGCAAAAAGCCATTTTGTAAAGTCATAGTCAGGTGGAGCGGGGCCGTTTTTTGTTTTTTTCACAGCTCTCTCTCAATGATTTCGAGGCATGCCCTGGTGTTGTGGTAGGGGCATTTCCAGAATCCCGCCTTGTCGTCGTCGCGGTTGACGGTGCCGTCGGCGCGTCGGCTCCAGTACCATTCGCCGTGTTCGTTGTCGATGATGTTGTCGAGGATGTATTGCCATGCGGCGTGTGCGCGGTGGAGTGCCTGTTGGTCACCGAAATGCTGCCAGAGGTTGAGCCATCCGACGACGCTCTCTGCCTGCACCCACCAGTGTCGGTCGTCGTCGCGGCGGCCGGTGTCGAGGTTGGCCTCGTGGATCATGGAGCCGTCGGGCTGCAGGCCCTTGGCGGCAGCGTCTGCCACCTGCTGTACGACGGTCTCCACCTGCCGCAGGAGGTGTTGGTCGCCGAGCACGAGGGCTGCCTCGTGGAGGAGCCATGAGCACTCGATGTCGTGGCCGTAGCTCTCGAGGCGTGCTCCGCCGCGCGTCCAGTCGTCGTGGAAGAAGAGGTCGAGGTGGTGGGTGACGGGGTTGAGGATGTGGTGGATGAAAATGTGTATGAGGTTGCGCAGGGAGGCCTCCACGCGGTGGATGGTGGCGGGTGGCACGGCAACGGCGACGGGCTGCACGGCGCCGATGGCGGGGACATAGGCGCAGGGTGGTGTGTCCTGCTGCTCACGGAGGGTGCGCAGGAGGTTGGTGTACGGCTCTATGATATGAAGGTGGGTGTTCTGCGACTTGGGGTAGTTGGCGTCGAGGTCGGAGAGGCGCATGTCGGCCAGCGGCTGCCATTGGCGGGAGAGGGCCTCTATGTATCCGTTGTTGACGGGGTCGAAGGCGTGGTCCTCGATGGTGTCGTAAAGCTCCAGGGCGTAGTCGAGGGCCTGTCGGTCGCCGGTGGCGCGGGCGTACTCTGAGAGGCCGTAGAGAGCAAAGCCGAGGGCGTAGAACTGCTTCTTGGTGTCGAGTGGCTGCCCCTGGTGGTCGAGGCTCCAGAAGACGCCGCCGTATTGGTGGTCGTAGAAATGGTCGAGGAGGTAGTCCTTGGCGCGCGTGGCGGCGTCGAGGTACTGGGGGTCGCGCAGTACGCGGTAGGCGGCGGAGAAGGCCCAAAGGATGCGTGCGTTGAGGATGGCGCCCTTGGGGGCGTCGGGGTGGAGGGTGCCGTGGCCGTCGATGCGGCCATAGAAGCCGCCGTAGACGGGGTCGGGCATGCGGTGGAGCCAGAAGGGGAGGATGTTGTTCTGGAGGATGTGGCGGGCGGAAGGGGTCAGGTCGGGCATGGTCTGGAAAGGAATTTGAAATGAATGGTTTTTGAAACTAATTGGAATTTTATTTTGAAACTAATTGAAGCCAATTACAACTAATTGAGGCCCACCCCCGGCCCCTCCCGTAAGGAGGGGAGAGTAAAACACCGCTTACGTCTTCCCCCCAAGGGGGGACTGAGGGGGGCCAGGGGTCAGGGGGCAGAGTTTTTTTACTTATTTTTTTATTGGATAAATGACGGTGAGGAGGATGATGAGGGCGGCGATAATGGCCGGGAAGATGGAGAAGATGGACCATATCATGCTCTTGACGGCCTCAAGGTCGGTGATGGTGACGATGGTCTGGCCGGTGTCGGGGTCGGTGCCCGAAACGAAGCCCGCCGCGCCGAGCAGCAAGGCGACGAGGGAGCCGCTGATGGCAGTGCCGAACTTCTGCGCCATGGTGCCGCTGGAGAAGATGAGGCCCGTGGAAGACGTGCCGTTCTTCTGGGTGGCATAGTCGGCAACGTCGGCATACATGGACCACAGCAGGGGGGAATAGAGGCCGATGCCCACGGAGGTGAGCACAACGATGGCGATGAGCGCCCAGATATAGGAAGCGTCCTTGGGCATGAAGAAAAAGAGGACGGAGAAGACGACGCAGATGAGGGCGGCCATCATGAAGGCCTTGCGCTTGGAACCCATCCACAGGGTGAACTTCGGCGAGAGGCCGCCGAAAATCATGCACGTCACCTCGCCGAAGGTCATGAAGACGGTGAAGTTGATGATGAAGCTGCCCATGGTGATTTCCTTGCCAAGGATATAGTCGAACATATATGCTGCGACGGCATAGCGGAAGCCGTTGAAGAAATTCGTGCAGATGCCAATGAGGGTGAGATATATCCAGGGCTTGTTCTTGAACAGGTCAACGAAGGGTTTGAACGAGAATTTCTCGGCACGCACGGGCTTGAGGCGCTCCTTGGTGAGCAGTCCGCAGGCGAGGGTGCCGGCGGCGGCCACAGCGCCGAAGAACACGCCGAGGACGGCATACTGGTGCTGCTCGGTGCCGCCCACCATTTTCTGCAGGTAGGGGAAGCTGAGGAGGGTGATGAAGCCCATGGCATAGGCACCGACCATGCGGAAGGAGGAGAACTGGTTTTTCTCGTTGTCGTCGTCGGTCATCACGCCGAGCAGGGAGCCGTAGGGCACGTTGACGGCGGTGTAGCAGGCCATCATCAGCAGGTAGAAGGTGTAGGCCCAGATGCGCTTGCCCACGGGACCGAGGTCGGGGGTGTAGAGCAACAGTGCGAAAATAAGGCCGAAGGGAATGGCACCGTAGATGAGCCACGGGCGGTAGGTGCCCCAGCGCGACTGGGTGCGGTCGGCCAAAGAGCCCATCAAGGGGTCGGTGATAACGTCGAACATGCGCGCAATGAGCATGAGAAGGGCGGTGTCGGCAACGGTGAGGCCGAAAATGCTGGTGAAAAAGACTGGGAAGGCAATGGACATGATTTTCCATGTGATGCCGCCAGCAGCAGCATCTCCAAGGGCATAGCCGATTTTTTCTTTTAACGTAGCCATTATTTTAAAGGTGAAAAGTTTAAAAATTGAAAAATTGAAATGTTGAAAAGGTGAAAAGGTAGGGCCTTACGTCTTCCCCCCTTTTGGGGGATGAGAGGGGGGCTTCCCCTACCCTCCTTGGTTTTTCCTTATCAGCCGCTTGATGGTTTCCACGGACGCGGCGGTGGAGAGGCCGTCGGCAGGGGTGTTCTTGCAATAGTCGATGAGCCTGGCGATGGTGGAGGTGGCCACGTGCATGCGTGTGTCGGCCGAGGCGTAATAGATGAACACGGTGCCGTCGTCGTCGGCTATCCATCCGTTGGCAAAGGCCACATTCATGACGTCGCCGACGTATTCCGCTCCCTCGGGCACGAGGAAGAAGCCTCCGGGAGAGGCAATGACGCGTGTGGGATCGTCGAGGGCCGTCATATACATGTAGAGCACATAGCGGAGGCCGTCGGCGGTGGCGCGCACGCCATGGGCCAGGTGCAGCCATCCCTCGGCGGTCTTGAGGGGATGGGGGCCCTCACCGTTCTTCACCTCGGTGATGGTGTGGTAGTGGCGGGCGTTGATGATTTTCTCCTCCTTCACCTCGGCGTGCGTGATGTCATCGACCAATGCCCAGCCAATGCCTCCTCCGCTGCCGGTGTCGATGAAGCCGTCCTGTGGGCGGGTGTAGAGGGCATACTTGCCGTTGACGAACTCCGGGTGTAGGACGACGTTGCGCTGCTGGCTCCTGGTCTTCAGGTCGGGCAGGCGCTGCCACATCTTGAAGTCCTTGGTGCGCGCGATGCCGGCGGTGGCGGTGGCGGCACTGAGGTTGGCGGGCTGAGAGTCATCATGACGCTCGGCGCAGAAGATGCCGTATATCCAGCCGTCCTCGTGGGCGGTGAGGCGCATGTCATAGACATTGGTGGCGGGGACGACGTCGTCGGGCATGGTGACGGGCTCGGGCCAGAAGCGGAAGTTGTCGATGCCGTTGGGACTCTCGGCCACGGCGAAGAAGCTCTTGCGGTCGGCACCCTCCACGCGCACCACGAGGAGGTATTTGCCGTTCCACTTGATGGCGCCGCTGTTGAGGGTGGCGTTCACCATGATGCGCTGCATGAGGAAGGGGTTGTCTTTCTCGCAGAAATCGTACTTCCACTCCAGGGGCACATGGTCGGCCGTGAGGATGGGATATTTGTATTTGGTATAAATGCCGTTGCCCCACTCCACGGGGATGTTTTTCCGAGTGAGCAACTCTTCATGGTGTCTGCGCAAGGCAGCCACGCGACTGTTGAAATCGTTCATTGTTTTATCGTATGTCTTTTAGGAACAAGGTGTTATTGGCTTTGTAGAGGTCGCGGTAGTCGTCGGCACAGGGCTGTTCGGGCGAGGGGCCGAAATACTCCTTCTTGTAGTTTCGCCAAAGGAGGAAATAGCTGATGGGGTGGCGGTCCATGATGGGCTTGAGGACGCGGGTGAACCATGTGGCGTCGGGGTTGTTCTGATAGCCGCACTCGGTCATGGCCAGCAGCTTGCCGTTGCGCTGGGCGAAGTCGGTGAGGAAGGCGAGGTCGGCCGACAGCTGGGTGACAAAATCCTGCTCGGTGCCCCACTGGTAGGCGTCCTCGCCGATAAGCGTCACACGGCTGTTGCCGGGATAGCGTTTCATGAAGCGGGCCTCGTCCCAGTGGCCGTCGAGGTTGGGCGAATAGCTCCACATAAGGTTGCCCAGGCCCTGGTGCCAGAGGAAGTCCTGCAGCATGTTCCACAAGTCCTTGAACTCCTGGTCGGTGCACAGGTCCTGTCCCCACCAGAACCACGAGCCGTTGTTCTCGTGCCATGGGCGGAAAATAATGGGGACGGGGTCGCCTTTCTTTGTCTTCAATGTTTTCAGAAAGTCGGCCACGCGCTGCATCCACTCCACAAACTTCGCATGCTTGGCACCGCCGGGCAGAATGCTTTTCACCACCGTCTTGTCTTTCACGTCCCACGCCGTGCCGCCCGTCAGGGGGTTGCGTGGATGCCAGCTCAGGGTGACGATGCCTCCGCGCTGCACATGTGCGAGCAACTCCTCGCGTATGCGGCTGAAGGGCACGCTGTCGAGGTTCTTGGCATCACCCACTTCAATGCCTCCGAGGTCGAAGCCCATGACGGCGGGATAGTCGCCCACGGTGGCCTTCACGTCACTGCGTCCGCGCTCCCATTCCCACGAGAGGCCGTAGAAGGTATCGTCTTGATGGCCGGCCATATAGCCTCGTTTGGCTAAAGTAGTCATGCGCTGTTCAAGAGCCTTTGCCAGGGCGTGGCCGGGAAGGCGCTGCTGCTCGGTGGAAGCCCGCACGCTTTGGTAGAAACGGTCCACGAAGTCCAGCTGCTCGCGGTTGGGCAGCATAGTGAGCGAGGCGCCGTTGCTGAACTGCATGACGGTGGGTTTCTGCTCGTCGAAAGCCGGCCACCAGGGCAGTCCCTTGGCGTTGGGGTCAAGGTTCTTGGCGAAGTTCACCCAGTACTGCTGCATGATTTCGGCCACGGCGGCCTCGGCAGGGAATTTGTCGGGCTGGCGCAGAAATTCGCCGTTCAGGTAGAGGATGTCGTCGGCATGTGCCACGCCACGCCGCCGCTTGTCGTGCGCCAGGCTGCGCGTGGAGGGCTGCGCCAGGAAAGCCATATAGGCCTTGTTGCCGTCGTGCTTGTTTTGCAGGCTTGCCCAGGCGTAGGAGGGCCATGCAAAGCCCATGTCGCGGAACAGGTCGCCGTAGCCCTGATAGGCCTCATCAACGGTGTTTCCGGGATATATTCTCATGGCCTCGCCGGCATGGTCGCCGAAGGTGGCCGCGACGGCTTTCGCGTAGTCCTCGGGGCTCATGCTACGGGAGAAGAGTGCGCCCTCGTCGCTGTTGGTCATCACAATGGCAGGCACGTCGTTATATTCGCCGCGCTGGTAAAGGCGGTAGAGGTCGTCGGTGATGACATAGCCGTCCACGCAGGGCCAGAAGCCGTAGAAGCCGACGTTGTCGCCGACCAGCGCCTGGGCATCCATCTGCCGTAACTGCTTCAGCGATTTCTTCTTCAGGTGTTTCTGGAAGTCAAGGCCCTGCTGCTCGGCACCCTTCTGCGAAGCATTGGTGACAATGGTGCGCTGCGCATCTTGCCAGGGGGCGAAGGAACCGCCGCTCTGGCTGATGACGGCACGGAACAGGCCCTTGGCCAGGGGCGAGGCGCACAGGATGCTGCAACTGATGGCGCCGGCACTCTCGCCGAAAATGGTCACTTTCGACGGGTCGCCGCCAAAGGCCGCGATGTTGCGCTGCACCCATTGCAGGGCGCATATCTGGTCGAGCAGGCCGTAGTTGCCCGAATGTCCGCCCTCCTTGGTCAGCTCGGGGTGGGCCATGAAGCCAAGGGCGCCGGTGCGATATTCCACGCTGACCACCACCACGCCGCGGCGTGCGAGGCTTGTCCACAGGTCGCCACCGTAATATTCTGTCTGGAAGCCGCCGCCATGAATCCACACCATGACGGGCAAACGGTCATTGGGCGAAGTGGCGGGCGTGGCAATGCCGAGATAGAGGCAGTCCTCGCTCATCACCGGCTGCGAACCGTCGCGGCGCGAGGGCTGCGGCGGCCACGGTCCCCATTTGTCGGCCTTCAGTACTCCCTGCCAGGGTTGTGCGGGCTGAGGGGCCTTCCACCGCAGGTTGCCCACGGGGGGCGCGGCGTATGGGATGGCCTTATAGACGGCCAGGCCGTTCTCTGTGACGCCTTCCACGTCACCTGTTTCCACATGGGTTTTCAACAACGGCTGTTGTGCCGTTGCCATTGCCGTTGCCATGAAAAGGCAACAGGTCAAAACAAATAGTCTGCTTTTCATTATCATTATTTTATATGGAGTCCGGGAGTGCAGGAGTTAGTGGCCCACCCCCGGCCCCTCCCGTAAGGAGGGGAGCCCAATGGCCGTACGTCTTCCCCCAAGGGGGGCCATAGGGGGGCCAGGGATTAGTGGAAGCTTTTGGGGGCACTACCAATTCCTCATTCCTAATTCCTAATTCCTCATTCCCTGAATTGTTCCCTAATCCATTCATTCCATTCGTCCCATTGCTCCTGATACCAGAAATGGGCCGTCTGTTGGAACACGCGCAAGGTCTTGGGAGCCGTCACCTCGTTATAGGTGGCATAGGCCGACGTCGGCGGCACCACATCGTCGTTGTAGCCGAAAGAAAACCACCCCGGGCAGTTGATGAGCCTGGCGAAGTTCACACCGTCGTAATAGCGTGCGGCCTCCACAGCCTTCTTGTCCACATCTTTTTTTCCATAGAAGTAATGCGGCCACCCGCAGGGCTGTCCGCTAAGTGCCGCCTCATGGTCGCACATGGCGGCATGCACGGCGCCATAGCAGGTAACGCGCTTGTCGAGTGCTGCACACACCAGCGAGAGCATGCCGCCTTGTGAGGAGCCCGTCACGCAGAGGCGGCGGCCGTCCCATTGCGGCAATGTGGCGATATAGTCGATGGCGCGCAGCGCTCCTACAAACACGCGCTTGTAGTAGTTGCCATCGCGGTCGTCGGTGTTCATTTCCCAGTAGCCGTTCAAGGCGCCATAGAAGAGTTTGTCGTAGTAGTCCTGCGTCATCGTGACAGGTATGCCGTGGATGCCTATTTCCAGCGTGATGCAGCCGAGGGAGGCCATCCACCGGTCGCCTTCGTAAGGCCGGATGCCAGCCCCAGGCACACGCAGCAGGGCGGGATATGTGCCGCTTTTCACGGGCACACACAATATGCCGTAGGTGCGCGAGCCTGGCCTGATGTTTTGGAAACTCACATGATATACGTTCACGTCTTCGGTGCAGCGCTCTGGCAACAATGTCACCGTGGGTTGCAAGGGCGTCTGACGGGCCTCGGCCATCACGCCGTCCCAGAAAGCGGTGAAGTCCGCAGGCATGGTGGCCTTTGCCTTGATGCGCTGGGGGCTGAAGGCCGCCGTACACCAGCCGGAATAGTCGCGACCGCCGACGTGGGCCGTCACCTTCAGACGGTAGAAACCGGGCGTAGGCATCGTGCCTGTCCAAGTCATCGTGCCGTCTTCCAGGGTGGCATGGCGTTTCACGCTGGCGTACATCTCAGGCCCGGCCTCATAATCAACCTCGACATTTCTCATGGGCACACCGGCACGGAGGACTTTTGCCGTGAAACGTGCCTTCTCGCCTGTTTCATAGTTCCAGTCGGCATGGTCGGGAGCAACCACGACCGTTATTTCCGTGCCGCGTATCTGGGCAATGGCGCTTTCCACAAGAAAAAAAAATGCCGCCAAAACCAGCCACCTGTTAAAAAAAATCTTCATTTTCGCATATTGTTTTTAGTTGGGCACAAAATTAGCACATATCATCCAATTTTGATGATACTTTTTTGACATAAATCAACACTTTAACAATAAAAAATGTTAATATTGCATAATTCAAGTTCAGCGGGCTGAAGGAGTTCAGGAGTTATAGCGCTTCAAACAGCACTCACAAAAGGCTATATCTAAGGAAAAAACGCCTTCTGACCTGTTGTCTGAACCTCAAAGATGACAAACCAAAACCGGGCAATAAAAACCAGCAGATAACATTGTATGATTATTTAGCCTGTTATTATCTTGTTCATATTAAATCATTCACCTTTCGCGTGCTTAAAAACATCACCTTTTCTTATTCTGCTTCGGGTAGTGGGATGGGTAAAAAACAGTAAAAAATTTTGATAAAATAGGGAATTTTCGCACAGTTTTGTAATTTATTGAATTTCAACGGTTTACAAATTGTCCAAAGTTTGACCGCAAATTGAGGGGAGAAATCTTCAAGATCTCCCCTCTCAATCTTCAAGATCTCTCCCAGAAATTTGCGGTCAAACCTTTTGGGGTAAACAAAAAATCATGAAAAATCTTGACAAAACGGTGCTCTTGCGAAGGTTACGAAGACAACCTCGAAGACAACCATACAAATGACCGATTTGGGATAAAAGAAAAACCGTACATTGCCGATGTTCCTTTTTTACATTGGCATGTACGGTTTTTGTATTTTTATAACCTATCGCTGGAAAGTGACCTTCTCCCCTCCGTCAAAAGGGTTTCCTGAAGGAGCAGCCGTTTTTCCATTCGCTGCACCCGTAGGCCGTCTTACCTTTTATTATATGTCCCTTTCCACAGAGCGGGCACACCTGTCCCACGAGGTCGTCGCCAACCGGCGGAACAGGCACGGGAGCGGGGGGCGGCGGCGGCGCTGCCTTCTTCTTCCGGGACTTGGAGGCGGCGGCCTTGGCCGGTTTCTTCTTCAAGTCCTCGTCGGTGGTAATGGTGACACGGCGGTTGCTGTTGTCGGCAAGCACCTGCTGCACAATGGCCGTTATCTGCTCCTTCAACTCGTCGATGAACTGCGACGGCTGATAGTCGCCACGCTCTATGAGGCGCAGTTTTTTCTCCCAGATGCCGGTGAGCTCACAACTTTTCAACAGGTCCTCCTTGATCATGGCAATGAGTTCCATGCCGGTGGGTGTGGCAATGAGGTTCTTGCGCTCCTTGCGGATGTAGTGGCGTTTGAAAAGCGTCTCTATGATGGCGGCACGGGTGGAAGGGCGCCCGATGCCGTTCTCCTTGAGCGCGGCACGGAGGCTCTCGTCATCGACGAATTTTCCCGCGGTTTCCATGGCGCGCAGCAGCGTGGCCTCGGTGTAATACTTCGGCGGCGTGGTCCATTTCTCGGTGAGCGTGGGCTCGTGGGGACCGCTCTCGCCCTTTTCAAAGGTGGGCAGGGTGCGCTCCTCCTCCTGTTTGCCTTCGTCGTCGGCAGGCTGAGATGTGGGGGCGGCGGACTGCTGGGCCTTGGCCTGACGTGAGGGAAACACGACACGGAAGCCGGGGTCGAGGATTTCCTTGCCGCTCACCTTGAAGTCCACGTCGCCGACACGCCCCAGCACGGTGGTGGTGGAGAACTTGCAGTCGGGATAAAAGGCGGCAATGAACCTGCGGGCCACGAGGTCATAAACGTGCTGGGCGGCATCGGAAAGATACTGCGGCAACACGCCCGTGGGAATGATGGCATGGTGGTCGGTGACCTTCGATGAGTCGAACACGCGCTTGGTCTTTTTCAGCGGCTTGCCGCCCAACGTCTTCACCAGGTCGGCATAGGGACGTTGTCCGCCCAGCGACGTCTGAAACAGCCCGTTCATAATGGCCGGGCACTTGGGATAGACATCGTCGGGAAGGTACTGAGTGTCAACGCGCGGATAGGTGGTCAGCTTCTTTTCATAGAGTTCCTGAATGAGGTTCAGCGTCATTTCGGCCGAATAGCCGTACTTGTGGTTGCAGTCCACCTGCAACGAGGTGAGGTCGTAGAGCATGGGCGGCTGCTCGGTGCCCTTCTTCTTCTGGACATCGGTGACGGTGAAAGGCTTGTCCTTGATTTCCTCGAATGACTTCTCACCCTCTTCGCGATTGCTGAACTTGCCTTTTACGGCGGTGAACAGCGTGTCGCGGTAGCGGGTGGCAAGCACCCAGTAGGGCTCGGGCTTGAAGTTGTCGATTTCCTTCTGGCGGTTCACAATGAGTGCGAGGGTGGGCGTCTGCACACGGCCGATGCTGAGGGGATGGCCCACAGTACCGTATTTAATGGAATAAAGGCGGGTGGCATTGATGCCGAGAAGCCAGTCGCCAATGGCACGCGACAGGCCGGCCATGTAGAGGGAGTCGTAGCTGTGTTGGTCTTTCAGATTTTGGAAGCCTTCGCGAATGGCTTCGTCGGTCATGGAGGAAATCCAGAGGCGCGACACGGGGCACGTGGCCTGCGCCTTCTGCATCACCCACCGCTGGATGAGCTCACCCTCCTGTCCGGCATCGCCGCAGTTGACGATGCTGTCGGCCTGGCTCATGAGTTGCTCAATGATGGCAAACTGCTTTTTCACGCCGTCGTCGTCTTTCAGCCTGATGCCGAAACGCTGGGGAATCATGGGCAGCGAGCCCAGCGCCCACCGTTTCCACAGGGGCGTGTAGTCTTCGGGCATCTTCAGCTCGCACAGGTGGCCGAAGGTCCACGTCACCTGGTAGCCGTTGCCTTCCATGTAGCCATTGCGCGAGGAGGTGGCACCGATGATGCGGGCAATGTCGCGGGCCACGCTGGGCTTCTCTGCTATGCAAACAATCATTTTCTGGAATTCTGCGCTTCGCTAAATGAAAAAATAGGCGCTTCGCTAAATGATAAATAAAAAATGAAAAATGATAAAGGCGACTGCAAATATTTCGCTTTTAGCCCACCCCCGGCCCTCCCGTAAGGAGGGGAGTCTTTGGCTGTACGTCTTCCCCCCAAGGGGGGATTAGAGGGGGCTTATTCTTCACTATTTTTTCTCAACACTTGCTCAATCACTTTGGGAAAATGCTCCTGTTCCAGCACATGCACCTTGGCGGCAATGTCGTCAGGGGTGTCGGTGGGCTGGAGTGGCGTCTTGAACTGGGCGATGATTTCGCCACCGTCGCAGACTTCTGAAACATAATGGATGGTGATGCCCGTTTCGGTGTCGCCGGCAGCCTTCACCGACTCGTGGACATGGTGTCCCCACATGCCGCGGCCTCCATGACGGGGAAGCAGCGACGGGTGGATGTTGACAATGCGGCGAGGGAAACGCTCAAGCAGATAGTCGGGCACCATAAGCAGGAAGCCCGCCAGCACGATGAAATCAACATCGTATTGCTCAAGGAGCGGAAGGAGAACGGAAGGGTCGTTGAACTCCTTCTTGGGAACAACGACGGTGGGAACATGCAACCGCGATGCACGGACAAGGGCGTAGGCATCGGAGCGGTTGCTAACAACGAGCGACACGCGGACGTCGGCTGAGCCGGAAAAATAGCGGATGATGTTTTCACAGTTCGTTCCGCTACCGGAAACGAAAACGGCAATGTTTGTAATGGCCATGAATAGAAGGTTTTTCTGGTTTTATTAAGAAAAGGTCAGTCGTCGAAATCGTCGTCGAAGTCGTCGTCGAAACCGAACATGACGGGAGCGGTGAAGTCGTCGAGGGCGCGGCGCTCCTTCTTGGTGGGGCGTCCGGTACCCCTTGCCCTGTTGACGAAACCACTGATGCGGCTCATCTCGAGCAATTCATACTGTTTGGGGTCTGTGACGTTCTCATAAACTTCAGGAACGAGCTTGGCACCCACGCGTTGCTCAATACATTTCAACACGCGGAAAGAATAGGTGACAGGCGGTTTCTTCACGTCAACCACCTCGCCAACCTTCAACGGTCGCGAGGGTTTCACGTTGGTACCGCCAATGGTCACCCTGCCGTTCTTGCACGCATCGGCGGCGATGCTGCGTGTCTTGAAGATACGGGCAGCCCACAGCCATTTGTCAATTCTTGCCGTTTGTTCCATTTCCTGTCTTTTTCCTGTTGTAAGCGTTCATGGTGATGTCCACACCTGCCAGCACAAAGCTCTTGATGATTTCCACGGCGGTGTCGATGGCGGGCTGCAGCACCTGCATTTCCTCATCGGTGTAGCGGCCCAGCACATAATCAATCTGTCCGCCCTGCCTGAACTCGTTGCCAATGCCCATGCGCAGCCGAGGATATTGCTGGCCAATGAGTTGCTGTATGTGCCCCAGCCCGTTGTGGCCGCCGTTGCTGCCGCTGGCCTTCAGGCGGAAGGTGCCCAGGGGCAATGCCAGTTCGTCGGCAATGACAAGCAGGTGCGACTGGTCGATGTTTTCTTTCTGCAACCAATAGCGCACGGCATTGCCGCTGAGGTTCATGAAGGTGGTGGGCTTGAGCAGAATGAGACGGCGGCCCCGCAATGAGGCCACGGCCACATATCCGTAACGTTTGTCCTCAAAACAAATATTGGACGCCTTGGCGAAGGCGTCCAATACCATATATCCTGTGTTGTGGCGTGTTCCCGCGTACTCAGGACCGGGATTGCCCAAACCCACAATCAGATATTTTTCCATTTCTGTGATGCTGTGTTCTTGCACGTCAATGGATTTCCGGCAGAAAAGCCGCCGGATAGTCATCCACAAGTTCATCATCACTGCAAAAAGACTAAGCCTCTTCTTCGGTGGCTTGTGCAGCAGCGTTCGACTTACGGGTGGCCTTGATGGTGCAAACCACGACCTCCTTGCTGGTGGCCATCTCAAGTCCGGGGAAGTCCAAGTCGCCCACCTTGATGCTCTTGCCGATGTTCAGGTTGGTGACATCGATGTTGAGAGTCTCGGGGATGTCCTGATATTTTGCCGTCACGTTGACTTTGCGCACGATGAGTGCCAGGCGTCCGCCGTCGCGCACACCCTGTGCCAGCCCGTTCAGCTTCACGGGAATGCCGATGGTAATGGGCTTCGACTCGTTGATTTCGTAGAAGTCGATGTGAAGCAGGGCGTCGCTCACGGGGTGGAACTGAAGCTCCTTGATGACAGCCTTGTGCTCAACACCATCGATGTTCAGGTTCACCACATAGATGTGGGGGGTGTAAATAAGCTTGCGAAGGTCGGTCATGGGCACGGCAAACGAAAGGGCCTCGGGAAGGCCGGCATCGTTCTTCTTCTCACCGTAGAGGTTGCAGGGAACAAGTCCCTCCTTGCGCATCAGCCGGGTGGCTTTCTTGCCAGTCTGTTCTCTTTTCTGGCCTTTTACTGCAATTTCTTTCATAATAAAAATGTGTTACTCTAAATTAAGTTTTGATAAATAAAACAGTTACTCAATTCGCCATCACACGAAAAAAGCGGTGCAAAGGTAGTACTTTTTCCTCAATTCAGCAACAATTATCTTAAAAAAAGTAGAAAATGCGTTCTTTTTCTTGCAAGAAAAACAGATTTTTTTTACTTTTGCATCGTTATAGAATAAAAGCATACAATACTCATCAAGATGATTAACCGCGAATTGATAAGAATTAAGATAGTTCAGTTGACCTACGCATACTATCAAAACGGAAGCAAGAACATGGAGAGTGCTGAAAAGGAGCTTTTCTTTAGCCTTTCCAAAGCCTATCACCTTTATAATTATATGCTGTTGCTCATCGTGGCCATCACAAAGGAGGCGCAGAAACACCTTGAAGTGGCCCAGGCACGCGTGGCAAGAGAAGGCGGCGAAATGCCGTCGGAGAAGTTCGCATACAACAAGTTCGCCCTGCAACTCGAGGAGAACTACATGCTCTGCGACTTCGTGGAGGAGCAGAAGCTCTCGTGGGCCGACGACGTGGAATACGTGAGAAAGCTCTACTCGCAAATCGTGCAGAGCCAGATTTACCAGGAATACATGGAAAGCGACGACGACAGCTACGAAAGCGACCGCGAACTGTGGAGGAAATTATATAAGGTATTTATCACCGAGAACGAAGACCTCGACAGCCTGCTCGAAGAGCGGAGCCTCTACTGGAACGACGACAAGGAGGTGGTGGACACCTTCGTGCTGAAGACCATCAAGCGCTTTGAACTGAAAAACAAGAAGCACCAGGAGCTGCTGCCCGAATACAAGAACGACGAGGACAAGGAGTTTGCGCGCAAGCTCTTCAGGGCCACCATTCTCAACGCCGACCAATACCAGCGCTACATGAGCGACGCCTCGCACAACTGGGACTTCTCGCGGCTGGCCTACATGGACGTGGTCATCATGCAGATTGCCATTGCCGAGCTGATGACCTTCCCCGGCATTCCTGTCAACGTCACCATCAATGAATATGTGGACCTGGCAAAATACTACAGCACGCCCAAGAGCGGCAGCTACATCAACGGTATGCTCGACGCCATTGCCAGGCACCTGTCCTACACCGGCAAGCTACTCAAACCCGTGCCCGAGCGCAGGCAGCGCTTCACCCACGAGGACAAAGTGGTGGCTCCGGAGGAAAACGCGAATAATGAAGAATGACTACAATTGAAAAAAATCAAATTTAAAACAATAGTAAAATGACAGCATTATTCTTAGCAGACCAGAGCGGGAACATGAGTTTCCTTATCATGATGTTGCTTTTCGTCGCCATCATGTATTTCCTCATTATTCGCCCGCAGCAGAAAAAGCAGAAAGAAATCCGCAATTTCCAAAACGCATTGGCCGAGGGAGCGAAAGTCGTTACCGGAGGCGGCATCTACGGAACAGTGCGCAAGATAGACCTCGCAGCAAACGTCGTGGAGGTGGAAATTGCCAGGGGCGTCATCGTACGCGTGGACAGGGGATACGTCTTTGCCGACACTTCCTCGGCCCAGCAGTCGGCCCAGGTTTCCAAATAACCGCCTTCCAATAGTCAACCTTTTTCAAAAACCGAATGAAGCGCGACAGCGAACGCTCAGGCATTGTCAGGAATTTCCTTTTTGGAATCTTCAACAAGGAATTCCTGATATTTTTGTTCTTCCTCTTCCTGAGCGGCACATTCTGGCTCATCCTGGCTCTCAACGAGGACTGTGAGCGCGAGCTGAGAATACCGCTCACCCTGACCGGCCAGCCCAAAAATTCCATCGTCACCGACATCAACTGCGACACCCTGCGTGTCACCGTCAGGGACAAGGGCTACATGCTCCTGCCCTACATCTACGGCGACGTCATCCACCCCCTTCCACTTTCATTCAAAGCCGTCAACAAATCGCACGGCAAGGGCCTTATGACCTCCAACGAGCTTGCCAAACAGCTGCGCACCATGCTGTTCAAATCAACGGCCATCGTGAGCATCAAGCCCGACCATTACGAATTTGCCTACATCGACGGTGAGAACAAGAAGGTGCCCGTGCGGTTCAGGGGAAACGTGGAGCCAAACGGCGCTTCCTACCTCGACATGCTCATCATCTCTCCCGACAAGGTGGAAATCTACGCCAACAAGGACAAGCTCGACAGCATAAAAAGCGTATATACCGAGAACATCACGGTCAGCGACCTGAAAGATTCCACCGAGATGACGGTGAAGTTAAAGCCCATCCCCGGCGTGAAAATCCAGCCGTCGGAAGTAAAAGTGGAGTTCTACACCGACATCCTCACCCAGACAGACTGCGAGGTGGAAGTGAAAGCCGTCAACATGCCCGAAGGCATGATCCTGCGTACCTTCCCGCCCAAGGTGAAAGTACACTACTCCATAGGCTCCAAGAGGATGAAAGAGGTCACCGAAAAGCATTTCACCATCGTTGCCGACTACAAATACCTGTTGTCCAACCATTCCAAGGACCTCTGCCCGCTCACCGTGCAGTCCAAGCCCCTCGACATCAAGAACCTGCGCCTGGAGCCCGATCAGGTGAAATGCGTCACCGAACGCCAAGACAAGCCATGACGCAAAACCCGGACAAGAACGGAAACAACATTGTGCGCATAGCCATCACCGGGGGCATAGGCAGCGGGAAAAGCCATGTCTGCCACCTCCTGGAAGTCAGGGGCTACCGCGTTTACGACTGCGACGCCGCCGCAAAAAGGCTCATGACGCAAAGCGCGGAGCTGCGGGCGGAGATATCCCGCCTCATCGGCCCCGACGCCTACGACGGCGACAGCCTTAACAAGCAGCGCATCGCCGCCTTCCTCATGCAGTCGGAGCAGAACGCCGCCAGGCTCAACGCCGTCGTCCACCCCGCCGTCTTCAGCGACTTCCTGCAGTCAGGCATCGGCTGGGTGGAGAGCGCCATCCTCTACGAGAGCGGACTGTGGCAATATGTTGACCACGCCGTCTGCGTGGCAGCACCGCTCGAGACGCGCATCAGCCGCGTCATGAAGCGCGACGCCATCAGCCGTGAAAAAGTGCTGGAGTGGATGGCCAGGCAACTGCCGCAGGAAGAGGTGGCGGCACGCGCCGACTTTATCATCGTCAACGACGGCATACAGCCCCTGGAGCCGCAAATCGACCATTTGCTTGAAACATTTGTTCATCAATAAAAAAACATTTACACTAAGATGCAATTAACAATCCTATCCATCGCCGGCAAGCCCGGCCTCTACAAACTGGTATCAAAAGGAAAGTCCAACCTCATCGTTGAGACACTCGACGAAAAACACAAGCGCCAGCCGGCCTTCGCCACCGACCGCGTCACCTCGCTGGCCGACATCGCCATGTACACCGACGCCGAGGACGTGCCGCTCATGACCATCCTCGCCGCCATACGCGACAAGGAAGAGGGCAAGGCCACAAGCCTCAACTTCAAGAAAGCCGCCAGCCAGGAGCTGCGCGACTATTTCGCCGAGATTCTTCCCAACTTCGACCGCGACCGCGTTCACGACAGCGACATCCGCAAGCTGCTGCAGTGGTACAACATCCTCATCAACAACGGTATATCAGAGTTCGAGGAACTCATGCGACCCACTGAGGGCGACAACATCAAAGACCGCGAGGAACAGGAATAAGCACAGCATCACCAAAACAAACGCCAAACGGCACCCCGTGCATCATCCGCACGCGGTGCCGTTCTTTTTTGTCCAAAGATGTCCGACGGCTTGAGTTCAAAAACAGATGTCTTAATGCAAAAAAAGGGATGGTAAATAAGCGATTCATTTTGTCAAGATTTTTCAAGGATTTTTGGCTCCGCCAAGAAAGTTGACGGCAAATCCCGAGGAGAGAATTGGCAAATTGCACCAAGAAAATTGGCAAATTTCTACCCGAAATTTGCGGTGAGACTTCAAGATATTTACAAACCATTGAAACACAACGAATTACAAATTCCACACAAAAAGCACCGATTTTGTCAAGATTTCTTACTTATTCTTTCCAGCCCGCTATCCACCGCAAAGAAAGAAGTCATCGTTGGCGGACTGATATATTTTTTGTCTTCCTCAACAATGCCGAAACGGCCAAATCAAAAGGCACAAAAAAAACATCAGGAGGGTTTCACAACCGTCCTGATGCCTTGTACTCTAACTAACTTATTATCAACTATTCATTACTCCTGTCTTATTTACACTTTATGATGTGCATGAAGTGTTTTTGCACTGCAAAGGTACGGCGGAAATGGTTAAAAAGCATCACTTTTATGCAAAAAAACAACGTAAACGTTTGCAGATTAAGGCTTTTTTTGTATTTTTGCATCGATAACCTTTGAAAAGAGACAAAAATGGAGGAAAAGGGGCTGGGGGAAGGCATCCGCCTTTCGCTGGTTCCATTGAACTCCTATAGAGCAGTGACATGAAAAGAATGAAACCTAGAAGAACATCGCTAAAAGACCTGGCCGAACAGTTGGGCGTGAGCATCGCCACCGTGTCGCGTGCCCTCCGCAACTCCCACGAGGTGGGGCCGGAGATGACGCAGCGCGTGCAGGAACTGGCCGCCAAACTGAACTACCGCCCCAACCCCTTCGCCCGGAGCCTGCGCAGTGAGGCCCCGCGGATGATCGGCGTGGTGGTGCCCAATCTGGTGACGCACTATTACGCCGGCGTGCTCGACGGAATAGAAGACTATGCACGCCAGAAGGGGTACAACGTCATCAACGCCAATTCGCACGAGGACCACGAGCGCGAAGAGGATGCCGTAGATAATTTCGTCAACCTGCACGTGGAGGGCATCATTGCCTGCCTGGCCCAGGACACGGTGGACTACAGTCACTTCGTGGAAATCAACCAGATGGGCATTCCACTGGTGTTCTTCGCCCGCACCTGCCTGCCCGAGCTGTTCAGCAGCGTGGTGGGCAACGGCGACGAGGCGGCCCAGCAGGCCACGCAGCACCTCATAGACACGGGGTCGCGGCGCATCGCCTTCATTGGCGGCCCGAACCACCTGGACATGGTGCGGCGGCGCAAACATGGATACCTGGAGGCGCTCAGGGACAGCCGCATCCCCATTGACCGCACACTGGTGTCGTGCGGGAAAATCGACTACGACGTGGCGCGCGAGGCCGCCCTCAATCTGCTGCAGCGCCCCGACCGCCCCGATGCCATCCTGGCCTTCAACGACATCATCACCTATGCCGCCTTCGACGCCATCAAGACCCTGGGGCTAAGGATTCCGCAGGACGTGGCCATCATCGGCTTCAGCGACGGCAAGACGTCGGCGCACGTCACGCCGAAGCTCAGCACCATCGAGGACCAGGCACATGAGCAGGGAGCAAAGGCCTGCGAATTGCTGTTGAAGCACATTGCCGGCGACCACCATATATATAAAAAGGTGGTGCCGATGATTTTGAAAATCAGGGAATCGAGCAAGAAAAACGGGAAAGAGTGATCAGCCCCTAATGGTCCACCCCCCGGCCCCTCCCGTAAGGAGGGGAGGGTAAACCGCCGAACGTCTTCCCCCCCAAGGGGGAACATGAGGGGGCCTTCACCAAACGGACAAACACCCCTCCCCTTCCAAGAAACCACAAACTATGTAAATTATGGAAAGAAAATGGAACAAGATACGGGATTTTGAGGAAATCCTGTTTGAGGAATACCACGGCATTGCCAAGATTACCATCAACCGTCCGCGCTACCGCAACGCCTTCACTCCGAAGACAACGTGGGAGATGTCGCAGGCCCTGAATATCTGCCGCGAAGACAGCCGCCTGCGCGTGGTGCTGCTCACCGGTGCCGGCGACAAGGCGTTCTGCTCCGGCGGCGACATGCATGTGAAAGGGCGCGGGGGATATGTGGGCACCGACGGCGTGCCCCGCCTCAACGTGCTCGACGTGCAGATGCAGATACGGCGTCTGCCAAAACCCGTCATCGCCATGGTCAACGGCTATGCCATCGGCGGCGGGCATGTGCTCCACGTGGTGTGCGACCTGACCATAGCCTCGGAAAATGCCATCTTTGGACAAACGGGGCCCAAGGTGGGCTCGTTCGACGCCGGCTTCGGAAGCAGCTACCTGGCACGAAGCATCGGACAGAAAAAGACGCGCGAGATTTGGTTCCTCTGCCGACAATACACGGCACACGAGGCCGAACGGATGGGGATGGTGAACAAGGTGGTGCCCCTGGAACAACTGGAAGACACCTGCGTGGAATGGGCGGAAACCATGATGGAGCGGTCGCCGCTGGCCCTGCGCATGATAAAGGCCGGACTGAACGCGGAACTGGACGGGCAGGCAGGCATACAACAGTTAGCGGGCGATGCCACCATGCTCTACTATTACCTCGACGAGGCACAGGAGGGCGGAAAGGCGTTCCTGGAAAAGCGCAAGCCCGATTTCGACCAGTTCCCCATCCTGCCTTGACGGTTGTGAAAAATGTCCAAGGGCATGAAATACCACATTGACATAGCACCGCGCACCCTGCACTTCAAGCAACCGGCGGGAACGTCGCGCGGCGTCTATCATGTGCGCCGGTCGTGGTTCATCACCATCACCGACGAACAGGGGCGGCAGGGCGTGGGAGAATGTGCTCCCCTACCCCGCCTTAGCTGTGACGACATGCCCGACTACGGCGAACAGCTGCGGCTTGTATGCGACCATTTCTGCGATGCCGGCGAGGCGGACCTTCAACGCCTGCGCCCGTTCCCGTCGATGCTGTTCGGCCTGGAAACGGCTTTGCAACACCTCCATGCCGGCTCCTTCCGCCTTTTCGACACCCCTTTCGGACGGGGCGAAACGGGCATTCCCATCAACGGGCTGGTATGGATGGGCACCCACGATGAAATGCTGCGGCGCATAGACGAAAAAATAAGCGGCGGCTTCCGGTGTATCAAGCTGAAAATAGGGGCCATCGACTTCGACAGCGAACTGAGGCTGTTGCAGCATATCCGCCGTGTGTTCAAGAAAGAAGAACTGGAAATAAGGGTTGATGCCAACGGCGCTTTCAACCCGGAGGAGGCACAAAAGAAACTGGAACTGCTGGCGGCCTACGACATTCACTCCATCGAGCAGCCCATCCGCCAGGGACAATGGCAGGAGATGGCCCGCCTGTGCCGCGCAGGCATCATTCCCATTGCCCTCGACGAGGAACTTATCGGGGTGAATGAACCGTCCAGGAAGGAAGCGCTGCTCGACACCATTCAGCCGGCATATATCATTCTGAAGCCCTCGCTTCACGGCGGCATGGGCGGAACGAAGGAATGGCTCACGATGGCGCGACAACGGCATATCGGCTCATGGATGACCAGTGCCCTGGAAAGCAATATCGGGCTGAACGCCATCGCCCACCTTGCGGCCCTGGAGTATGGTCCCGAAATCTCCATGCCGCAAGGGCTGGGCACCGGGCAGCTGTTCACCGACAACATTGCGGTGCCCATAGAAATACGCCACGACAAACTGTTTTATTTAGTGAAAAGTGAAGAGTGAAAAAGGCTTTTAAATTATAAGTACTTAATTATGAGTTATGATGGCTGCCAATTTTACACTCTTCACTTTTTGTAGTTCGGGAGTCCAGACGTTACAGGAACCCCAGAGCTTTTTGGCCGTACGTCTTCCCCCCAAGGGGGGATTAGAGGGGGGCTTATTCTTCACTCTTCACTTATAGAGACCTTTACCGGGCTTTCGCTCTCCTTCCTCCATTGTTTCAGGAAGTTGAACCAGTCCTTGGCGTTGTGATAGCCAAACTCCTCCTTGTCGCTTGTATATATAATGTCGTAATGAAGGGTGTTGTCGCCCGTTTTTACCACATAACCGTAGTCAACCTTGTTGGCGGGCTGTTCGCTTACGATATGCTTGCGCGGGATGAGGATGCCCAGGCCCACGGTTTCCTTCTGGTGCGTGAGCGTGTCGGCACCCGACACGGCCCATGCGCTTCCCCAGCATCCCCTTAGTCCCTGGTGGTCGGAAAATTCCTCCGAGCCCTCCACGTTGACCAGTCCCGTGGCAAACAGATAGTCGGGCACCGGCTTGTTGAAACGAATGTCAACGCTGCAGTCGCGATGGCCGCCGTAGATGGTGTAGCGCGTGGTCATATCAACTGGTGCCATGCCGGGCTGGGGCACCCACTGGGCATCTACCAGCTCCACGATGGTGCGCAAAGGTCCTGCGGTCACCACGCGCTGAGTGCGGCTCTCCACATCCTCAAGCATGGTCTGGTCGTGGCCGTCCCAACCGCGCAGGGCACCCAGTCCGAAGCTCGTGCCGCACCACAGCACGTCGTCGCCATAGCCGTCGGCCAGCTGCTGCTCGTCGGGATAGAATTGCGTGGCCTTTATTTCCAGGCCCTTGCGACGCTTGCCGTAGAGGTCAACCGTCTGGCGGTGGTCGAAATAAATGCGCATGGCAATCAGTTCGCTCTCGAACGCCACGCCATGATGATGCACTATGGAATAGGGGTTCACGTCGCGCTCCACGGTCAGTTCTTTCAGGAATACGTCGTGCTGGTTCTTGATTTTCACCTTCGGGTTCCTGAGCAGCAGCTCGGCAAAAGTGCGCGCGGGATAGATTTTCTGACGGGCCGTTTCCGACATGGTGACCACAAACGACTGCTTGCTCTTGTGCGCAATGTCGGTGAGGAAACACAATTCGTCATACACATGATCGCCGTTCAAGTCGTCGAGCTGACAGGCTATTTCGCGCCCGTCGAGCGTCACCACGGCCGATTTTACAAGGGGGAAATCAGCCAGCGAGATGACAACCGGCACGTCTGTCTTGTCGAATTTCGACTCATTACTGACCGTAACTTTCAACGATTGCGAAGAGGCAGCTCCGGCCATCAACGACAATACAAGGAGTGAGATTAGTTTTTTCATTTTTTTCTATATGTTATTTCACTTTGAGTTCAGACGACACTTTTGGAGATTAGAAGTTTAGAAGTTACTGGAAGCCCACCCCTAATGGCCCACCCCCGGCCCCTCCCGTAAGGAGGGGAGAGCAAACCGCTTACGTCTTCCCCCCTTTGGGGGGATTAGAGGGGGGCTTTATTTTTCACTTTTCACTTTATAATTCCCACAAAGTTAATGAAAGTTCACGAAACCATTTGACTTTTTTCAAAAAATTAGCAAATAGTTTGTATATTAAAGAAATTTTTAGTAATTTTGCCGCTGATTTTTAACTTTTTTCGCACATAATGAAGTGGAAAGCCCTGTTGCTGTTCGCCATTGCCGCGGCTTTTTCGTCGTGTCAATGGAAGCTGAAGCCTAACTCTGCCGAAGAGGAGCTTCAGAGCGTTTTTGTGCAACGCTACGACCGCATAGAGAGCCTCTACCTCACCACCGGCGACTTCTCCGCCCTCCAGCAGATGGAAACCGACTACCCCATGGAAACGCGCACCCTCATTGAGAACGTGCTGAAGCTCGGAGCCGTCGATGACCACGAAATCAACAAAAAATTCCTCGCCTTCTTCCAAAACAACACCCTGCAGACCATTATCGGCGATGCCGAGGCGCAATATGCCAACATGGACGACATCAACCTGCAACTCAACCAGGCTTTCAAGAAACTGCGGCAATACGTGCCCGACATGCCCATTCCCGCCATCTACGCACAGATTACGGCCCTCGACCAAAGCATCATCATCGGCGACGGCACCGTGGGCATATCGCTCGACAAATACCTCGGCGAGGATTACGAAATCTACAACAGATACTACAACAGCCAGCAGCGCTCCTCGATGAACCGGCAGAACATTGTGCCCGACTGCCTTTGTTTCTACCTCATCAGCCTCTACCCCATGAGCAATTTTGAGAACCGGAACCAGGAAGAGCGCGACCTCTACATGGGAAAAATGATGTGGGTGGTGAACTTCGCACTGGACAAGACATTCTTCAAGGGCAACTATGTAAGCAAAATTGAGGCCTACATGCACAAATACCCCAACACCACCGTAAAACAGCTGCTCGAAACCAACGAGTATTCCAGGGATTTCTTCAAATAAAGCCGGCAATAGCAAGGAAAGACAGGGCTTTAGATGATTGTAAGCAACGATAACGGCATAAAGTGCAATGCAGAACTGTGTGACAACGACAACAATGTTTAACGGGAATTGTTTGGCGTTTACAAATAATTCCTTACACACACAATTAGCGTAACCGGCCTACACCTTTTTTTATTTACACACGCACGCGCGTATAACTTACGGCTTTTCTTGCATCCTTGCAAGGGAAGCCGTAGTGTTTTTTTTCGTCTGATTTCATCATCAAACAAATACAAAATGAGAACAAAAAACATCACCAGTATTCTCACGCGGGCAGCCATGCTGCTCGTGTTGATGCTCACCACGGCGACGTCGTGGGCACAAGAACACAGCGGCACCACGACCGACGGGCTCACCTGGAGTCTTTCGCAGGATGCCAGCGGCAACTACACCGTGCTGACCATCAGCGGCATAGGTCCCATGAACGACTACGGCCACACCACCGTAAACGGGCTGTGGCGCACCGACGCGCCCTGGGGCTGGCAGACGCTGACCAGTGTCATCATCAAAGACGGCGTGACCAGCATCGGCAGATACGCTTTCATAGGATGCCAGAACCTGGAAAGCGTCACCATTGGCAGCGGCGTGACCAGCATCCGCGACGGCGCCATCAACCACTGCGACAAGCTGACCACCATCACCCTGCCCGAAAACGTAGTGGCCGTGGAACAGGGAGCCTTAGAGAACTGTCAGGCCCTCCACACCATCTACATCCAGCACGACGGCCCAGTCAGCCTCACCGGTTACAAATATGTCAGGTCCGAAAACTCATTCGACATGCAAGACATGGGCAACGGCGTATGGAGGCTGCACATGCCGCAATACAACGTGACGATAGTACCACAGTGGGTGGAGAACGGGCCTGCCACGGGCTTGGGCGAAGCACCACACATGAATGACGGGGAAATGACAAACGACAAAGACAAGTGGTTCACCATCGACGGACGGAAACTCAAGGGCGGCACGCACGATGGAAAGAACCTGCCAAAGGGCATTTATATTGTAAATGGAAAGAAGGTGGTGGTGAAGTAGCCACAGGTACCACAAGAACAATTAGCCCCGGAGGGATGACAGAAAAGTCGCATGACAGTCTGTCACCGCCTCCGGGGCTTTGTTTATTTTGTCCTTCAGGCGGACACAAATCATTTACCATCAGTTTATTTCCGCAGCATGCTTTCGAATTGAAGGAGGTGAAAAATGGCAGTTTTCGGATGCCTAACTTAGGCCAAAGCGGAAGAAAAACGCCGCCGCCAGTATTTTTGCTTGTAAGCAAAAGCCCTTGCGCCTACAAGCAAAAGCCCTTGCGCTTACAAGCAAAAGAATTTTCGCTTAGAAGCAAAAACCAAAATAGAAATTGATTAAGTCTCAAGTTTTGTATGCACAAGGAGTTTAGACGTTACTGATGGCAGTATCAAATTGCCACTTCGTTCTCGCTATGCGCTCGCGATACCTTCGGCATTCTTCACTCTTCACTCTTCACTTATTTAGACGGTACTTTCACTCGGAAATGAAAAGAAAAACAAGTTTTCCTTTTGCATTTCGCTCGTTTATCCGTACCTTTAAATAAGGTACTTTCACTCGGAAATGAAAAGAAAAACAAGTTTTCCTTTTGCATTTCGCTCGTTTATCCGTACCTTTGCAAATTGAAAGAGTAGGACGCGACGTTTCGTGTCCGGGAAATGAATTACAAACAATAAGGAAAGGAAGAAAACCATGAGAAGTATCTTCAAATACGCGGCCATGATGATGGCACTGGCCTTCTGCCTGAACGGCACGGCCCAGACACAGACCTGGAGAGAAATGCACAAGGTGAAGAAGAAGGAGACCATCTTCGGCATTGCCCATGCCTACGGCATCACGGAGGAGGAGCTGCGCAACGCCAACCCCGAGATGAAGAACGAGGGCTATGTGCTGAAAAAAGGCGACTACATCTTCATCCCCTACCACCAGGAGGAGCGGCCCGCCGAGGTGAAGCCCGTGGTGAGAGAGGTGAACAAGAACGCCGACGTGCGCGAGCGGCCCATCCGCGTGGGCATCATGCTCCCCCTGCACAATGAGAACGGCGACGGCCTGCGCATGGTGGAATACTACCGTGGCATGCTGCTGGCCCTTGAAGACCTGAAAGCAGCTGGTATCAGCACCGACGTGAGGGCTTGGAACCTGCACATCAACGCCGACGTGGACAAGGTGTTGCTCGAGGAGGGTGCCAACGACCGCGACATCATCTTCGGCCCCCTCTACACCAGCCAGATGGACAAGATGTCGATGTTCGCCCGCACCTTCGGCATCAAGCTCGTGGTGCCCTTCAGCATTGAGGGAAGCCATGTCCAGGATAACCCCAACATCTTCCAGGTGTATCAACGGCCCAGCGAACTCGACGCACTCACCATCCTGAGGTTTGCCGAGCGGTTTGCCGGCTACAACATCGTCATCATTGACTGCAACGACAGCAAGAGCACCAAGGGTGCCTTCACCATGGCCCTGCGCGAGAAGCTGGGACAGAGCAAAATCAACTACAACATCACCAACCTGACCAGTAGCGAACAACTGTTTGCCAAGGCGTTCTCGCTGGAGAAGCCCAACGTGGTGGTGCTCAACACCGGTGCCTCGCCACAACTGAACGAGGCCATGAGGAAGCTGAACGTGCTCACCGCCGCCAACAAAAGCCTGCAAATATCGCTGATGGGCTACAACGACTGGCTGCTCTATGAGCGCAACTTCATGGAACTTTTCTACAAATACGACACGTTCATCCCCACCTATTATTATTATAACACGGCAAGCACGAAGACCAAGGAACTGGAAACGCGCTACCGCGCCAACTTCGGCACCGAGATGATGAACAACTATATTCCGCGCTTCGCCCTCAGCGGCTACGACCAGGCACGCTTCTTCCTTCGCGGGCTGCACCGCGACGGCAAGACGTTCACCGGGGAATCGCCCGACAAGGACGCCCTGCAGACGCAATTCAAGTTCGTGAGGCAGGGAGAAGGCGGTGGCATGAAGAACAAGCAGTTCATGTTCATGCACTACAACCGCAACAAGACCATTTCGACCATCGTTTATTAGGCCCCCCTCTAATCCCCCCTTGGGGGGAATACGTACGGCCATCTTTAAAGTGAAGAGTGAAAAGTGAAGAGTGAAAAATTTGCTGCCGCCATTTATTTAAAGTGAAGAGTGAAGAGTAAAGAGTGAAAAATTTGCTGCCGCCATAAGTATTGTCTAAACTCCTAAACTCCTACACTCCTACACTCCTACACTTCTAAACACCTGAACTCCTGAACTACAAAAAGTGAAAAGTGAAAAATGATATATTTCCACCCTTCCGGGGGATTGTGGGAGCCTGCCTGCTCCTGCTCATCTTCGCCGGTGGCGGAAGCGTAAACGCACAAGTGGGCGAATACCGCAACGACCTGAGCATCGGCGCCAACGCCGGCTATGTGCTGAGCAACGTGGGCTTTGTGCCGAAAGTCAACCAAGGCTTGCACGGCGGAAAAACCATCGGCTTCAGCGCGCGCTACACCTGTGAGAAATATTTCTCCACCATCTGCTCTGTAGGTGCCGAGGTGAACTATGCACAGGTGGGATGGAAAGAAAAAATCCTCGACCTCTTCGACCAGGAAGTCATCAACCCCACCACCGAGCAGCCTGAGCGGTTCAGCCGCACCATCAACTACATTCAGGTGCCCCTGTTCGCCCACCTGGCATGGGGAAAGGAACGGCGCGGACTGCAATTCTTCTTCCAGGCCGGGCCGCAGATGGGCTTCTATGTGAGCGACAAGGTGGAAAAGAACTTCGACATTGAGCAGCGCAACCGGCAAGACCGCGTGAACAATGTTGTGCAACAAGACACCATGGCCATAGAAAACAAGTTCGACTACGGCATTGCCGCCGGTGCCGGCATTGAGTATTCGCACCCAAAAATCGGCCACCTGCTGCTCGAAGCACGCTACTACTACGGGCTGGGCAACCTCTACGGCGACTCCAAGCGCGACTTCTTCGGAAAATCCAACCTTGGCAACATCATCATCAAGATGACCTACCTCTTTGACATCACCCGTACAAGGAAACAATAGTCAGACAATAAATACTAATAAACAATAACCATTTAAACCTAACATTCATGTTTGAAGGACAACCTAAAGGCCTGTATGCCTTGGCATTGGCCAACACCGGCGAGCGTTTCGGCTACTACACCATGCTTGCCGTCTTCGCGCTGTTCCTGCGTGCCAACTACGGGTTGACGCCCGCCATGGCCGGCACCATCTACAGTTCGTTTCTCATGTTCGTTTACTTCTTCCCGCTTTTCGGCGGCATGCTGGCCGACAAGTTCGGCTTTGGCAAGATGGTGACGACGGGTATCATCATTATGTTTGCAGGCTACCTGCTGCTTTCCGTGCCCCTTGGCGGCGACAAAGTTGCCCTTGTGGTGATGCTTGGCGCCCTGCTGCTCATCGGCTTTGGCACCGGCCTGTTCAAGGGCAACCTGCAAGTGATGGTGGGCGACCTTTACAACGACCCGAAATATGCCGACAAGCGCGACTCGGGCTTCTCCATCTTCTACATGGCCATCAACATCGGTGCCCTCTTTGCCCCGACTGCCGCCATCAAAATCAAGGAATACGCCGAGAACACCCTGGGCTACAGCTCCAACGACGCCTACCACTTCTCGTTTGCCGTGGCCTGTGCCTCGCTCATTCTTTCCATTGCCATCTACTACATTTTCCGCTCCACCTTCCGCCACACTGAAGGCGGAAAGAAAAAGGCCGCTGCCGTTGACACCAACGCTCCCGCCGTTGAGGAACTGTCGAAGGAAGACACCAAGCAGCGCATCGTGGCCCTATGCCTGGTCTTTGCCGTGGTCATCTTCTTCTGGATGGCTTTCCATCAGAACGGTCTTTCGCTGACCTATTTCGCCGATGAGTTCACCGCCAAGTCGTCGGAAGGCGTGCAGAGCATGGCGTTCGACGTCTGGAACCTGGTGCTTATCATCCTGATAGTATATGCCGGTTTCTCGCTCTTCCAGAGCAAGACCTCGAAGGGCAAGGGCATTGCCGCCGCCATTATCATTATTGCCGTGGCCCTGCTCATTTGGAAGTACTCCATGCTTGAAGGCTCCGTGGCCATCTCTGCTCCTATCTTCCAGCAGTTCAACCCCTTCTATGTCGTCGCCCTCACTCCTGTGAGCATGGCCATCTTCGGTTCGCTGGCAGCCAAGGGCAAGGAGCCTTCCGCACCCCGCAAGATTGCCTACGGCATGATTGTTGCCGCCGCAGCCTATGCGTTGATGATGCTCTTCTCTTTCGGCCTGCCCATGCCCCAGACGGAAATGGGAGCCGACGGGCAGCCCGTGGCCGTGCATGTGGCCGACGTAACCCCCAACCTTCTGATAGGCACCTATCTCATCCTGACCTTCGGTGAGCTGCTGCTGTCGCCGATGGGCATCTCCTTCGTGTCGAAGGTGGCACCTCCCAAATACAAGGGCATGATGATGGGCGGCTGGTTTGTGGCCACCGCCATCGGCAACCAGCTCGTCGTGGTGGGCGGCCTGCTTTGGGGCGCCGTTCCCCTCTGGCTCTGCTGGGGTGTGTTCCTTGCTGTCTGCCTCGTTGCCGCCGTCTTCATGTTTGTCATGATGAAGCGGTTGGAGAAAGTGGCAAAATAAGAAGTTGATGCACCGCTACTTCATTGATTTCAGCTATGACGGCACCGCTTATCATGGCTGGCAGATACAACCAAATGGAAATTCCGTGCAGGCCGAGCTCCAGCGCGGAATTTCCCTGCTGTTGCGCACCGACATCGCACTGACCGGGGCGGGGCGCACCGATGCCGGGGTGCATGCCCGTCACATGGTGGCGCACTTCGACACCGATGCCGCCTTCGACTGTCAGGAACTGTCGCGCCGCCTCAACCGTATCGTGCCCCGCGACATTGCCGTTTTCAGCATTCATGAAGTGGCTCCCGACCTTCACGCCCGCTTCAGCGCCACCTCGCGCACATATCATTATTATATTCATTTGCGAAAGATGCCTTTCGCACGCCACTATTCCTGGCAAACCGGCTACCGGCTTGACTTCGGCAAGATGAACGAGGCTGCCGACTGCCTGCTCCACTATTCCGACTTCGGGGCATTCTGCAAGGCCGGCGCCGACGTGAAGACAACCATCTGCCACGTCACCGAAGCCCGCTGGATTGAGGACACACCCTGGTCGTGGCATTTCCGCATCGTGGCCAACCGCTTTCTTCGCAACATGGTGCGCGCCGTGGTGGGAACGCTCATCGAGGTGGGGCGCGGCCGCATGACGGTTGAAGAGTTCTGCCAGGTGGTGGAAACCGGCAACCGCTCGAATGCCGGCGAGAGCATGCCCGCCCATGCGCTGTTTCTCGAAGACGTGGCCTATCCTGCCGACGATATCTCATAAACCGTTCCTATGTGGTTGCTCATGGCCTTTGTGTCGGCATCGCTCCTTGGATGCTACGACTCGTTTAAGAAGGAAGCCCTCCGCGGAAACGCCGTCATTCCGGTGCTGTTTCTGAACACGCTGTTTTCCTCCGCCATCTTTCTTCCCTTCATTGTTCTTTCCTATCATTCGCCGATGCTCGACGGGTCTCCGTTCCATGTTGCTTCCGGCGGATGGGAATGTCACAAATATATAGTACTGAAATCGGTCATCGTGCTTTCCAGCTGGCTTTTCGGCTATTTCGGCATGAAGCACCTGCCGCTCACCATTGTCGGGCCCATTAACGCCACGCGCCCCGTCATGGTGCTGGTGGGCGCCCTTCTGTTTTTTGGCGAACGGCTCAACCTGTGGCAGTGGGCGGGCGTATTTCTGGCCGTCATCTCTTTCTTCATGCTCAGCAGGAGCGGGAAGAAAGAAGGCATTGACTTCAAACACAACCACTGGATTATGTTTGTCGTATTGTCGGCACTGCTCGGTGCCCTCAGCGGCCTTTACGACAAATATCTCATGGCACCGCAGAGCGAAGGAGGCGTGGGCATGGACCGCATGATGGTGCAGGGCTGGTACAACATCTACCAGGCTTTCATGATGCTGGCCATGCTCTTGTTGCTGTGGTGGCCATACCGCAAACGCTCCACGCCCTTCCACTGGCACTGGAGCATTCCCATGATCAGCATTTTCCTGAGCACCGCCGACTTCATTTATTTCTACTCCCTGAGCATTCCCGAGGCCATGGTGAGCATTGTTTCAATGGTGAGAAGAGGAAGTGTGGTCGTGTCGTTCATTTTCGGCGCCCTGTTCTTCCACGAGAAAAACCTCCGCAGCAAGGCCCTTGACCTGGCTTTCGTGTTGGCCGGCATGCTTTGCCTGTATATCGGAACACGCTGAACCATGCCCTATAACGATTTTACCACATGGATACAGGGCCTCATGGGGCAGCGCGTGCAAAGGCTGCCGGTGGATGCCGGCTTCACCTGTCCCAACCGCGACGGCACCATCGGCACCGGAGGGTGCACGTTCTGCAACAACCGGGCTTTCACGCCGGCCTACTGCAACAGCGCGAAAAGCGTGACGGCGCAGCTGGAAGAAGGAAAGCAGTTTTTCAGCCATAAATACAAGGGATGCAAATACCTGGCCTACTTCCAGTCGTTCACCAACACCCATGCCAGCCTGTCGCGTCTGAAAGAAATCTACGAGGAAGCCCTCACCGTGAAAGACATTGCGGGCATCGTCGTTGGCACGCGCCCCGACTGCATCAGTGATGCACTGCTCGACTATCTGAAGGAGCTGAGCTACAGGACTTTCCTCATGGTGGAATACGGCATTGAAACAACCAACGACCACACCCTGGAACGCATCAACCGCGGCCACGACTTTGAATGTACTTGCCAGGCCATTGCCCAGACCCACGCACGGGGCATCACCACCGGCGGACACATCATACTGGGACTGCCGGGCGAAAGCGCCGAGGAGTCGTTGAAACAGGCACATGCCATCGCCCGTCTGCAGCTTGACGTGCTGAAAATCCACCAGTTGCAAATCATTCAGGGAACGCCGCTGGCGGAGCACTACAACCGCCAGCCGTTCAAACTCTACACCCCCGGCGAATATCTTCAACTGGTGGCGCAATACATACGGCTGCTGCCACGGCAAATGGTCCTCGACAGGTTCGTGTCGCAGACACCGCGCCGCCTCCTGCTCGCGCCACATTGGGGACTGAAAAACCATGAGTTCACGCAAATGCTCATCAACTATATGACTGCCAACGGCTACAGACAAGGCGACCTGTTCCGGCCCGAATAATACAATTCCCAAGTCCGACAGAAAAGGCACGTACGGGAAATATATTCGTTTTTTCTTGGATATTTCACAAAAAATAGCGATATTTGCATGCGAGAAAAAAAAGGGTTATAGTAAAGCCATACACTGAAAAAGCTTACCAGCCCGTCAAACGTTGATATAGACCGAAACTGATGCATACACGAGAAGAAAAACTGGAGGCGTTCGGCCGTCTGCTCGACGTGCTGGACCGCCTGCGCATGGAGTGTCCCTGGGACAGGAAACAAACCAACGAGAGCCTGCGCCCCAACACTATTGAAGAGACTTTTGAACTGTGCGACGCCCTTATCAAGGACGACAAGGCTAACATTTGCAAGGAACTGGGCGATGTCATCATGCACGTGATGTTCTACGCGCGGATTGGCGAAGAAAAGGGAGATTTCGACATTGCCGACGTTTGTAACAAGGAGGCCGACAAGCTGATTTTCCGCCATCCCCACGTATATCCGCCGCAAGAAGAGACCAACGGCTTCGCTGATGCCAAGAACTCGGAAGAGGTGCTGAAAAACTGGGAACAAATCAAGCTGAAAGAGAAAGACGGCAACAAGTCGGTGCTCAGCGGCGTGCCAGCCTCGCTTCCCTCACTCATCAAGGCATACCGAATACAAGACAAGGCGCGAAACGTCGGCTTCGACTGGGAAGACCGGCAAGACGTATGGACAAAAGTCAAGGAAGAACTGGCTGAACTGGAGGCTGAACTGAACCGCGAAGACCGCGAGAAGTCCACACGCGAGCTGGGCGACTTCCTTTTCAGCGTCATCAATGCCGCACGCCTCTACCACCTGAACCCCGACAACGCCCTTGAACACACCAACCAGAAGTTCATCAGAAGGTTCAACTATCTTGAGGAACACTCTATCAAACAAGGACGTCCGCTTACCGAGATGACGCTTGCCGAGATGGATGCGTTGTGGGAAGAGGCCAAGAAACAGGAACAAGAACAATAATAATACATGGTGATATGAAAGCAAGAAAAGCCGTGGCATTGGCAGCGGGGCTGGTAATCGCCCTGGCAGCATGTAAAGAAGAAAAGCCGAACACCATCGGTACCATTATCGACAACAACCGCGTGAATGTTGCCGACACGACCATCTACGGGAAATGTACCGAAAACCTCGGCATGAACTCTATGGAAATTGTGACCGACACCAAAGACACGCTGCAGTTCATCATCGTGAGCGACCCCGACTCCGTGCGCACCGAAACGGTGAAAGGCGGCAAGGGCGTGGGCGACAGGATGGCCGTGGTGGGTTACAAGAACCAAGACGGAGAATGGGTTATCACATCGGCCATCAACTTGACCACGCTGTTGGGCAAATGGACTGCCCTTGACAAGAACTTCGAGATACAGGAAGGCGGCATCGTGGTGAGCAACTTCCAGGAACCCAAGCCCTACACGGAATGGAAGATTTCAAATGGCCGCCTGGTATTGTCGTCAGACACTTTCGACATCTATGAACTCGGTGCCGACTCGCTGTTGCTTGAAAACGACAAAGGCATCTATGCCTATAAACGCCTGAAGTGACAGCATGCAGCCCTTCAGAGTCCATATTCTTGGATGCGGGAGCGCCCTGCCCACACTCAAGCATTTCGCCACCTGCCAGGTGGTGGAGATACGCAACAAATGTTTCATGATTGACTGCGGCGAAGGAGCCCAGATACAACTGCGCCGCACACACATCCATTTTACGGCCATCCAATCCATTTTCATCAGCCACCTGCACGGCGACCATTGTTTCGGACTGATGGGAATGATTTGCTCTTTCGGCATGCTCGGCAGGGAGGCTCCACTGCACATCTATGCTCCCGAAGGACTTGAAGGCTTGCTGAAGGAACAGATGGAAATGTTCTGCCCTGGACTGCAATACGAAGTCGTCGTGCATACTGTCAACACCCAGGAAAACAAGGTCGTTTATGAAGACCGAAGCCTGACGATTGAAACCATTCCTCTGAACCATCGCATTTCATGTTGCGGCTATTTGTTCCGCGAAAAACCATTGTTGCCGCATATTCGCAGGGACATGATAGACTATCTGAACATCCCTCTCAGCCAAATCAACAACATCAAGATGGGAGGAGGATGGACTACCGAGGAAGGCGTTTTCTATGAACATGAAAGGCTGGTCACACCGGCCGACAAACCCCGAGCCTATGCCTATTGCAGCGACACGGCGTATATGCCCGGCCTTCACGAATTGGTGAAGGGCGTAGATTTGCTTTACCACGAAAGCACCTATTGCGACGACAAACTCGACAACGCCTTGAAGTATTATCACAGCACAGCCCGACAGGCTGCACAAGTAGCCAAAGATGCAGGCGTGGGAAAACTTCTTTTGGGACATTATTCCGCCCGATACAACGATGAAAGCAAATTGCAAGAAGAAGCGCGAGAGGTATTTAAACAGTCGTTTTTGGCGCAAGAAAACATGATTGTGGACGTTTAAAGGTTAAAAAATGTTGATTATTGGCATTTTGTTGGGAAGAAAGAATGCCGGTATGGATTTTTTTTCTTACTTTTGCCACAAACGTATACGCTTATGAACAAATTTATTTTCACAACACTCCTGGCATCGGCCATGCTTTTCGGCATGCCCTCTTCCTCCATGGCAGGCACCGCCATTGAGATTATCGACCAGGATTTCCAGCAGGCAGCCATTTCCGTGCAGGAAAACACACTTCACATCACCAATGCCAGCGGGCAGACATTATTTATATATAATGTGGCAGGCGTCAGGGTGATGAGTGTGAAGATTGAAGGCCCCGACAAGCGTCTGGAGCTGAATCTTCCCAAAGGGTGCTACATCGTAAAAGTCGGAAAAACCGTCAGAAAGATTTCTGTCAAGTAGGATTATCGACGAATCATTAGTCATCAGTCAGTTGGCCAACCCGGACAAACGCAAAGAAGCTTTTGCCTGGGTTGTTAAACAGTATAGTGAAAACCTTTACTGGAAAATACGGCGTATAGTCATCAATCATGACGATGCCAGCGACGTACTGCAAAACACGCTGCTGAAAGCGTGGAACAACATCGGGGATTTCAAGTATCAGTCGAAAATCTCCACATGGCTCTATAGGATAGCCATTAACGAAAGCCTGGATTTCATCAGGAAACAAAAGAACAAAGTGAGCGCCGACGCCGAGCTGAGCCTTGCCAACAGGCTCATGGCCGACGAATACTTCGACGGCGATGCCACGCAGGCCCTCTTCCAAGAGGCCATTGCTACCCTGCCCGACGTGCAGCGCACGGTGTTCACCATGAAGTATTTCGAAGAGTTGAAATACAGCGAAATCTCACAAATACTTGGCACCTCAGAGGGGGCACTCAAGGCTTCTTACCACATCGCAGTGAAAAAAATTTCAGAATATATTAAAAACAAGGAATAATTTTTCATGCACGATTAAACTATTTATTTACTGAAACGTCATATCAAAAAAAGAACAATGAACGAAGATGATAAATTGAAAGAACGATTTGGCAACGCTAATCATTTCAGCGTTCCAGACAAGTTCTTCGACAACTTTGCAGAACAATTCATGCAACAGTTGCCAGCCCAAGAAGTGCAAATAAGGCATGTGAAGCCTGCCGCATGGCGGCGTTTACTGAAACCTGTGGCCGTGGCTGCCGGGCTGATGCTTGTGGCAGCTTTAACGACAACACTATTCTGGAACAAGGACGCACAAGAGGCGGACATGAACACAAGCGACACTGCCTACAAGCAATCACAGGATTATTCCATCAATCAAATGGCCAATTATGCCATGCTCGACAACGAGGAATTTTACAGGTATCTGGCCGATAACTAAAGAATTATGAAGAATTTTTCGACCATTTTATTCTTGGTTCTTATTCTTTCGCTGAGCGCCAATGCACAGGGGCCGGGAAGACGAGGTGGCGGTGGTATGTTCAATCCGGAACAATTTCAGGCGGAATTGGAGCAATATATCACTCGTGAGGCATGTCTCACGCCGGCAGAAGCGGCCGCTTTCTTCCCCGTTTACAGGGAACTCGGAAATAAGCAAAGGGCCATCTTCAACAAGTCGGCCAACCACAGATACGTGAAGCCCGTTGGAGAAGAAGCGTGCAGGGAGGCAATCATCCAGCGTGACGAGAACGACTTGCAACTGAAGAAATTGCAGCAGGAGTACCACCTGAAGTTTCTAAGCATCTTGCCCGCAACAAAAGTGTTCGACGTACTGATGGCCGAAGACAGGTTCCACAGGGATTCATTCAGAAGAATTGCTGAGAGAAGAAGAAATAAATAGTATTAGTAAAAAGGTATTTATTAGACATTTAAAGGTATTAAGATTGTTGATGAAAGAAGCAGTTTGCTGGTTGAACGGCAGACTGCTTTATTTGTTTTCATCATTCCTTGACACCCCCGGGTCGGTTTTTTTTTCTGAAAAAGGGAGCATAAAAGCGGAAAAAAGACCTTCCAATATCATTATTAGACGCGAAAAGGCCTTTTATTCGGAAAAAACACTTAACTTTGTTGGCGATTTTTGAAAATAGAGCAAGTTTCATTTATTCCGACGCATAATTATGATACGCAAAACGGTTCTTTTCATTATGGCAATGCTGTCTGTTTCTATGTATGCCCAAAGGCAGTTGTTTTTTTATTGTCCAGATGAACGGCAAGGATTTCATGTGGCATCCATTAACGACGAGGATGGTTCATGGCATGAAATCGGCAAGTTGTTCGACAGCGACTACGGCCCCTGGGGTGAAGAAAAACGGATGTACAATCCTTATATTTTAAGAGCCTCCGACGGCACTTGGCGAGCTGTTTTTCAGGTGAACGACCACGCTCCTTGTTTTGCCGCCGTTTACAGCACCGACCTTATAACCTGGCGGCCGCAGGATTATCCCCGCATGTCGGTGCGCGGTTGTTTCAGTCCAATTATTATTGAGAAGGAAAACGGCTTTGACATCCATTTTGCTTCTTCCGACCAAGGCATGCGTATGACCTCGGCCACCCCCGACTTCCGCCATTTCACTCCCGACCGTCCGGCAGACCGTGTTTTTAAAATCCGTCGCGACAACGCCATCGTTGACGGAAAGGAACAAGAAGGCCAACTGATTTCCGTTCCCGATGAGGTGGTGGAGCAACTTTTGGCATGGCATGCCAAACAGCGTCTTGACCAAGAACTGAGCAGGGAAACCCTGACCGAAGACCAAACGAAGTTGTTGCCTTTACTCAACACAACCAACATTGGCGGAGAAAAAGCCGTCGAGGCTACCCTGTATGTGAACGCCGACCAAGAGAAGCCCATCAGCGACAAACTTGTAGGCATATTCTTTGAAGACATCAGCTATGCGGCCGACGGCGGCCTCTATGCCGAACTGATACAGAACCGCGATTTTGAATACAACGAAAAAGACTTTAGCAGGGGCGACAATCATTGGACAGCCACCACGGCATGGCAGGCCGACGGCGAAATAACGGTGTCCACTGATCAGCCTTTAAGCGCCACCAACCCGCACCATGTGGTGGTTGACACCAAGGAACTATGGAACACAGGATGGGACGGCATTCACCTGAAAAAAGGCGACAAATACAACTTCCTATTCTATGTGCGCAACATCGACAAGGCCAAGAAGCAATTCACCATCGTACTGCGAAACAAAAACGGCCTTGCCAGCGAGCCCGTTTCCATTACGGCCAAAGGCAAGCAGTGGGATTGTTACAAAGCAGAAATCACAGCCACGCAAGATTGTTCCGATGCCGTCCTGGCCATCATTCCCAAAGGCAAGAACCGTGCCGCCGTTGACATGGTTTCCCTTTTTCCCCAAGACACCTACAAGGGCCACGGGCTGCGTAAAGACCTTGCGGAAGCCATTGCCGCCCTGCACCCCAAATTCGTAAGATTCCCCGGCGGTTGTATGACCCACGGCCAGGGCATCGACAACATCTATCACTGGCACCACAGCATTGGCAAATGGCAAGACCGCCAGCCCGATTTCAACATCTGGCGTTATCACCAGACCCGCGGCCTCGGTTTCTTTGAGTATTTCCAGTGGTGCGAGGACATGGGGGCCGAACCGCTCCCCGTACTGGCTGCCGGAGTGCCGTGTCAAAACTCAGCCGCAAATGCCGACGGCTACGCCGGGCAACAAGGCGGCATCCCCATGAGCGAAATGCCCTCATATATAGAAGAAATTCTCAACATGATTGAATGGGCAAACGGCGACCCCGCAACCAGCCGGTGGGCCAAGATGCGAGCCGACGCCGGTCATCCACAGCCCTTTAACCTGAAATACATAGGCATTGGCAACGAAGACATTATCTCCACCGACTTCGAGGAGCGTTGCCTGATGATATGCAAGGCCATTCGCAAACGTTACCCCAATTTGATCATCTGCGGCACCGTGGGGCCTTTCCACGACCCGTCGTCCGACTATGTGGAGGGCTGGAAGTTCGCCCGCGAACATGCCAAGCTTTTCGACCTCGTTGACGAACATTATTATGAAAGCACCGGATGGTTCCTCAACAACCAGCATTATTACGACCAGTACGACCGCCAGGGACCGAAGGTTTATCTCGGCGAATGGGCATCGCGCTCACGCACCGTGGAGAGTGCGCTGGTGGAAGCCATGCATCTGTGCCATGTAGAACGCAACGGCGACGTGGTGGAAATGACGAGCTATGCCCCGCTGCTCTGCAATGAAAAGCACCAGAACTGGAACCCCGACCTCATTTATTTCAACAACGAAGCCGTAACGCTCACACCAAGCTATGAAACGCAGCGCCTTTTCGGAACCCACGACGGCGACCGCTACACCCCGTCGGTTCTCGACGCCGAGCCCGAGGTGAGCCATCGCGTGGCCACCAGTATTGTACGAAACAGCGCCACCGGCAAGACTTACCTGCGCCTGGTGAACGCCCTGCCCGTATCGCTCAGCCTTCATGTTCCCGACGTCACGTTCCCCTCCGAGCCCGTCTATGAGGGTTTCTGCGGCCAGCCTGCCGACAAGACCGTCACCCCCATCACGCAGCTCATCGTATCAGACAACGACATCCAGCTGCCCCCGTATAGCGTTGTGAACATACAAATTAAAGTTGGAAAGTGAGCCCTACCCTCCCCTATTAGGAGGACACCCGACAAATGACCGACGACCAGCAAGCCAAAAACTCCTACCGGCAGATTCTCAAGTACATGGGACTGTTTGGCAGCATACAGGGCCTCACCATTCTTGTGGGCCTTGTACGCAACAAGCTGGTTGCCGTCATTCTCGGTCCCGGCGGCATGGGACTTATCTCTCTTTTCAATTCCACCATCACGCTTATTTCCAATGCCACCAACCTCGGCCTGCCCGTCAGCTCGGTGAAAAACCTTTCCGAGGTCTATGAAGAAGGCGAGTCGTCGAAGCTTCACGACATGGTGACAACCGTCAGGACCATTTCCTTCACCACGGCCATCCTGGGATTTCTTGTCTGCCTGATTTTCAGCACCCTGCTCGACCGCTTCACTTTCTCCTGGGGTAACCACGCGCTCCATTTCGCCCTCCTTTCACCCGCCGTTGCCATGATGGCCATCACGGGTGGCGAAACGGCCATCCTGAAAAGCGTGCGCCAGATGCGTCCGCTCACGCAAATCACCATTCTCCATGTCGTGGTCGCCCTCTTCACCTCCGTCCCTATTTACTGGTTTTTCGGCGAAGCTGGCATAGTGCCATCGCTGGTCATTTTCTTCTTTGCCCAGATGGTGCTCACCTGCTACTACACCTACCGCCTTTTCCCGCCACGCCTGCGCTACGAGCGTCGGCGCCTGATGAAAGGGCTGGGCATGATAAAGCTGGGCATTGCCTTCACCATCTCGGGTATCTTCACCAGCGGTGCCGAATTCCTCATCCGCTCATTCCTCAACAACCACGCCTCGCTCCTTGAGGTGGGCCTCTACAATGCCGGTTTCATGCTGACCACCGTCTATGCCGGCATGGTGTTCACGGCCATGGAAACCGACTATTACCCTCGCCTGTCGGCACTTAACAACTATCCTGACCTGCGCAACCAGGTTGTCAACCGCCAGATAGAGGTGACATTGCTCACGGTGGCACCCCTGCTCATTTTCTTCACAATCGGCCTGCCGCTCATCGTCCCCCTGCTTTATTCCGGACGTTTTGCGCCCATTGTGGGCATGTCGCAAATCATCATCCTTGCGCTCAACCTCCGCGCCATGAAGTTGCCGGTGGCCTATATGCCGCTGGCCAAGGGCGACTCGTTCCCCTTCCTGGTTCTTGAGGCCTACAGCGCCGTCCTCATGGTGGTGGCGGTGTGCGGAGGATTCTATTACTACGGGCTGCCCGGAGCCGGATGGGGACTGTTCATCACGGGGTTTGTCGATATTATTGTTGTTTACCTGTTCACCCGCCACCGCTACGGCTACCGCATGTCGGGCGACGTGGTGAAATATGCCTGCATGCAGTTGCCGTTGAGCCTTGCCGCCTTTGTCATTACGCAATGTCTTTCCGGCGCAGCCTATTGGATGCTCGGCATTGCCGTGGGACTTGTCAGCCTCTTCATTTCCTTCAACTTGCTCAAGAAGAAGACCATGGGCTCCTAAGACAAAGGGTTCAAGGCTTGTCTGTAATTCAAGTTCGCTCAACTTCTTGGAGTTACAGGAGTTCAGAAGTTACAGGAGTTCAGACAATAGTTCTAAAAGGCTCCCTTTTCGTCAGTTTGCAGAGGCGGAAGTATTGTCTGAACTCCTGTAACTTCTGTAACTCCTGAACTACATCAACTTGAGAAAGTTGAGTCTGTAACTATTTTTTTGCATATTTGAAACCAAAACGGCAAATCATGCCAGTCCAGACCGCAAACGACTGCAGTCCATTTGCGGAAACGACTGCAGTCGTTTGCGGTTTGGACTGGGCCGTACTCTAAATTACAATCCGGAAAAGTGCAGAAGAACAACGTGTTAACAACAAATGTCGGTATTCCAAAACTTGAAATGTTGAAAATTGAAAGAAAATCGGGCCGCGAAACCGTTTTTCCCAGCCATCACCTCTCCCCTTTTCCTCCTTCCCATTGTCCCGTCTGTTGCGATGCCATGGCAACAAAGTCACCCGCTCCCCTGCCCTCTTTTATCATAAAATATCCCAATTCTTGACAGCAATTCTCTAAATTAAACTAAAAGGCGGTGCTATTTCGATTTTTTTTCGTACCTTTGCACGGAATT
>JAFVHN010000098.1 GCA_017474515.1 Prevotella sp. | reverse complement strand
CACAAGCACATAGGTGCAAAATGCGGCCACCTCGGCCAGCACGGTCAGCACTGCGGCCTGCCATATCTCCATGCCTCCTATGCAAAGGCCGCCCAGGAACAGGGGGAACACAAACAGCCCCATGACAGCCATGCGGCGGGCAGTGGGCAGACAGCTGCGCTCGAAGGCACGTTTCAGCATGGGCTGAACGGCTCCCAGCCACGACTTGCCGTTGCCGATATAATAATAATAGGTGGAACTGAAGCGCACCAGTCCCACAAAGTATTCGCGCAATGCCACGGTGCATCCTTCTGCCGACAATGCGAGCACCACGCCTGCCACGGGCAACAGCCACCGTGCATCGAGCAGGTTGTCAACACGCACCACCAGTGCGAGCACGAACAACGTCACCGCGACGACCACCACCGACAAGCTTCCCCATACGGGCAACAGCATACGCCGGCGCAACCTGGCGCGGCGCACAATATAGCCCGTGGAGAAAAACGTCAGCAGCAGCACTGCCAAGACAGAGAGCACACCGCTTTGGGCTGCCGACACGCCAAAATAGAGCAGCCCCACAAGGGCCACCTGCAACAGCATGCGCACCAGCGACAAAAGCATCGTGCGCAGGGTTTTCACGCGCAGGGTCACAAAGCACCAGGCGGGCACCGCAATGAACAACAGGCTAAGACACAGGCCGAGAATGGAAAGTTTCATTGTTTGGGTTCTCTTTCTACTTTTCTTTTTTTTCAACTATTGACAATCAGCACGGCACATCCCTGAGCGGCCATCTGCCGGCAGATGTCGGCTTCCTGTTCACTGAACAGGCCATCGACAAGTACCACGGGCCGGCCGCTGCGTGCCGCCTCATTGAGCAGACGGCAGTGCACCTCCTCCTCGCTGAGCCCGTCGAGGTCGTCGTCGGGCATCACGAGATGGCGGGGCACATAGCACATGAAACGGCGTAAGAAAGGAGCCGACAGCACCGTCATCGGTTCGCCGTCGAAGGTGATGAACCCTTCACTGAGCGGCTCAACACCCATCACGGCCATCAGCAACGCCGTACAGCCGCCGTTCTCAGCACCGTCGAGCGTCACCACGCTGCCGCCTTCCACAAGCACCGACAGGCCGCGGAAAAGGCCCTCCATGCCGGCATCTTTTATTTCCAACGTCATAGCAGGGGAAGTTGTTGTCAATATAATTTGCGACAAAAGTACAAAAAAGCGTTGACAATACAAAGAAAAAGCGTAATTTTGCACAAAAATCACACTTTTTCAACACTTTCGGCATCATGAACGATTATTCCGACACCCTCCGGCAGGCATCACCGGGCACCCGTGTGCGCCTTTGTGCGGAGTGGGAGAAGCAATGGGGCGTGCAGCTGACATGGCCCCATGCCGCCACCGACTGGGCACCCTATCTTGACGACATCACTCACACATATATTATAATGGCGCGAGAGATAGCGCGGCGCGAACACCTGCTCGTGGTGACGCCACACCCCGACGACGTGCGGCGGCAATTAGAAATGGGCGGCGTGGAGATGGGGAACGTCATCATACACTGCTGTCCCACCAACGACACATGGGCGCGCGACCACGGCTTTCTCACCCTGAGCGACGGCACCCTGCTCGACTTCCAGTTCAACGGTTGGGGAAAGAAATTCGAGGCCGCCCTCGACAATGCCATCAACGGCACCCTCTGCCCCCGTCCGCCCTACCATATTTCAAGCGAGAAAGACTTTGTGCTCGAGGGCGGAAGCATCGAGAGCGACGGCCGGGGCACCGTGTTCACCACCTCGACGTGCCTGCTGGCTCCCAACCGCAACCAGCCCCTCTCGCGCCAGGAAATAGAAGACCAGCTGAAACGCCGGCTACACGCCGACCGCATAGTATGGCTTGACCACGGACACCTGGAGGGCGACGACACCGACGGCCACATCGACACCCTTGTAAGAATTGCGCCAAACGACACCCTGCTCTACGTGGCCACCGACGACACCTCCGACATCCACTACAGCGACCTGAAGGCCATGGAAACACAGCTGGGCGACCTGCGCACCAAGGAGGGAAAGCCCTACCGCCTCTGCCCCCTGCCCCTTCCGCAGCCCATCGTGGTGGATGGCGAGCGGTTGCCGGCCACCTACGCCAACTACCTGATTATCAACGGGGCAGTGCTCGTGCCCACCTACGGCCAGCCCGACAACGACCAAAAAGCCATAGACACCATCGCTAAGGTGTTTCCCGAACGCGAGGTGGTGCCCATTGACAGCCGCACCATCATCCTGCAACACGGCTCCATACACTGCTGTACCATGCAATTCCCGCTCATTTCTTAGGTGTTCACGCTTCGAAAGTTCATGGAGTTCGGACAATATAAATAACGTTTTATTAGTATTGTCCGAACTCCCAAATGCCCGGAATCGTGGACCTTGAAGACGCGGAAAGAGCACAAAATTTTCAATAATCTGTAAAAAAATCCGAGTTTTTCGCTATAGTTTGGCGCCTTTTTTATAATTTTGCAGCCAAATTTCTTTTTTACAAATTAGAACGCACTATGAGATTAATTATCGAGAAAAACTACGATGCCATGTCACAGTGGGCCGCAGAGCACGTGATAGAGCGCATCAACGCCTTCCAGCCCACCGCTGAGAAGCCGTTTGTTCTGGGCCTGCCCACCGGCAGTTCGCCCGAGGGAATGTATGCCTGCCTGGTGAAAGCCGTGAAAGAAGGTCGCGTGAGCTTCAAGAACGTGCTGACTTTCAACATGGACGAATATGTGGGCCTGCCCGAAGAGCACCCCGAGAGCTACCACTCCTTCATGGCCCGCAACCTGTTCGACCACATTGACTGCCCGAAGGAAAACATCCACATCCTCAACGGCAACGCCCCCGACCTGGTGGCCGAGTGCGAACACTACGAGGAGATGATTGAGGCTGCCGGCGGCATCGACCTGTTTATCGGCGGCATCGGCCCCGACGGACATATTGCCTTCAACGAGCCGTTCTCGTCGCTCACCAGCCGCACCCGTCAGAAGACGCTGACCACCGACACCATCATTGCCAACTCGCGCTTCTTCGAGGGCGACGTGAACAAGGTGCCCAAGAGCGCCCTCACCGTGGGCGTGGGAACAGTGATGGCTGCCCGCGAAGTGATGATCCTGGTGAACGGACACCACAAGGCCCGCGCCCTGCATGCCGCCGTAGAGGGATGCGTGTCGCACGAATGGACCATCTCCGCACTGCAGATGCACCCCCACGGCATCATCGTGTGCGACGAGCCCGCCACCGACGAGCTCAAAGTAAGCACCTACAAATACTTCAAGGACATTGAAGGAAAGTAAGTTGAAAGTGAAGAGTGAAGAATGCCAAGATATTCTTCACTCTTCTTTTTGTTACATAATACAAGCTTCGCACGTTCAAGCATTATTATCTTGTTTTCCCATCTTTTCCATGGATAGCGACATGGGGCAAAACCGGTAAAAAATCTTGACAAAATTGTCAAAATTTACTCGATTTCGTAACTCGTTGAATTTCAACAGCTTGTAAATCGCCCGAAGTTTGACCGCAAATTTCGGGGAGAGAATTGGCAAATCTCTCCCCTCAAACTGCCAAATCTCTCATCGAAATTTGCCGTCAACCTCCTTGGCCGAATCAAATTTACATGAAAAATCTTTACAAAATGATGTGTACATTTGCCTGTTTTCTGGGGGGCGGACATTGGATTTGGACTCCTGAACTACAAAAAAGCTGAGAGAATGACTTGAACCACATAACAATCAAAAACAACAACGGCCCATTATGGAACAAAAACACCGCTCCATTGCCGGCTTTTTGCAAGTTTTATCATGAAAAATGTACGACAATTCAAGAAAAATGCTTATCTTTGCCCCATCTAAGCATTTACATTTATGCTGACCCCCTGCAAGATAACCGATTATATCAGCAAGTTCAAGCCCGGTGGATTTGCACGATGCCCGACGGATGCCCACCCGACGACGTGCTCGTGGCCGAAGCGCATCCGTTCTTCCGCCTTGCCCAACAGGCAGACACTTTTTCTGTCGACGATTTCAAGAGCTATGCCGAGGTCAATCCACAACGCCAATGGGGCCCAATGCTCCCGCTTGCTGTCGGCCTTTCGCTCATAGAGGGCGAGGCAAAGGCCCGCCGATGCCTCAAGCTCCCAATGTTCCGCCGCTTTCAGGGCATCGTCGCTCTCACGCTACAACCACCCGACGGTGTAGTGAAGCAGACCGGTGCCAACCGATCTCACTACACTTGGTGGCGCACAAAAAAATTCCAGATGTCAAACCTTTACATGCTCAAATAATATGAGACGGCTTACCCTAACCTCTACGTTCGAATACTATGACGTGCCACAGATCTTCACCGCCACCGATGCCACCGGCACCCGTTACCTCTGCACGCTCTACGCCCAAGAGTCCGACGGGTTCCACTATTTGGGCGTACAGATTTCCGAGCCCCGCCTGATGGCCTTCGTCGGTGGGCAACTCGACCTGCGCGACGCCTACCTGCATCCCGAGGTTTCCGACGCGCTCTACACTGTCTGCGTGGCCGACGAGCAGCTCATGGCCGAGCCCATCCCGCCCACCGACATCAGTGAGGAAATGCTGCCCGAGGCCGGTTATTTCTTCGATGCCGACGACCTTGCCGACGATGCCGATGAACTTCAGTCCGACACCTACCAACTCGAGGTGCCTGTCCACGACCGTGTTACTTTCTCCACACTCATCAGCCGCATGGGGTGGCACGCCTCATCCATCGGCAAATCATTTCGTAAGATAGTAGCACTGTAATCGAGCAGAGGCTTGATTATAACATCGGAAAAAACTCATAATTCATAACTCATCACTCATAATTTAAGACCCCCTCTCCGCTCTTCCCGTCACTTTATTTCCAAGATAGTCTTCGACAATGAAGATAAACACCTTGTCGGAAAGGGCCGAGAGGTCGATTTTCATTTTCTTCGAGGGAGCCCCCACCCTTTCCACGAACCCGACCTTTTGTCCGCTATAGCTCACCACCTCAACGCTCTTGATGGGTGTTGACGCCTTCACCACCGCGCGGTTGTTTTTGATTGTCACGTCAACGGAGAACGCATCTTTTGCGGTTTCCACCTCCGTTTTTCCCCGCGTGTCGTCGTTATAGTCCACGCCCAGCGCCTTGAGTGCCTCGAAAGCATAACGGCGCCCCAGTGTTCTGTAGCCTTCCGATGAGAAATGCACGTTGTCGTCGAGTGGCGGACAGCCTTTTGCCGACACCACATGCGCCGTGGGAACCCATTCGGGCAACCGCCGGATGGTGGGCAGGGCATGGGCACACACGCCGTGGTATTCCTCGCCGACGGTCTCTCCCACGATGATGGGGCAGTCGGCGGCGTTGAGATTCAGTTCTTCCAAGAGATATTCATACAACTCCTTCACCATTTTCAGCCACCGCTCGTCGTAGGCGTCGGTCTCGCCCTGGTGCACGAGTATTCCCTTGATAACGCCGTCGCGCTGGGCTTTCTTTGCAAGGGTGAGCAGACGGTGGAGGGGCAGGCCGCCGTAGCAGTTCACCTCGGCACGTTGCCAGTCGGGCAGGTCACCGGCTATCCATTTTGAGCAGCTGTCGGGATGGAACAGGCGTATGGAGCACCCGTTCACGGCCACCATGATGGTTCCCACCCGCGTGTTTTCGGGCAAGTAGTCGAGCATGGTGCGGCCGAAATAGTCAACGGGACAGAGTTTCGTCCATTGCCGGCACAGGGGCGGCACGGCCTTGCGCCACTGGCCGTAGGGGTGGGTGTCGCAGTCGGAGGCCGTCAGGTTGAGAAAACGTTCGCTCACCACGGAGTCTTCGGCAGCTATGGGCCCCTGTCCCACCATGTTCGACTGCCCTATGGCCAGGTAAATGTAGAAGTTAGGGTCTTGCGCACGGCCCACCAGAGCAAATAGTAAAAGCGCAAGGAAACAGACGTTTTTTTTCATTATTGATTCTTTTATGTTCATTTTTCCGCCTCAAAGGTAAGAATAAACGAGCGAAACGCAAAAGGAAAAACGCCATATTTATGGCAACCGCAATGAAAATGTTGGCGTTTTGTTCGTTTGTTAGCTGTAAAAGTCGTACTTTTGTGCACAAATTATCAACCTACATTACAAAAAATGACTGATGACATCCGGCTCATAGCCTTCGATGCCGACGACACCTTGTGGGACTGCCAGACGCATTTCGACGAGGTGGAGGAGCGTTATTGCCAGCTGCTCTCCCCCTGGGCCACGAAGGAAGAAGTATCGAAGACGCTCTTTGATACCGAGACGCGCAACATGCCCGAACTGGGCTACGGCTGTAAGGCTTTCACCATCTCGCTGGTTGAGAATGCCGTAAAGGTGAGCAAGGGCAACATTCCGGCACCGCTTTTGTTTGAAATACAGGAACTCGGCCGCAGCCTTTTGCGCCTGCCCGCCACCCCTTTGCCGGGCGTGGAAAGCACCCTGCAAAGGCTGCGCGCCACGGGGAAATACCAGCTGGCGGTGTTCACCAAGGGCGAGATACAGGACCAGGAGAACAAGCTTCGGCGCTCGGGGCTGTGGCATTATTTCGACCGCGTGACGGTGGTGGCCGACAAGACTCCTGAGCAATACCAGCTGCTCTGCCACGACTTTGCCATCACCCCTCGGCAGCTGCTCATGGTGGGCAACAGCTTCAAGTCCGACATCGCGCCGGTGCTCACTCTCGGCGGTTATGCCGTCCACATTCCTTTTCACCGCGAATGGGCGCACGAGGCCGCAGAAGCCTATGAACACCCGCGGCTGAGAACCATTGAGAGGATGGAAGAACTATTTTTAAGTGAAGAGTGAAGAGTGAAGAATGAAGGCCCCCCTCATGTCCCCCCCCCTTGGGGGGAAAGATTTTGAAATCTTTAAAGTATGAGTTATGAGATATGAGTTTTACTGCCGCCATAGCTCATAATTAATAACTCAAAACTTAAAATCCCTCCTTACGGGAGAGGGGCCGGGGCGCTAAAAGTTGAAAAAGGCTGCCGCAGTAAATCATAATTCATAATTTAGAACTAATAAATAAAATGCTTTGTCATTTATCATTTAGCGTAGCATCTGAACCCATAACTAATAATACACACATGAAAAAAATCCTCCTTCTGCTGCTGGCCGCGGGCGCCTTCCTCGCCGCCCACGCCACCGAGAAAACCATTTCCTCGCCCGACGGCCGTTTGCTCCTCACCGTAAGCGACGACGGCGGCCGCGCCACCTATCGCCTCGACTACGACGGCAAGGCCGTGATGTTGCCGTCGGCCCTCGGTCTGAACACCACGCTTGCCGACCTCACCACGGGCCTCGTGATGACCGCCTCGGAACAAACGACGGTGGAGGACCACTACACCATGGACCGCGTGAAAGCCTCCGACATCCGCTACCTCGCCAACCGCCTCGACGTCACCTTCACCGGCCGCGACAGCCTCGCTTTCAGCGTCACTTTCCAGGTGTCGGACAACAACCTTGCTTTCCGCTACACCATCCCCCGCCCGCGAGCCAACAACCCCAAGCGCCTCACCATTCTCAGCGAGGCCACCGCTTTCCGCCTTCCCGACGCCACCACCACCTTCCTTTGTCCGCAAATAGGCCCCGAGACCGGCTGGGAGCACACCAAGCCCAGCTACGAGGAAGACTATGTGGCCGACGCCCCCATGCAGACGGCGTCGCGCTTCGGACTGGGCTACACCTTCCCCTGCCTGTTCAAGACGCCCGAGGCATGGGTGCTCATCAGCGAAACGGGCGTCAGTTCCGCCTACTGCGGCAGCCACCTCTCCGACTTCTCACCGCAGACGGGCTACACCATCGCCTTCCCCCATCCCGGCGAGAACAACGGCTTCGGTTCGCCGCTTGCCGCCATCCCGCTGCCGGGAGCCACGCCATGGCGCACGGTCACCGTGGGCACCACGCCGGCGCCCATCGTGGAAACGACCATTGCCTACGACGTGGTAAAACCCCTCTACCAGCCGTCCACCGCCTACCGCCCCGGCCGCTACACGTGGAGCTGGCTTATCTGGCAAGACCAGAGCATCAACTACGACGACCAGGTGAAGTTCATCGACCTCGCCGCCGCCATGGGCTTCGAATACTGTCTCGTCGATAACTGGTGGGACACGCAGATAGGCCGCCAGCGCATCGAACAGCTCAGCCGCTATGCCCGCGACAAGGGCGTGAACCTCATGTTGTGGTATAACAGCAACGGCTTCGTCAACGACGCCCCTCAAGGCCCGCGCGACTGCATGAACACCGCCATAGCCCGCGAGCGTGAGATGTCGTGGCTGCAGAGCATCGGCGTAGCAGGCATCAAGGTCGATTTCTTCGGCGGCGACAAGCAGGAGACCATGCGCCTCTATGAAGACATTCTCAGCGATGCCAACCGCCACGGCCTGCAAGTCGTCTTCCACGGCTGCACCATCCCCCGCGGCTGGGAGCGCATGTACCCCAACTACGTGGCCAGCGAGGCCGCCCTGGCCTCCGAGAACGTATTTTTCAGCGAATACCACGCACGCCAGGAGGCCTTCGAGCTCACCATGCACCCCTTCTCGCGCAACGCCCTCGGTGCCTTCGACTGGGGCGGCGTCATCATGAACCGCTTTATGAGCAAGGACAACGCCAGCCGCCACCCGCGCCACACTTCCGACGTCTTCGAGATGGCCACGGCCATCACCAACCAGACGTTCATACAGTGCGTGGCCATGCAGCCCAACAACCTCTCTGAGCTCCCCGATTTCGAGCTCGACTTCCTGCGCCGCCTCCCCACCACCTGGGACGAGACGCGCTTCATCGACGGCTTCCCCACCCAGTACATCATCATGGCCCGCCGACACCAGGAGCAGTGGTACGTGGCAGGCCTCAACGCCACCGGCCGCCCGCTGACCGTCGATTTGGACCTCTCGCAATTCTTCACCTCCGCCGACCAGCTCGTCCTCTACGCCGACCACCCCGCCGCCAAGGGCACACTCGTGCCGGCATCATTTATGAAGCCCCTCAAGCCCAACGGAAAGGGAAAAGCCAGGGTCACCATCCAGCCCAACGGCGGAATGATTGTCACCACGCGCCCCTGACATCTCTTTTTTTTAAAAAAAACAGCCTTTTTTTGTATCAAAATAAAAAAAATTAATATCTTTGTAGCGGAAATCAAAATGTCTAACTGTGCCGCCGGCCACCGGCGGCAAAAATTCAACTAACTATGAAAAAATTATTCCTTATCTTACTGCCCCTGCTGGCCATTGCCGGCAGCACATGGGCCGACTATGTAAAGATTGGCGGCTATGAACTCTCCAACGGCGGCACTTTCACCAACAGCAACAACACTCGCATCGACGAGGGTTCCGCCTCGCTGAGCAGTGACGGTAAAACGCTCACCCTCACCAAAATGACGCTGACCACCAGCAAGGCCAACGGCATTGAAACCAACCGCAACGGCCTGAAAATCGTCGTTGTGGATTGGGCCTACGTCTTTGTCTCAGGCAAATACGGCATCTACCTTGAAGCACAGGATGTGACCATCACAGGCAACGGTGAGATGGCAGTAGGTGCGAAAGACAAGACAGCCATCTATTTTAATACGCAGTCGGCAAGCCTCACCCTCGACAACCTCACGGGCGGCTTGGAAATTTCACACTCCGACTACATCACGTCCTACGGCATCGGCGGCAAGGGCACCAACAACTACGGCACGCTCATCATCTACAACACCGACGTGACGTTCCGCTCCGGGCTCATCAACCGCAGCTGCTTCAGCGACATGGGCACCGTGAAGGTCTATGGCAACTCACACATCACCATGACGGGCAACAACAGCTATGCCACCTTCAACAACGTGTCATCACTGTATCTCGATGAAAGCATTTACATCACCGAGCCGCAGGGAGCTTTTTTCATGGATGAGCAAAAAGCCATTGTCAACAACAACGGAAGCGTATGCAAGGACAACATTAAGATTGATTTCCTGTATGTGGTAAAAATCGACGAGGCATTCCCCGATGCCACCTTCCAGGCATACATCAAAAGCATCACCAACGGCGACAACTACCTCACACAAGAAGAAATCAACCGCATCACGTCCATCGACGTTTCAGGCAAGACCATTTCCGACCTGACAGGCATCGGGTATTTCACCTCCCTGACCTCGCTGAAATGCAACCAGACGAACATCCCGTCGCTCAACTTGTCGGCAAACACCATGTTGACGGAACTATCGTGCGCCTTCTGCCAGAGCCTCACCACGCTCGCCCTTTCGGGCTGCAACAATCTTCAGACGGTGAATGTCGCTGGCAGCAAGCTCACCACGCTCGACCTGTCGGGCAAAACGAAGCTGAAAACCCTGTCATGTAACCCCTGCACAAACCTCGCCACGCTCAACGTAAGCAACTGCTCACAGCTGACAGCACTCTCCGTGCCGGGAATGTACGGCACCCCGCTGGCCAACCTCAACCTCTCGGGATGCAGCGGCCTGAAGACCATCGACTGCCACGGCAACGCCAGCCTCACCAACCTTAACACCACGGGCTGCACCGCCGTCACCAGCCTCGACTGCAGCGACTGCGCCATCAGCGCCATCACCATCTATCCCGCCCTCAAGACGCTCAACTGCAGCAACAACAGGCTGACAACCCTCAACGTGTCGGAATGCACGGCCTTGCAAAACCTCAACTGCAGCCACAACCAGCTTACCATCGACGCCAACGCCTTTTTGGAAAACACCGCCCTCGTCACTCTCGACTGCAGTTACAACACCAAATGGGCCTCTGCGAACATAGAGAGCCTGCCTGAACTGACCTCGCTGAACTGCAACAGCTGCGCCATAGAGACCATCTGTCTGTACGACCTGCCCAAGTTCACTACGCTGGACTGCGGAAACAATGCCATAAAAGAATTCGATTTCAGAGAATGCCCACTCCTTACAACCATAGGTTCCTACACTACCGGCCATTTGGAGAGTATCTACATAGAAAATACGGGCATGACACAACTGACCTTCAATCAGGAACCATTGACATCAGTGGTCATATTGAATTGCAACAAATTTACATCATTGAACGTTACAGGCAACACCAGCTTAATGGGCATTACCGTATTTCAAAGCCCTCTGATACAAACCATCAACTGCACCAACAGCAGGTTGGTACAACTCGATTTGACAGACCTGCCGGCACTGAAAAACCTGGACTGCAGCAACAACGAACTTGAAGGATTAATCGACCTGACGGGCTGCCCCGCCCTGGAAACGCTTAACCTCAGCAACAACAAACTCATCTATATGCCTGACATCTCTCAATGCACGGCAATCAAATCGCTCAATTACAGTAATAACTTTTTATCGATACCATCTACCGCCTTCGACAACAAAACATCGCTCGTCAGCATCGACTGCAGCAACAACACGGACTGGGAAAGCGTCATCGTTTACTATCTGCCCAACCTCACCAGCCTCGACTGCAGCCACTGCGAAGCAACGACCGTCAGCATCGGGTACCTCAACGAGCTCAGCGACCTCCGTTGCGAAGGCAACGCCGTCAAGAGTTTCTCAATGTACTCATGCCCCAAGCTCACCAGCCTCGGCAACCTGCCCTCGCAAAGCCTTCAGAGCATGCAGATACACGAAAGCGCCGTCGCCGACCTCAGCCTCAGCACCTCTGCCCTCACCTATCTGCTCATCAGGGAATGTCCAGCCCTGCAGGCGCTCACCATCCAGGGCAACGCGGAGCCGCTGACCATCATCGTCCTCAACTGCGCCGCGCTCAATACCATCAACTGCAGCCACAACAATGTGAAAACACTCAGCCTGGCAGGGCTCACAGGACTGAAAGACCTCGACTGCAGCGATAACGACATCGCCAACATGGACATCCTTGGCTCACAGGGATACACAGGATGCACAGCACTCGAAAACCTCAACTTCAGCAACAACAAAGTCAGCAACCTCTACCTGGGATTATTCAACAAGCTGAAGAATCTCGACTGCAGCAACAACCTGCTCACCAGACTCTACGGCATCTATTCCCTTAGCGACCTCAGCGACGTCAACGCCAGCCACAACCGGCTCACCGGCATCGAATTCGACAGCTGCCCGAATCTCCAGAACGTTGACGTCAGCCACAACCAGCTCACCACGCTCACCGTCAACGCCTGCGCCGACAACGCCGCCATCTATTGCCAGGAAAACAACCTCGCCATGACAGCCTTCATACAGGGCCTGCCCAACAAGGCCAACAGGACGCAACCCGCCATCTACGTCTACGACGGCAGCAGCGTCACCGACAACAACGTCTGCACAGTGGCCGACGTCACCGCAGCACAGGAAAAAGGCTGGGATGTCTATAGCTTCAACGGCGTCAGCTGGCAGCCATACCCGGGAAGCGAGAACCCCGCGCCCACGGCCGTCACCACACCCGAAACAAACCCGCAGCCAAGCACCGCCCCCGACGACAACCACTATTACTCGCTCGACGGAAGGAGAATCAACCAAAAGCCACACAAACCCGGCATATATATTCATAACGGGAAAAAAGTCGTGGTGAAATAAAACGGGGGTGAAGGAGTCGCTTTTTGCAAAAAAACAAAAAAACAAAAAAAAGGGGCGGGATTATTCCCCGTCCCTTTGCTTGATTTTGCGGTCAATCATCACGTCGATGCCGAGCCCTGCTCCGGCGAAGAAGAAAGCCTGTGCCGTGTACCACAGCACGGTTTCGCTGATGTCGCCCACCGGCGGCAGAAACATGTTCACTGCTGAAAGCAGAAACGCCGTTACCAGCGAGAAGCCGGAGCACCATTCACGAAAAGTCACCTTCTTCATGGCTCATGGTTAAAGCCCGTCGCCTTCCTGAGCGTTCTGATTCTCCGTTTTCAGCGCCTCATAGGCATCCTCAGCCGTGAGGGTGTTGATGTCGCGGAGCACAGTTTTCTTGCGGAGAGTCTTGGAACTCAGGTCGGTGATGCTGTCCTTGCGAGGCGAGAAGCGCAGGTAGATGTTGCCGATGTGCTCCTGAGCAGAGAAGCTGGTGACATCGTCGCTGGGCTTCGACTTCAGCTGGTAGTAGAAGGTGCCCAGTTCACCGAACTCCACCTTGTAGCCCTCGTTGAGCTTCTCGAGGATGCACTCCTGAAGCTTCAGGGCCACGGCCATGATGGTATCATAGCCGTAGGGCGAGTTGTGGTCGCTGATGTGCTTGCACAGGTCGCGATAGCTAATCTTGCCGAGAGAAGCCAGATGGCCGAACCATTTGTTCTCGCTCTTGTTGCCCTCGATTTTGCACTTGGAGAGTTTGTAAAACACTGCCATAACATTCAGAGATTTAGTTAAACATAAAGGAACAATTCACACTGCAAATATACGCATACGCGCGGAAAGCGCGCGCGTTATATACAATTATGCACGTTTTCTTGCTGTTTCGGAAAATTATTGTTACCTTTGCCACCGTGGAACACCGCGCACAAGGGCGCACGGAGCTGGCCATGAAGTACCTCCCCCACCTCCAGCCCTCATCCGCCTGGTCATGTCTCCGCCGATGGATTAACCACAACCGGGAACTCAGGGAGGAACTTCAAAAACTTGGGTACGATGGACGACAACGCGTTTTCACCCCGCGACAAGTGGAAGCTATTATGCGATACTTGGGAGAGCCTTGAACGGCGGCATGCGCCGGGCAAGGTTTTTAGTAACTCCGACGCATAGGAGCCGACACGAATCAGAGCCGACGCAGATAGGAGCCGACGCAGATAGGAGCCGACGCTTCCAAGCGTCGGAGTATATATTTTTCTCGTATGTGTCGGGCTGTTTTTTTAGTTACTCCGACGCTCGGAGGCGTCGGCTCCTATTGCGCCTATTTGCTCTCCTGTTGTACGCTCTTATGAAGACGGCAAATCGAGGAGCGTAAGACGGCAAATCGAGGAGCGTAAAACGGCAAATCGAGGGGCGTAAAACGGCAAATCGAGGAGCGTAAGACGGCACTATGCTCACGCGCCACGGCAAAAACACGCTGCTGCGCGCGGCTTTTTATGGTGAAAAAAGCCGCAGAAGACGTATTTTTATCACTTCCAAAGGGTGGAAAAACGTCGTTTTCCGTGCAAAAAATGGCCTTTTATGGCATATAAAAACGCATGATTTGTGCTCTTTCCGCTTCGTCATTCCCACCACATCAATACGCTTACCGCATCATTTTCTCTTTTCAACTATTATCTGCAATTTACTGAAAAACAACACCTTGCAGGGTTTCGCACCTTTGCAAACATGAAAGAGACAAGACCACCGCCGTTGGGTGTTAAAGGCAAAACTCAAAAACATCCCCAAAATCCCCCAAAACACATATTGCATTTTCCTCAATAAGCCCTCAATGCCATTGTCCCGGTTGCCCCCTTAACTTCTTTTAACTTGATATACGAGATTATATTTGTGTGAACAAGAAAGTTTTTTTAATTTTGCAGCATTTAAAATGTGAGAAAATGAAATCAGGCATAAGAACGTGCTGCTTTGTGGGCAGCGCTTGCGCGGCGGTGCGCCTTCGCGAGCAGTTGGGAGACAGCGACGTGGTGAACGGCGTGACGGTGGTGGAAGGCCGCTGGGGCCTGCTGGCCGACAGTGCGGCGGTGGGCTCGCTGCTGCGCCATGCCGCCGGTGCCGACTATTCGCTGCTGGTGCTCAGGGAGGGCGTTACGCTGTGCGCGCAGGCCGTGGCGCGCATGGTGCGCGCCGCCGAGGAGACGGGCGCCGCCATGGTGTATGGCGACCGCTGGCAGGTGGAGAACGGAGCGGCGGTGGTCCACCGCGTCGTCGACTACCAGGCGGGCAGCGTGCGCGACGACTTCGACATGGGCAGCGTGGTGCTGGTGAGGGCGCCGCTGCTGGCCGCCACGGGAGAAGACCCTGCGGCGGCGGGCACCGCAAAAGCCGCGAAAGGCGGCGCGGCGACCACCGGCGACAGTGCGGCGGCGGCCACCGGCGGCTACCGCTACGCCGCCCTCTATGCCCTGCGCCTCTGGCTGAGCCGCCGCGGCACCATTTTCCACCTCGACGAGCTGCTATACACCGAGGAGGAGAGCGACCTGCGCGCCAGCGGCGTGAAGCAGTTCGACTATGTGAACCCCGCCAACAGGGAGGTGCAGGCGGAGATGGAGCGCGCCGTGACCGCCCACCTGCGCGAAACAGGGGCCCTGGTGGACGGCGGCGGGCGCGCCGAGCCCGACTTCGGCGAGCAGCCGTTCGACGTGGAGGCCTCGGTAATCATTCCCGTATATAACCGCGCGAAGACCATCGGCGACGCCGTGGAGAGCGCCTTGGGGCAGCAGACGCGGTGCAGGATGAACGTGATAGTGGTGGACAACCATAGCACCGACGGCACCACCGACATCATAGAGGCCCTCTGTGAGAGGGAGGCGGCGGCGGGGCGCGGCGACCGCCTCGTTCACATCGTGCCGCGGCGCACCGACCTGGGCATCGGTGGCTGCTGGAACACAGCGGTGGGCGACGACCGCTGCGGGCGCTTCGCCATACAGCTGGACAGCGACGACCTGTACAGCTCGCCCCACACGGTGCAGGAGATAGTTGACGCCTTCTACGCGCAGCGGGCGGCCATGGTGATAGGCTCCTACCGGATGTGCGACTTCGACCTGAACACGCTGCCGCCTGGGCTGATCAGCCACAGCGAATGGACCGACGAGAACGGCGCGAACAACGCGCTGCGCATCAACGGCCTGGGAGCGCCGAGAGCCTTCTTCACCCCCCTGCTGCGCGAGATGGCGCTGCCCAACACCAGCTATGGCGAGGACTATGCGGCGGGCCTGGCCTTCAGCCGCAAATGGCGCATAGGGAGAATATACAAGGAACTGTATCTGTGCCGCCGCTGGGGAGGCAACAGCGACGCCGCGCTGACCACCGACCGCATCAACGCCAACAACCTCTACAAGGACCGGCTGCGCACCATGGAAATCATGGCCAGGCAGCAGATGGCGAAGGGACGCGACACGGGGCCGTGGAGCGACGCCCTGACGCGCTTCTTCCGCAGGCAGACGGAGACATGGGCGGCGGCGAGGGAGAACTACCGCGCGCTGGCCGACGTGGAGACAAAGGAGCTGGCGGCGGGCGACATGGCGCTGACGGTGCAGCACAACCCCGCGCGCATGGTGTCAACGGCGGCGAAAACCGACCGGCAGGCGCTGGCGGCGAGGCCCTGCTTCCTGTGCCGCGAAAACCGGCCGGGGGAGCAGCTGGCGAAAGACCTCTGGGGGAAATACGAGCTGCTGGTGAACCCCTTCCCCATTCTGCCCATGCACTTCACCATAGCCATGAAGAAACACGTGGCGCAGGACATCAGGGGGATGTACGGCGACATGTTGCGGTTCATAGAGAAATACCCCGCGATGACCGTGTTCTACAACGGGCCGCAGTGCGGGGCGAGCGCTCCCGACCACGGCCACCTGCAGGCGGGGACGAGCGGCGTGGTGCCCCTGCAGCGCCATTGGCAGCGGCTATCGAGAAACCTCACTCCCGTGGTGGAGCGCGAGGGCGGCGACGGCATACTGATTGCGGGCGGCATGCCCTCGGCAGCACTGATTATAAGAAGCCGCACAAGGGAGGGCGGAGAAAAGCTGTGGCAACTGGCATACAACGCCATGGAGAGGCAGGGAAACGGCGAAGAGCCCATGATGAACATCGTGGCGTGGAAAGCCGCAGACGAACTGCTCAGCGTGGTGTTCCTCAGGAAAAAGCACCGCCCCGACTGCTACTACTACAGCGGTGAGCGGCAGGTGATGGTAAGTCCCGGAGCGCTCGACATGGCGGGGCTGATTATCACGCCACGAAAGGAGGACTTTGAAAACATGACGGCCGAGAAAGCCAGCGACATACTGCAGGAGGTGAGCCTCAACGAGGAGGAGACCAAACAGCTGGCGGAACGCATCAGGATGGCGGATGCCACGGCACGGGGGAACATTGCACAGCGGCTGCAATATAAGGAGCCGACCGTGCAGGTGGGCATCATCACGTCGGAGAAAATCAGCTTCACGCTGAACGGCCCGCATACGGCGAAAGGCAATCCCGTGGAGGGGCGGCAGACGGTGGAGTTCTCGGAAGGCGGCATCAGGTGGAACGGCGCACAATACCGCGAGCTGCGCTTCACGCCGCTGCAGAAAGAGGCGTCGTTCACCATCGACGACGTGACCATAGGCATCAATTTCCACTGGGAGCAGAAGCAGGCGCAGACATTCCGCGGCTCGCTGCAGCTGGTGGTGGAGGCCGACAAGATATGCGTCATCAACGAGCTGCCCGTGGAGAGCTACCTCACCAGCGTCATCTCGAGCGAGATGCGCGCCACGTCGGCGATGGAGTTCCTGAAGGCGCACGCCGTCATCTCGCGCAGCTGGCTGCTGGCACAGATGGAGAAACGGCGCACACAGGAGGCCGGCGGCGGAGGGTTCTTCTCGTTCGTGAAGAAAGACGACGAGCTGGTGAGGTGGTACGACCGCGACGACCACACCATCTTCGACGTCTGCGCCGACGACCACTGCCAGCGCTACCAGGGCATCACGATGGCCGAGAACAGCCATGTGGCAGAGGCCATAAAAGCCACGCGGGGGCAGATACTGAGCTACGGCGGCGAAATATGCGACGCCAGGTTCAGCAAATGCTGCGGCGGAAGGACGGAGGAGTTCCAGTACTGCTGGGAAGACACGCCGAAGCCCTACCTCGTGTCGGTGGAAGATGCGGCAACCGAGGGCGGCGACCCCTTCTGCCATACCGACGACAGGAACATACTGCGGCAGGTGCTCAACGACTACGACCAGGCCACCACCGACTTCTACCAATGGACGGTGACGCTGCGGCAGGAAGAGCTGCAGGAACTGCTTGAGGAGAAGCTGAAAATGAACCTGGGGGAGATAGTGAGGCTGGAACCCCTGGAACGCGGAAAGAGCGGGCGCATCAGCCGCCTGAAGATAGTGGGCACCGAACGGCAGTTCACCATCGGCAAGGAGCTGGAAATACGGCGTGCACTGAGCAGCACGCACCTGCTGAGCAGCTGTTTCGACGTGTGCTATGAAGACATCGTGAACGGCATTCCCGGAAAAATCACTCTCAACGGCAAGGGATGGGGGCACGGCGTAGGGCTGTGCCAGATAGGGGCCGCCGTGATGGGAGAGAAAGGATACCGATATGACGAAATCCTCCTGCACTACTACAAGGGGGCGGAAATAAAGAGAATATATAAATGAAGAGGTTTTTAAGTGAAGAGTGAAAAGTGAAGAGTGAAAAATCTTTTAAGTGAAGAGTGAAGGCCCCCCTCATGTCCCCCCTTAGGGGGAAGACGTACGGCCCAAAGGCTCCCCTCCTTACGGGAGGGGCCGGGGGTAGGCTAAAAGTGAAGAATTTGCTGCCGCCATAAGTATTGTCTAAACTCCTAAACTCCTAAACTTCTAAACTCCTAAACTTCTAAACGTCTGAACTCCTAAACTCCTAAACTCCTTTAAAAAAACACTATCGAAATGAAAGCAAGCAAAAGCCCGTGGTCATGGGTGCCGTCGCTATACTTTGCCGAGGGACTGCCATACGTGGCAGTAATGACCATCACCGTCATTATGTACAAACGGCTCGGTATTTCAAATACCGACATTGCACTCTATACGGGGTGGCTATACCTGCCGTGGGTCATCAAGCCCTTCTGGAGCCCATTTGTTGACCTGCTGAAGACCAAGCGATGGTGGATTGTCACCATGCAATGGGTGCTGGCACTCGGCTTCGCGGCCATCGCTTTTTCCATCCCAACAACCTTGTTCTTCCAACTCACGCTGGCGGCCTTCTGGCTGGTGGCCTTCACTTCGGCCACCCACGACATTGCCGCCGACGGTTTCTATATGCACGGGCTGTCGGACCACGAGCAGTCGTTCTTCGTGGGCATACGCAGCACGGCATACCGCATTGCTACCATCGTGGGACAGGGGCTGTTGGTCATACTGGCGGGACTGGTGGAAACGGGCAGTGGACTGGAACCCGCACTGTTGCAGGTGAACGCTTCTCAACAGACGGCCGTGGTGAGCGACATTTCGCCACAGGCCAGCGGACAGCATTTCATCATCACAACAGCCACCGAAGACACCACAACAGCCGACGACGTAAAGACCGTGAAGGCAGAGGAAAAGCCGTCGCAGCTCACCAACTACCTGCGCACGCATTTCGGCGAAGAGAAACGACAAGTGGCGGCAGCCGCCGACCGCACAATCATGGCCGCCGTCAGCTTGTCGGAAAAGCCACAGAAGGGGGAGGAAATCGTGCTCAACGTGAAATTCAAGTCGGGCGACCAAAGCATCAAACTGGAACAAAACGCGATGCCCACACGATTTGTTTTCACCGAAGACAACTGGGACCGCCCCGCACACCTGCTCTTCCACATTGACAAGAACATCAAGGGCGAGACGGCAGCCGTGTTCGAAGGGGTGTCGGGGAACATTCCACTGGCGTGGATGCTGGTGTTTATCGTGCTGTCGGTTTTCTTCCTGTGCATGAGCATTTACCACGCATGGCAGTTGCCGCGACCGGCCAGCGACCATGCCGCCCGCAACGTCACCGCCGGCAACCTGCTGAAAGAATTTCTGGCCACCTTCAAGAGTTTCTTCCAGAAAAAACATATCGTGGTGGCCATTCTCTTCATGCTTCTCTACCGCCTGCCCGAGGCGCAGCTGGTGAAGCTCATCAACCCCTTCATGCTCGACCCGCAAGATGCCGGCGGCCTGGGCCTCACCACCGGACAGGTGGGCTTTGTCTATGGCGCCGTGGGCATTTTCGGACTTACCATCGGCGGCATCCTCGGCGGCATCGTGGCAGCACGCGACGGCCTGAAGAAGTGGCTGTGGCCAATGGTTTGCGCCATCACCATTCCCGACCTCGTGTATGTTTACCTCAGCTATGCTTCTGAAGTGAGCATGCTGGCGGTCAACGTATGTGTGTTCCTCGAGCAGTTCGGCTATGGCTTCGGCTTCACGGCCTACATGCTCTACCTGATTTATTTTTCGGAAGGCGAGCACAAGACGTCGCACTATGCCATCTGCACGGGCTTCATGGCCCTTGGAATGATGCTTCCCGGCATGATGGCCGGGTGGCTGCAGGAAACCATCGGCTACCGGCATTTCTTCGTTTGGACCATCATTTGCTGCCTGGCCACCTTTGCCGTTTGTGCCTTCATTAAAATAGACCCGGAATTTGGAAAGAAGAAAACCACGGAATAACATGCGCCGCCTACATTCCCCCGCATCGAGCCGCAGCCCCTGGCTATGGGTGCCCACGCTCTACATGGCCAAGGGCCTGCCCTACATGGTCATCATGATGCTGTCGCTGCTGGTCTTCAAGCGGCTGGGAATGGGCACTGCCGCCATCACCTTCCACACCTCGTCGTTGCTGCTGCCATGGGTGCTCAAACCCCTGTGGCGGCCGTTCGTGGACCTTAACTTCACTCGCAGGGCATGGATTTTGTTCACCGAGCTGCTCACGACGTTGTTGCTGGCCGGCATAGCGTGGTCGGTGACCGAGAAATCATCGTGGCCGGGCACCGTGCTGCTGCTCTTCTGGCTGATGGCATTCAGCTCCGCCACCCACGACATGGTGATTGTAAGCTTCTTCCGACTACGCATCAGCGAGGACGACCAGGAACGCTTCGTTTACGTCAGGCGCCTGTTTTTCCGCCTTACCATGACCATCATCCTCGGCGTGCTGGTCATGGTGGCAGGCAACCTGGAAGTCATCACACGCAACATACGCTATTCGTGGAGCGTGGTGTTCTACGTCTTGGCGGGGCTTTCGCTGCTGCTGCTCATATATAATTTCTTCGCCCTGCCCAAGGCCGTTGAGCGCACGCCCCGCGGCAGGAACACGTCGCTGGCGAAGCTGCGCCGCGTCTTCCACTCAAACCTTCAGACATTCGTCCACAAGGAGCATGCCGCCTCGGCGGTCATGTTCCTGCTGCTATATGTGGTCATTGAGGGACTGGTTGCCAAGGTTTCCATTCTTTTCCTTGTTGATCGTGGAAGCATTGGCGGCCTGGGCCTGTCGCCCCAGGAGTTTGCTTATGTGCAAGGCACCATCGGTTTCCTCTCGCTGGTGGGCGGCGGCGTGGCGGGCAACTACGCGCTGCGCCAATATGGTTTCCGGCGCTGCCTGTTTCCCATGGCGGCGGCACTCACCCTGCCCAAGCTGGTTTTTGTGTATCTCAGTTTTGACATGCCCGAAAGCCTGCTGCCCATCAGCCTCTGCGTCATTGTGGAACAGGCCGGCTACGGCTTTGGCATGACGTCCTATTTCCGTTACCTGAGCATGGTGAGCCGCGGACACCGCTCGGCGGCACACTACGGCATGGGTGTTGCCGTCATGTCGTTTTCGCTGATGGTGACCGGTATTTTCTCGGGCTTGTGGGTCCATATTTTCGGCTACCGCAAGTTCTTTGTGCTCATGATGCTGTCCTCAGTCCTTACTTTTGCCGTCACATACCGCATACATGCCGACGCAGATTGCGACGGCGAGAAAAACTGACCGCCGGAGCAGATGCCCCGGCGGCCTTTTCAATCGATGAACCTTTTCACGACGTCGCCGTACTGGTCAATGCGCCTGTCGCGAAGGAACGGCCACCATCTTCTCACCATTTCGCCGTGAGCAAGGTTCACTTCCACCACTCCCGTTTCATCTTCTTTTTCTGAAGCCCTGTGCAGCATCTCGCCCTGCGGCCCGCACACGAATGAGCTTCCCCAGAAGCTGATGCCATCGGTCTGTCCCGACGGGTCGGCCTCAAAGCCCACGCGGTTGACGGCCACCACGGGCAACCCGTTGGCCACGGCATGGCCCCTCATCACGGTTGTCCATGCCTCGCGTTGCCGTTGCTGCTCTTCATAGCTGTCGGCCGAGGCGTAGCCGATGGCAGTGGGATAAATAAGGATTTCGGCACCCTGAAGGGCCATCAGCCGTGCGGCCTCGGGATACCACTGGTCCCAGCACACCAGCACGCCGAGCACGCCCACCGAGGTCCTGACGGGATGGAACCCCAGGTCGCCGGGCGTGAAGTAGAACTTTTCGTAATAGGCAGGGTCGTCGGGAATGTGCATCTTGCGATACTTGCCGGCAATGGTGCCGTCGCTTTCCATCACCACAGCGGTGTTGTGGTATAACCCCGGTGCACGCTTTTCAAAAAGCGAGGTAACGATGACCACCCCGTGCCTGCGCGCCAATTCTCCGTAGAACTGGGTGGACGGTCCGGGAATGGGCTCGGCCTGGTCGAAGTTATCGACATCCTCCACCTGGCAGAAGTAGAGGCCGTTGTGAAGCTCCTGCAATACAATGAGCTGCGCACCTTCACCGGCCAGCCGCGATATACCCGCGGAAAGCCGCCGGCGGTTGTCGTCCATGTCGGCAACATTATGTTGCTGAAGAAAGCCAATTTTCAATTTTTCCATATTTAATTGTTTAATGATTGCAAAATTACATTTTTCTCCGCAATTTTGTGCATACAACAAAAAAATTTATGCAAAAAAAGACTCCGACATCGCGTCGGAGCCGTTCTTCTTTGAATGTTTTAGCAGTTAGTATAAATGTAGTATGTATTCTTGAAAATCTTAGGTCTTGATTTCGAGTGCAAAGATAATGCAAATTCTTGACTTATGTCAACTAACGTTATTTTTTTTATTGAAAAAGTTACGCAAACGTTTACGAATGTATCATAAAAAGCCTAAAAAGCAATATAATGCCACTTTACACCAGGTAAAATTTTTGTTTCAAGAAATAAAATGGTAAAAACAACACTTTTGCACCGAAAATTGATGGAGTTGAGGAGTTCAGAAATATGTTACGGGCAAACTTGTCTCCCATGTTTTAGTTCATCCCGTATGCTTAGTCCTGTCTTGTTGCTGGTCAAACCTCAAAATGGACTTTTATCTACCCTTTGGGCGGATAGCGACATGGGGCAAAATTGGTAAAAATATTTGACAAAATAGACCAATTTTTCACCATTTCCGTAAACCATTGTAAATCAAATGTTTGAAACCAGCCTTGAGTTTGGCCGCAAATTTCGGGGAGAAATCTTGAAGATTGAGAGGAGAAATCTTGAAGATCTCTCCCCGAAATTTGCGGTCAAACTATTCCGAGGAAGAAAAATCCCATGAAAAATCTTGACAAAATATTTTTACTGTCATCAAAGAAAAAAAGATACTTGGAATAGTTCGCGGCAGGCTTTCAAAACCGTCGCTTTGCAATATGATTGCATACACAATAACACACGCACGCGCGACCGCGTGTTAATAAAAGGTGTGAAATTCTTGTAAGTGTAAAAATTTATGCGTACCTTTGCAGATGGCACGGCGAAATATGCCTGCACAACTATTCATAACAACAACGCATGAAAGAATTTGTCATCTCAGAAGTAAAGGCCGAAACGGCCATTCTCGTTGGACTTATCACCCAGCATCAAGACGAAGCCAAGACGAAAGAATATCTCGACGAGCTGGAATTTCTCGCCGAGACAGCTGGCGCCGTGTGCGTGAAGCGGTTCACACAGCGCGTGGCCGGCCCCAGCCAGGTGACCTACGTGGGAAAGGGAAAGCTGGAGGAAATCAAGCAGTACATCAAACAGGAAGAAGACAACGAGCGCGAAATAGGCATGGTGATTTTCGACGACGAGCTGTCGGCCAAGCAGATGCGCAACATCGAGGCCGAGCTGAAAGTGAAAATCCTCGACCGCACCAGCCTCATCCTCGACATCTTTGCCATGCGCGCGCAGACGGCCAATGCCAAGACGCAGGTGGAACTGGCACAATACCGGTACATGCTTCCGCGACTCACACGACTCTGGACACACCTGGAACGTCAGGGCGGCGGCTCGGGAAGCGGCGGAGGAAAGGGAAGCGTGGGACTGCGCGGACCCGGTGAAACCCAGCTGGAAATGGACCGCCGCATCATTTTGCAACGCATCACGCTGCTCAAGCAAAGGCTCGTGGAAATAGACCGCCAGAAGACCACACAACGCAAGAACCGCGGAAGGCTCATCAGGGTGGCACTGGTGGGATACACCAACGTGGGGAAATCCACGCTCATGAACCTCCTGAGCAAGAGCGAGGTGTTTGCCGAAAACAAGCTCTTTGCCACCCTCGACACCACAGTGAGGAAGGTGGTGGTTGACAACCTGCCCTTCCTGCTGGCCGACACCGTGGGGTTCATACGCAAACTGCCCACCGACCTTGTGGACTCCTTCAAATCGACTCTCGACGAGGTGCGCGAGGCCGACCTCCTGGTGCACGTGGTGGACATTTCGCATCCCGACTTTGAGGAACAAATCGACGTGGTAAACAACACATTGAAGGAGCTGGGGGCCGCCGACAAGCCCATGATGCTGCTTTTCAACAAAATCGACGCCTACACTTGGGTGGAGAAGGAGGCCGACGACCTAACGCCCATGAAGAAAGAGAACATCTCGCTGGAGGAACTACAAAAAACATGGATGGCCCGAAGCGGCGAAGACACCATGTTCGTATCGGCCCGCGAGAAAACCAATATCAACCTGCTCCGCGACACCCTCTACAAGAAAGTGCGCCAGCTACACGTTCAGAAATACCCTTACAACGACTTCCTCTATGACATTGAGGAGGAGGAAGAAATGAAGAGTGAAGAGTGAAGAGTGAAGAATTTGCTGCCGCCATTTAAAAGGTGAAAAAGTGAAAAGGTGAAAAATTTGCTGCCGCCATCCCACGCCTCATGTAGGGACGTGATGTATCACGTCCGCAAGTGAAAGGCTGCGCCATCGAATAACGGGCATTGGTGCTATGGTGAGCAGATGTATCACGTCCGCAAGTGAAAGGCTGCGCCATCAGTAACGTCTGAACTCCCGAACTCCTGAACTCCTGAACTCCTAAAGTAAAAAGCCAGAATATACAACAAAAAGAACGCACATAATGGAAAATTACAGATTACTTACCGACGAGGAAATCGTCATCTTGCAAGAAAACGGCTGTACGGCCGAAGACTGGACTGCCATCAACGTGGCAGAGGGATTCCTTCCCAACCATGTTAGAAACACCAGCTTCTACGGAGAGGTCTATCTCGGCATCTTCGAGAAGAACGTGGAGGTGACCAAGGGGTTCATCAAGCACTCGGGCATCAACCGCGCCACGTTGAGGAATGTCACCATCGGCGACAACTGCCTCATCGAGAACGTGGGGGGCTACATCAACAACTACACCATCGGCGACGACTGCCTGATTTCAAACGTCAGCATCATTGAAACCACCGAGGGCGCCACCTACGGCGAGGGCAACCTCATCTCGGTGCTCAACGAGGCCGGCGACGGCAATGCCATCCTCTTCGGCAACCTCAACAGCCAGTTCGCGGCCTTCATGGTGAAGCATTTCTCCGACAAGAACATCAAGGACGAGATACGTCGCCTCATCAACGAGGACATTGAGCGCAACATGCCCGAGCGCGGCATCATCGGCAACAAGGTGAAAGTTGTTGGAACAAAGGAAATCACCAACACCGTGGTGAGCGACCTGTGCGAAATCAACGGCGCCTCGCGCATCAGCGACTGCTCCATCCTCAACGGCCCCAACGACTCGGTGTATATCGGTACGGGGGTCATCTGCGAAAACTCCATCATCTGCAATGGCTCGAGCATCATCAACAGCGTGAAGATGCAAGATTGCTTCGTGGGCGAGGCCTGCCATATTGCCAACGGCTTCACCGCCTCCCAGAGCGTGTTCTTCGCCAACTCGTACATGTCGAACGGCGAGGCTTGCGCAGCCTTCTGCGGGCCTTTCTCGGCCAGCCACCACAAGTCGAGCCTGCTCATCGGCGGTCAGTTCTCGTTCTACAACGCCGGCTCGGCCACCAACTTCAGCAACCATGCCTACAAAATGGGACCCATCCACTACGGCACCCTGGAGCGCGGCACCAAGACGGCCAGCGGCTCCTACGTGCTCATGCCGGCAAAAATCGGCGCCTTCTCCGTTTGTATGGGAAAACTGATGCACCATCCCGACACGCGCGACGTGCCTTTCTCATACCTTATTTCCTACAACGACGACATGTATCTGGTGCCCGGGCGCAACATCACCACCGTGGGACTCTATCGCGACATCAAGAAATGGCCAAAGCGCGACATGCGCCAGCAGGGATGCCAGAAGAGCATTGTCAACTTCGACTGGCTGTCGCCGTTCACCGTGGGCGAAATTCTCAGGGGAAAGGAAATCCTGGAAAGGCTGCGCCAGGCCTCCGGCGACCTGCAATCGCAATACAACTACCACGAATACATCATCAACGCCTCGTCGCTCCGCAAGGGCATCAAGTACTACGACATTGCCCTGCGCCTATACATGGGCGCCGTGCTCAAGAGGGCCAAGAAACACGGATACTTCGGAAAGCCCACCACCGAGACGGGAAAGGGCAACTGGATTGACCTCTCTGGCCTGCTGCTCCCCGAGTCGGAAGAACAGCGCCTCATCAGCGACATCAAGAGCGGACAGCTGGCAACCATTCAGCTCGTCATCGACCGCTTCGAGGAAATCAACCGCCACTACAGGCAGTACCAGTGGGCATGGACTTATCAGATGATTCTCGACTACTACCACCTCGACGAAATAACGGAGGAAGACGCCGAGAACATCAGGCAAGACTACATCCTGGCACGCAGGGCTTGGATTGCCGAAATCAGGAAAGATGCCGAGAAAGAATATGCCATGGGCGACGTGGAAGACGAGGTCTTCCAGGACTTCATCAACAAGCTCGACCACGAAATAGACTTCGAGGACAAGGCTTAAACCCATTTCAATCCCATCTCAAACTCATTAAACCCAATCAGAATGACCCGAAAAATCCTTTTCACCGCCATCGCCCTGTGCGCAACATTGTTCACGGCCTCGGCCAAGGACTACAAATATGAAACCTTCCCCGGCGACATGATGAAGACGCGCATCTACACGCTCGACAACGGGCTGAAAGTCTATCTCTCGGTCAACACCGAGAAGCCGCGCATTCAGACGTACATTGCCGTGAGGACAGGCTCGAAGAACGACCCCGCCGAAACCACCGGCCTGGCCCATTACCTGGAGCACCTCATGTTCAAGGGCACCGACAAGTTCGGCGTCACCAACCCCGAAGCCGAGAAACCATGGCTCGACAAAATCCAGCAATGCTACGAGGAGTACCGCCTCATCAGCGACCCCGAGCAGCGCAAGGTGAAATACCATGAGATTGACAGCCTTTCGCAGATTGCCGCCCAGTATTTCATTCCCAACGAGTACGACAAGCTCATGGCGGCCATCGGGGCCGAGGGCACCAATGCCTACACTTCAAACGACGTGACCTGCTACACCGAGGACATTCCGTCGAACGAAGTGGAAAACTGGGCCAAGATTCAGGCCGACCGCTTCCAGAACATGGTTATCCGCGGCTTCCACACCGAGCTGGAAGCCGTCTATGAGGAATACAACATCGGCATAGCGCAGGACCAGCGCAAGCTATGGGAAGCCACCAGCCGAATGTTGTTCCCCACACATCCCTACGGCACACAGACCACCATCGGCACGCAGGAGCACCTGAAAAACCCGTCAATCACAAATATCAAGAACTACTTCAACAAGTGGTACCGTCCCAACAACGTGGCCATCTGCATGGCCGGCGACTTCAATCCCGATCAGGTCATTGCCATCATCGACAAGTATTTCGGCTCGTGGAAACCCGGGTCCGACGTCAGGCAACCGGTGTTCCCGGCCCTGAAGCCCATCACCGAGCCGCGCGACACCACCATCTACGGCCTCGAGGCCGAGACAATGTGGATGGCATGGCGATTCGACAAGGGCAACTCTCTGCAGGTGGACACCCTGCAAGTCATTGAAGCCATGCTCAGCAACGGCACCGCCGGACTCATAGACCTCAACATCAACCAGCAGATGAAGATGCTCGAAGCATGGGGAGGCGTGCAGACGCTGCGCGACTATTCGGGATTCCTCATGGCCGGAACACCGAAGGAGGGACAGACACTCGACGAAGTGAAGGCCCTTCTGCTCGGTGAAATAGAGAAACTGAAGCAAGGCGATTTCTCCGACGACCTGTTGCCTTCGGTCATCAACAATGCCAAGCTCAACTACTACAACTCTTTGGAAAGCAACGCTTTCCGCGCCAACACCTTCGTCGATACCTATATCAACGAGGTGCCCTGGCAACAACAGGTGGGCTATCTGGACCGCATTTCGCACATCACCAAGCAGCAAATCATGGACTTCACGCGGTGCCATTTCCGCGACAACTATGTGGTGACCTACAAGCGCCAGGGCGAAGACAAGAACCTCAAGAAGATTGACAAACCCGCCATCACACCCATCCCCACCAACCGCGACCTGGTGAGCAGCTTCGTGAGCGAAATACAAAACTCAAAGGTGGAGCCCATTCAGCCGCGATTCGTCGATTTCCAGCGCGACCTCACCTTCGGGAAGACAAAGAAAAACATTCCCGTCATCTATGTGAAAAACGTTGAGAACGGGCGCTTCATCATGGCCTTCCAATACAAGTTTGGCGAGGAATCCAACGTGAAATACTCCTACGCCCCGGCATACCTGGAATATCTCGGCACCGACAAATACACCAACACGCAAATCAAGCAGCAGTTCTATAAACTGGCCTGCAACTACAGCATCAGCGTGGGGGCACGCAACATCTATGTAAGGTTGTCGGGACTGAGCGAGAACATGCCGCAGGCCCTTGCCTTGCTCGAGCATGTCATCAGCAACGCCCGTGTAGATAAGCAGGCTTGGGAACAGTACATTGAACTTGAGGAAAAGTCGCACGCCGATGCCAAGCTCAACCAGGGTGCCAACTTCTCGCGCCTCGTGCAATACGGCATCTACGGCCCCTACAACCCCGCCCGCAACATCCTTACCGCCGCACAGTTGCGGCAGACCGACCCGCAGGAGCTGCTCAACCTCCTCAAGGAGTTGCCGCGTTTTGAGCACACCTTATTATATTATGGCCCAATGAGCGAGAAAGAACTGGCCGACGTCGTTACCAAGCAGCACAAAACGGACAAGAAATTTGTCGCCGCCCCCGAAGGAAAACACTACACCCAGCAGGCCACGCCGCAAAACGAAGTGCTCATTGCTCCCTACGATGCCCCGAACATCTACATGCGCATGATTCATAACGAGCAACGCCCCTGGCATCCCGAGGAAGCCGCTGTGAAAGCCCTCTTCAACGAATACTACGGTGGGGGCATGAACACCATCGTCTTCCAAGAGATGCGCGAGGCACGCGGACTGGCCTACAACGCTTTCGCAGCCTATGTGGAGCCGGCACGGAAGGACGAGCCCGAATATTTCTTCACACACATCATCACGCAAAACGACAAGATGATGGATTGCATCCGTCATTTCAACAGCATCCTCGACACCATTCCGCAGAGCGAGAAAGCATTCCAGATTGCCAAGGATGCCCTCACAAAACGGCTGGCCACGGAGCGCACCACGAAATTCTCGCTCATCAACGCATGGATTTCAGCGCAGGAACTCGGCATCGACTACGACATCGACGAGCGCATCTACAACGCCCTGCCCGCCATCACGCTGAAAGACATCGTGGAGTTCGAGCAGAAGTTCATGGCCCGCAAACCGTTCAAATACGTCATCCTCGGCAACGAAAAGGAACTCGACATCGACGCCCTGCAAAAGACAGGACCCATCCGCAGGCTCACCACCGAGGAAATATTTGGAGACAAATAGAATTCTTTTAAATATGAGTGATGAATTATGACTTATGCAGACGCGCATAATTCATAATTCATCACTCAACGTTAAAAAGAGTCCACTCTTTTATGAGTTTGCTGACGAGCACAATTCATAACTCATCACTCAACGTTAAAAAGAGTACACTCTTTTAGCAAATTAAAACAAAGAAATGGACATCAAAGACATTTTCAAACCCTACACATCCTTTACGGCAGGGCAGCTTCAGCTGCTCTGCTTTTTCGCTTACACAGGGAAAGACTCTTTTGGCCACAACACAAAACTCTACAGTAGCAAGGAAAAAGTTGCGGAATTTGGCATCCGGCAGACATTGTTGAACATGCGTAACTTCTTTCTTGAATACAATTTCTATGGCAAAGAAGTGAACATCAAGCCCATTCACCGCGCGCCGCTTCTCATCTACCTGCTTGTTGAAAACAAAACACTGCTCGAACATTTCAACGACAACTACCGAGGCCTGCAAGACCGGCGCATCGGTACACTCATTGATCAGCTACAGGCATGCCTCCACGGAGATACTCCCGACACCGCCAAATGCCACGACGCTTCAGTGGCCGAATCTTTCATCCCCCTGACCTGCCTGCCGCAATTCGCACCCATCGTCAAAACCGTTGACAGCAGCATCCTCCAGTCTTTCATTACCAAGGCCATCCTCTGGCAAATAGATCGCGACATCCCCGACGACCAACATCTCATGACCGAACTGTTCAACGAGAACCTGAAAGACCTTCCAAGGAAGTCGAAAGAAACCATCCGCTCCGCCATCGCCCTTCACGACTTCTACGCCCATGGCAACTTCGATGCCGAAGCCGCCATCCACGACAACATATATGCCAAAATGCTGTCGGCCGTAAGAACACTCTACGCCGGCGATTACGAGAAAGCGGCATCGGGATTCATCAGCGTGCTGCGCGACACCAACAAGGGCATCACCTTTCAGACAAAACGGGGCTATTTCAACAATGTGCTACACAACTTCATGCTGGTCGTGGCCTACCACTTCAAGAACGACGACGGCAAGAAACTCCGCGCACTGAGCAAGAAAGACGCCTTCGCCTACAGGGGAAGCCAGCAGTCGGCAAGGCTCTTTCTTTCTTATTTCTTGTCCAACAGGATACCGTCGGACAATGATATTAAATACAACATCACCGATACATCAAACAACGACAAGCCCCTCTACCAGTACATGGCCCTGCTACCGGCCTGTTTCTTTGGCATCGGGCACAATCGGCCACCCCAATTGCCACCACTCCCCCAATTTGCCATCCTCCGCCACGAATTGTCGCCCTGGCTTCAGTTGGACAAGGAAGAAAAATCGCGGCTGGAGGAAGCTTTCGGAGGAACACCCATCTCCACACGTTTCAGATTCAAAGCCGAATGGGAACTGCTGCTTGAAGAGCTGACACCCAAGAGCGAGGAAGAAAAGAAGCAAGAGGCTGAAAAAGAAACCCGCGTGGCCTACATCATCAACAACGGCTATGTGGACCTGCGCGAGCAAAAGCGCCTCAAGTCGGGAGAATGGGGTGCCGGAAAACGAATGACCCTCGACACCTTCAGAAGGGGCACGCCATTCATGGACGAAACCGACAGGACCATTGCCCAAAACCTGACAGGCTACTACTCATACGACATCGACCTGAAAGTCGTGCTACCCCGTCTCATCGGCTCCGACAAGGTGTACACGGGCTATTACGCCCCACTGGTGCCGGTAACCATTGCCGAGGAAAAGCCCTATCTCATCATTCAAAAAGGCCCCAACGGCTTCCAAGTGAAGTCGAACCTGGCCAATGCCACGCTCAACAACAGGGTGACCTACCGCAAAGACAGCGACACCCACTACACGGTCATCAACATGAGCGACCGGCAGTACTTCTATTACTCCAAGCTGCTCAACTTCGGGGTGTTCCCGCTGAGTGCAGAGCCCATGCTCCGGGAGTTCCTGCCCAAGGTGAGCGACATCATTGAGGTGCACAGCGACCTGGTGGAGGGCGGTTCTACCCTCGATAGCCGCGACGGTTCGCCAAAACTATGCCTGCAAATCATGCCTAAGTCGGGCTATCGGAATATGTTCTCTGCCTACTGCCACGCCAAGCCGCTCACCGACGGCAACACGCTGATGCCGCCCGCCGCCGGCCTCAACCCCTGCGTGGCCGAGCAAGACGGCAGGCGCTACCAGGTGAAACGCGACATCAAGGGCGAAAGAACCAACCTGGAAATGCTGGCCAGCTTCCTTGAGGACTACGACATTGCCGAAAACGGCAAGGCCATCTTCTCCAAGCAACAGGCCATCGACCTCAACCCCGAAGGCCTGCTCAAGCTACTGGAGTTTGCCCACGAGCACGACGACGCCCTCTTCGTGGAGTGGCCAAAGGGCGGAAACATCAACCTCAAAATCAGCAATCCAGCCAACTGGAACATCAGCCTGCGGTCAAATAGCGGATGGTTCGAGCTGGAAGGCGAAATCCCCATCGACGACGACACCGTCATCAGCGCCTCGCAACTACTGCAACTCGTGTCGGAAAGCACCATGGCCGACTTCATTCGCCTGAACGACAGCACCTTCCTTGCCATCACCGGGCAACTACGTAAACAATTGTCGCGCATAGAGAGCCTGGCCGTCAACAACCGCGGGCACCTGCAGATATCGCCTTTCCACGCCTCACTCCTGGGCAGCACCCTCAACGGTGAGCTCACCATTGCCCACGACCGCGACATCGACGACATGCAGAAGAAAATCAAGAAGAGCATGGACCAGCGGCCCCGCGTGCCATCGCTACTCAAGGCCGAGCTGAGGCCCTATCAGGCCGACGGCTACCAGTGGATGGTGCGCATGACGGGATGGGGAGCCGGCGTATGCCTGGCCGACGACATGGGACTGGGAAAAACCGTGCAGGCCATTGCCTTCATGCTCCACACGGCTAAGAAGGGACCGGCACTCATCGCCGCGCCGGCCTCCGTGGTGCCCAACTGGCGGAGCGAGCTCAAGCGCTTTGCTCCGTCGCTCAACGTCACCGTGCTCAACGTCGCCGCCGACCGCAAGGAAACCATCGAGAAGGCCGCAAAGGGCGACGTCGTGCTCACCACCTACGGGCTCTTTGTCACCAATAGCGAGGACCTGCAGGAAAAGAAATGGAACACCGTATGCCTCGACGAGGCGCACGTCATCAAGAACCGCGGCACCAAAACGTCGGCACTCGTCATGAAGCTGCAGGCCGAACACCGCATCATACTTACGGGAACGCCCGTGCAAAACCACCTGGGCGAACTGTGGAACCTCTTCCAGTTCATCAACCCCGGATTGCTGGGCAGCTACGACCAGTTCGCCAACAAATTCATCACCCCCATCGAGCAGCTCGACGACAAAGAGCGGTCGCGACAATTGAAACGCATCATCTCTCCCTTCATGCTTCGGCGCACCAAGCAGGAGGTGGTGGAGGAACTGCCCGACAAGACGGAAATCAACATGCCCGTGGAACTCTCGGAAGACGAGCTGGCCATCTATGAGTCCATACGCCGAAAAGCCAAGAAAATGCTGGAAGAGGAGTCGGGAAACGCGCCCAGCATCAACACGCTGGCCGAGATAACACGCCTGCGTCAGGCGGCCTGCTCGGCAGCTCTCGTGCAAAAGGCTTGGAAAGGCGAAAGCACCAAGGTCAACATCCTTTGCGACATGGTCCACGACATCGTGGAGGGAGGCAATAGCGTGCTCGTGTTCAGCCAGTTCACCTCCTTCCTCGCGATGGTCTGCAAGTCACTGAAGGACAATGGCATCGACTTCATCTACCTCGACGGCACCACGCCCATGAAGAAGCGCGAGCAGCTGGTGCGCGATTTCCAGCGCGGGTTGCATCCCGTGTTTACCATCAGCCTGAAAGCCGGAGGGCTGGGCCTCAACCTCACCGAGGCCAATTACGTCATTCACCTCGACCCCTGGTGGAATCCCGCCGTAGAGCAGCAGGCCACCGACCGCACCTACCGCATAGGCCAGCAACAGAACGTCACTGTGTATCACCTCATCTCGCAACACACCATCGAGGAGAAAATCCTCCGCCTCCACCGCACCAAGCGCAACCTCGCCGATGCCATGTTGCAGGGCACCAACTCCAGCCACAAGCTCACCAGCCGCGAGCTGCTCGAAATGATTGGAGAATAATTATGTCCCGACATTCGAGAAAAACTCAATCATGAAAACAAGCATGGGTAAGGACATAGATATAAATTGGTAAAAATATTTGACAAAATCGCATGATTTTCGACCGTTTTGTAACACATTGATAATCAAAGGGTTTAAAATCGGCTGAAGTTTGACCGCAAATTTCGGGGAGAGATTTGCAAGATCTCTCCTCTCAAACTGCAAAATCTCTCCCCGAAATTTGCGGTCAAGCCTCTTGGGAAAACAAAAAATCGTTGAAAAATCTTGACAAAATTGTGAGCAGACAAGGTGTTGGGCGAAGCAAAAAAAGAAGGGTGAAGTATGGCCCTTTTGTCGGAGGAAACTTAGCGACACAAAAAAGGCTTTGGGGATAGCCGTCACCCCAAAGCCTTTACTGTTGAATGTGGTTAACGTCCCTCACTGGTGTGAGAGCGCGGGCACGTCTTATTTCACCGGCTCGTAGTAATACGTCGTGTTGGGCGTATAGATTCCGAAGGTGATGCCAGCCAGGAAGCCGTCCCAGAAAGTTGTCAACGTCTTCATGCGGAACCGCTTGTCGTTGCTCACATGGTTCTTGGCCTCGTCTTTTCTGGGCTGTACCAATCCTTCTATGAAGTAGTGGTTCTTCACCTTGGCCACCTGCTGCACTGGTTCGTCCTGACCGATACCGACGCTAATGTTCTGAACATAGCATGACTGGAGCATCATCATGGCGCAGATGCTCAATGCGCAAACAATTGTCTTCTTCATCGTTCTAAAGGTTTGTTTATTATTGTTTATTGCTTTTAGCCTCTATTTAATATCGTTTTGAGAGTGCAAAGGTAGTTATTATATTTAAAAAAACAAAAAACATTGATAAAAAACCGACAATTCCACCATTTATAAAGTGATGAGAGTAGCAGAAGGGCATTTTGCATCCTATTTCCCGCCGGAAAGGAGAAAGATGGGGGTGAAAGGATAAGAAAACTTAATTTATTGGGCCGCAAGGCTTGTTATTCAGGCTTTTTGTGTATATTTGTAGCCAAGAAAAAGAGCCCCCCTCTAATCCCCCCAAAGGGGGGAGGGCGTACGGCGGCAACCTCCCCGAGGCCCCCCTCTAATCCCCCTTGGGGGGAGGGCGTACGGCGGTTTACTCTCCCCGAGGGCCACTCCTCATCATTCATAACTAAGAATTCATAATTAAAAAAACTTTTTTTTAAATCAATCATACGAAAACATTATGGCAAATGTACCTTTCAAGTATGCTCCAATGTTCCAGCTTGGCGAGGACAAGACGGAGTACCGCCTCCTTACGAAGGAGGGCGTGACCCTCAGCGAGTTTGAGGGCAAGGAAATCGTAAAAGTGTCGAAAGAGGCGCTGACGCTGCTGGCCCAGGAGGCATTCCACGACGTGGAGTTCATGCTCCGACGCGAGCACAACGAACAGGTGGCACAGGTGCTCACCGACCCCGAGGCTTCTGAGAACGACAAGTATGTGGCCCTTCAGTTCCTGCGCAACGCCGACGTGGCCTGCAAGGGCATCCTCCCCTTCTGCCAGGACACCGGCACCGCCATCATCCACGGCGAGAAGGGCCAGCAGGTGTGGACGGGCTTCGAGGACGAGGAGGCACTGAGCCTGGGCGTTTACAACACGTTCACGCAAGACAACCTGCGCTACTCGCAGAATGCGCCGCTCACCATGTATGACGAGGTGAACACGCGTTGCAACCTTCCCGCACAGATAGACATCGAGGCCACCGAGGGTGCCGAATACCGCTTCGTGATGGTGGCCAAGGGCGGCGGCTCGGCCAACAAGACATATTTCTACCCCATGACGAAGGCCACCATCCAGAACGAGGGCACGCTCATTCCCTTCCTGGTGGAGAAGATGAAAAGCCTGGGCACGGCAGCCTGCCCGCCCTATCACATCGCATTCGTCATCGGCGGCACCAGTGCCGAGAAGAACCTGCTCACGGTGAAGCTGGCCAGCATCAAGTACTACGACAACCTGCCCACCACGGGCGACGAGACGGGCCGCGCCTTCCGAGACGTGGACCTGGAGAAGAAACTCCTCCTGGAGGCCCACAAGATTGGCCTGGGAGCACAGTTTGGCGGCAAGTACATGGCCCACGACATCCGCGTGGTGCGCCTGCCGCGCCACGGTGCCTCGTGCCCCATCGGCATGGGCGTGAGCTGTTCGGCCGACCGCAACATCAAGGCGAAAATCAACCGCGACGGCGTATGGCTGGAAAAGATGGACAACAACCCCTCGGAACTTATTCCCGCCGAATATGCGAAAGCCGGCGAGGGAGCGAACACCATCGTGATTGACCTGGACAAGGGCATCGATGCCGTGAGGGCCGAGCTGACCAAATATCCCGTCTCCACGCGCGTCAACCTGAAGGGCACCATCATCGTGGCCCGCGACATTGCCCACGCCAAGCTGAAGGCACGGCTGGATGCCGGCGAGGACATGCCGCAGTATTTCAAGGACCATCCCGTGCTCTACGCCGGTCCGGCCAAGACGCCCGAGGGCTTCCCCTGCGGAAGCATGGGCCCGACGACGGCCAACCGCATGGACCCCTACGTTGACGAGTTCCAGGACCACGGTGCCAGCCTGGTGATGATTGCCAAGGGCAACCGCTCGGACGTGGTGACCGAGGCCTGCCGCAAACACGGCGGCTTCTACCTGGGAAGCATCGGCGGCGTGGCGGCCGTGCTGTCGCAAAGCAGCATCAAGAGCATTGAATGTGTGGAATATCCCGAGCTGGGAATGGAAGCCATCTGGAAGATAGAGGTTGAAGACTTCCCCGCCTTCATCCTCGTTGACGACAAGGGCAACGACTTCTTCAAGCAACTGAAGCCCTGGCCGGCTACATGCTGAAAAAAAATGAAAAGTGAGGCCCCCCTCTAATCCCCCCCTGGGGGGAAGACGTGGCGAAGGGCCATGAAGGGCAAAGGCAACGGGCTTCACTCTCCCCTCCTACGGGAGGGACAGGGGGTGGGCTTCCAGTAACGTCTGAACTCCTGAACTCCCGAACTCCTGAACTCCTAAATGTGAAGATTTAAAACCGTCCCCCGGTTTTGACCTTTGTCAAGCAAAAAGGCGGCGAAACGACTTTCCCCCGCTTTTTGCTTGCATATTCAGCAATAATGGCGTACTTTTGCCGCGATTTCAAGAAGCACCCCCGCCATTGGCAACAAGGTGCAAGATGTAGAACCCTTTAAATAAAAGAAAGGAAAAAAGAAATGAAAAAGATTTTTATGACGATGGTGATTGCCCTCTTTGCCGTCACCGCTAACGCACAGTGGTATCTCGGCGGCAGCGTGGGAGTGGCAAGCGTGAAAAACGGCAATGCCGACGCTGAAACTGTTTACAAGTTCGTGCCCGACTTCGGCTATACGATCAACGACGACTGGGCAATCGGTGTGGCCGTGGGATACCAGAAAGGTGCCTGCTCACTGCGCAGCGGTTCGTTCGGACAGAACACTGATGTTGAGGTGTTGCAGGTTTCTCCCTACGCCCGCTATACCTTCGTGAAGTCGAAGCTCGTCAACGTTTTCATTGACGGCGGCGTGGGACTGGCAAGCTACAAGGACCAGGGCACAGAGTTCCAGCTCGGACTGAAACCCGGCGTGGCTGTCAACCTCAACGATAAGCTCAGCTTCGTGGCTCACTTTGGATTCGTGGGCTTCGACACATTCAGCCCGAAACCCGACAACATCGACAACAGCACCAACATCGGTGTGGACCTCGATGGCAACAACATCATGTTCGGACTGTACTACAACTTCTAAGAATCTGCCACAACGGAGCAACATCATCCGTAACCATTTATGGCGCAACCGCTTGACGGTTGCGCCTTTTTTGTTTATGTAAACGTCAAAAAAAAAGAACGTGGCGGCTTGCGTGAAAGGAAAAAAAACACTACTTTTGCATTTAGAATAACTTCTGAACCCATGAAAAGGAAAAACAGGAAAAAATGGTGGTTGGCGGTTGCTTTAGTGGCAGCCATCGGCGTCGGCATTTACCAGCTGCCGCTTAAGAAATACACTTCCACGCTGAAAGAAGAAATCGCAACGTTTGGCAACGACAGCACCTTTGCCTACAAGCGTTTTGAGCACATCTTCGACAACAAGAAGGCCGTATGCAGGGTAACGGCCGATTATCCCGTGAGCGGTCCCAGCCATCTGAAGGATGCCATCAAGGGGGTGCTGTATGACTTGCTCGGACAAGAGGGAAACATTGAGGAGGAAGACATTCCAACAGCCTTTTCCAACAACCCGGAGTTGGCAAACAAACAACTCAAGCTCTATGTGGAAAACGTCGGAATGAGCCTCACCGATGAGGTCACGGGGCTTCGGGAAAAAATCGACGACGACGATTTCAGGAACGATATGACTTTTGAATGGGCTGTTGATTTCACGGTGAATTGCGAAACGCCGAAATATGTCACCTACAACGTGTCGTGGCTCACCTACAGGGGTGGCTTGCACGAACTGGCCTACGACAGCGGCATCACCTTCCGCAAGGCCGACGGAGTGCTGATGAGCTGGGACGATGTGCTCGCGGACGAACACTACATGCAGGACATCATAAAAAGCGGGCTGAAAAAGTATTTCAACGTAACCAGCGACGAGGAACTGTTGACACAACTTACTTTATGTGAAGACTTTGAGCACCTGCCGCTCCCCGACGCCCCAATCTTTGAGAAGGACAGCCTGGCGTTCATCTACCAGTTCTACGAAATTTCCGCCTGGGGCATGGGGCAGCCGAAATTCAAGGTTGCGTATGAGGACCTGGCGCCTCAGATGAAGTCAGAGGCATTGGAGCTGGCTCGCCAGTGAAGGGATATTTCTCCCTGAAAGCGGACAGTTGCCGGCGCGTGGCCTCCAAGAAGCGTTCATGCTCGGCACTGCCAGGATGGAGGGGCCTGTGGGCGAGGGCCTTGGCAAGGGGCTGCCAGTCGTCAACAAACCTGACGGCTTCCTCCGAGAAAAAGGCTTGGGCAAAGCGGCGGAAGATATAGTCCACGGCCTGCTCTGAGGGATGGAGCATGTCGGAAGCGTAGAAACGGTAATCGCGCAACTCGTCGTTGACAATTTCGTAAGCCGGGAAATAGTTCACGGCCTGTTCGCTTTGCAAGAGTTCATGGCATGCCAACAGGAGGGTGGCCTTCGACAGCTGGCTGCCATGGAAGCCGTACTTGGCATAGCGGATGGGGCTGACGGTGAAAATGATGTGCACCTGACTGTTCATTTGCCTCAACAACTGCACACAACGCTCGAGATAACGGCGACACTGCTCCACCGAGAGTTCTTCTTCACGGAACAGGTGATGGGGCTGTTTGTTGCAATTGTCAACAATCAGCCCGTTTTCCTTTAAGATATAGACATGATTGGTGCCCAACGTGACAATGGCCACGTCGGGCTGGAAGAGGTTGTCCTCTTGCGAAAGCCGCTCCAAGGTGTGGAGCACGCTGGCGGGATTGTACATCACGCCGTAGGGGTTGACCAGCGTCTGGAAACAGTTGTCGGTAAACAGTTTTCCCATGCTTGCCGCAAAACAGCTGCCCACGAACAGCATGCGGTGACAGGGCACGATTTTCCATGTAGGGCAGCCCGTGTCAACGCAAGTCCTGAAAAGTTCCACGCCAGTGTTCATAGATGCTAACTCCTGCTCACCTGCAGCCCTGTGTTGCTGAGGCTGAGTTCCACAAAACGTGCATTGGCGTTGGGTTGCAGCTGGCTGAGCACACTCTTGATGCGTGCCGCCGCCTCCACGTCCTTGGCAATCATGTAGAGATAGCCGCCGCCGCCGGCACCGGCCAGTTTATAGCCCAGACAGAAATCATCGACCAGCCGGGTGATGCTGCGCACCTCCTCGGGATCGGTGCCGCTATCGATGGTGCGGTTCTGCAACCAGGAAAGGCCCACCAGCTGCCCCATCTTCTGGAAGTCGGCCCGCTGTATGGCCTCAAACATGGCGGTGGTGTGCTCTTTCATCTGACGCAGCAGAGCCAGCTCCTCGTGCTGGTTGAGGAACATTCGCCTGACAATGGTTGTCAGGATGGTCTTGGCCGTGCGGGTGATGCCCGTATAATATAAAAGGTGGCAGGGGGCGAAGTCGGGCTGCAGGAACAGGTCGGAGGGCAACCAGCGCACCACGGGACTCTGGTCGAAGCCGCTGCGTGTCTGCAAGAGTTTCACGCCCTGCAAGATGCCGCCGTACTGGTCTTGCCATCCTCCGCCGGTGGTAAGCAGCTGCTCCAGCACGAGGGTGCGGTTGCCAATTTCGTTCTTGTCCCATTTCAGTCCACAGAAATCGCTCAATGCTCCCAAGACGGTAGCCGCCAGGATGGAACTGGTGCCTAAGCCACTTCCGGCAGGGATGGCCGAAAGGAGTGTCAGCTCAATGCCACAGCCGAGATGAGCCAGCTGGCGTTCCAGCGAACCAAAGTTCTCGAGCGAGAAACATGGATGGAAACCGGCAAGCACCAGCGCGGCCTTGGGAATGGAGAACGGACTGCCCACATGGTGGAAATCGTAGAGCTCGTCGTAGGTGGACACCTGCTCAGCAGCTCCGAGGTCGATGCTTCGCAGGATGATGTGGTACTGACGGCAAGGCCTTACATAAACCTGCAATGGTGGCTGGCCGTTCAGGTTGATGGCAAGGTTGACCACGCTGCCGCCCTCCATAAGGCAGTAGGGCGGCGTGTCGGTCCAGCCGCCGGCAATATCAATGCGCACGGGACTGCGCCCCCAGACAATCTGGTCGGGATATACCGACATGACAGGGCTTTGCTTGTCTTGCACCACAGGCTCCATCAGTCCTGCACGCAATAGGCTGAACGCCTTCTGCTCGTTTTCCGCGCCGTCGCCGCCCCGCCGCCTTTCCAATTCTGCGCGGAACATGCTGTCGTGAATGCGTTTCATAAGTGGCTCGTCGTCGGCAATGGGCTTCGGACAAGGCACGTCATAAAGGGCAAATTCGCGAGCGGCATCCTCAAGGTCGGTCTGATAAAATACGCTGTGGCGGTGGTTGGCGGCAAGTTGTTGCCAGTTTTCGGCACGAAAGCGTGAGCGCTGCCGGGTGAGGCGAATGATGTCGGCCTCGCAAGAGATGTCGTCGGCACTCGCCTTCCGGCACTCCTCCCACAAGGTTTTCGCTTCCGTGTCGCCGGGATTGGAGAGCATCCATCGCAATAACCGTCCGGCATCGTCAAGCTTTTCCACAATGGGGAAAATGCGGGCACTCTGCAAGTCGCTTCCGCCATCGATGGTTGCCGGACTGATATTTCTTTCCGCCGCCCACGACGTAAAGGACTGCCCCAGGAACATGGTGGAGCAATCGCCGACGTCACCGCGGAACTGGTCGCGGAAACCGTAGGGACGAACACAGTATTCGCTCTCACCCACAGGGACAATATCGACACATTGTCCGGGTTTCAGGTCTATGGCCCAGTCGTTTTCGGGAACGCCCGTAACGATGTTGTCGCACGACAGCCGCCACCCCTTCCCCATCCAGCTGTTCTCAATCCAAACATTCTGGTTGCTCTGAGAGATTTCTGTCTGGCAGACAGAATTTTGAATGAAGATGGCGGGATGGGGCTTCAGCGAATGATGCATGATTTCCCGCTGGTCGGTCACCAAATGTTGAATGGCCAGCGAGCTTGAAATGATTTCGGGCGAGGTGCCGAAATGATAGAACTGTCCGCCGGGCAATGGAAGCACGACCACAGAGAGTTGCCTGAGTTCCTCGTCGTCAACGGCCGGTGCTTTGCCCAAGGCGCAGCCGAACTGTCCATAGAGGTCGTAGTTGCACGTTTCTCCATTGTGAACAGAGCGTTTCTCCAACAGCTTCACGGCCTTGTCGCTCAACATCCAGATGCCGATGTCGGTGAGAAAATAACAATTTTTCGTCAGTTCTCCCAGCACCTTGCGCGATGGTTTTTGAAGCATGTACTGAAGGGTGCTTGGCGACAGCCTCGACGATACGAACACCCCGTGGTTGGTGGCAATCTCGGGCGGCAGCCACAATCCGTAGCACACCACGTCGGCGGCGGGAATGGGCTGCAGCGGCTGTGTGGTCCTGATGAGCACGTCGCCGCTTACTATCATGGTGTGAAGGCTGTCGGGGGCTGCCTCCAAAATCTTCTGATACAGCGGCACCTGCAGCGACAGCAGGTCTTGCGACAGCCGCTGTCCCCTCTCCCACCGGAACACGGGAATGGGCGTGAGCACCTTCCCCGACGGAGCGTAGGCGGGCAGCCGCCGGCTCTGTCCTCCCGCATGCAGCAGCAGGCGCTTGTCTTCCGACAGCCACTGGTCGAAGGTCTGCCCCTGCCGCCCCATGGCCTTGAAAGCCTCGCGCAGCAGGTGGATGCTTCCTCCGCCGCTTCCGAGTTTGTGGCCCACGGGGTCACTGGTGCAGAACCATTCTCCCTTGTCGTAACCCGTCACGTCGTGAAAACAGTTCACGAGGTTTGGCGGTAGTGAAAGCAGTTTTTTCACGATTTCCTCTGTTTCCTTATTTCAGTAAAGACCACATAAAGCAGTGCCAGCGCCAGCAGTGCCAGTGCCGCGTATGCCACGGCCTCCGTTCTTTCTATGCTCTTGGGGTAGAACATCAGTTCCACCTGGTGCTTTCCGGGTTTCACCTGCAGTGCACGCAGCACATAGTCGGCCCTGCCCAGGGTGGCCTCCTCTCCGTCGATGGTGGCTGTCCATCCGGGATAATAGATTTCGGAGAACACGACGACGCCTCCTTTTCCCGACTCCACCTCGTAGGTGAGGTGATTGGGCTCATAGGCAGTGAGTTTCACCACCGATTCGTTGTCTTGTTCCACTGCCTGCCCCAGCTGTTCCTGGAACTTCTTGTCGGCCACGGCCTCATGTCGCAGTTGCAGTTTTCCAAGCCCATCCAGTTCCTCGTTGGCATTGTCCACATAGTTGATTTTATCTACGAACCACGCATTGCCGTAGGCATAGACATTCTTCAGCGGCACGGTTTCGTTGTTCTGAAGCGGCACCACCACATATCGGGCGTTGAGCATGTTCATCAGCGGCCAGAGGCTGTCGCCGTTCACCTTCGTCATGTCGCCGGCGGCATTGGCAATGGCCACCGACATCTGCTGCATCTCGGGCATCAGGTAGGCGTCGATGATTTCCTGGTAACGGCGCAGTTTTGCGGCATGATAGCCGCCGATGCTCTTGTGGTAATAGGAAGTTTCGTTTTCGTTGAACGTATTGCTGGCAAGGTTGAGCACGCGGTAATTGCCCTGGTCGCTCTTGTCTTGCAAGATGATTTCGTCGGTGCTCGTTTTGGCCTGTGGTGCATCGCGCTCGCTCTTTGGCACAAACATCTGGTCGTTCAGGTAGCGCTTGTCCACCGACCACATGTCGGCCAGGCAGAGCACCAGCATGGCACCGACGGCAACGCTGCCTTTCAGCTTCCCCATGCGGAAGAGCAGCAGGAGCAGAGTGCCCACCACGATGATGCCCAGCGAGCGCCAGCAGTCGGCCACGAACACGGCCTTGTGCATGGGCTCCAGGCTCGACAGGAGCATGGCCTGCACGCCCGTTTCATCGGGTTGCTGTTGCATGATGGCGTTCTGGATGTCGCCCGCCATCCTGATGTCGTATGAGGAAATGAAGTCGAAAAACATTCCCGGGGCCAGCGCAAACAGCAGGCAGACGCCGCCGGTGAGTGCAAAGCTGGCATAGATGCTCTTCATGAGCGTTTTCTGAGAGGCCGCACCGGGCGCACCTTTCACGCTCCTCACCACCTCGCGCAAGCCCATCATGGCCAGGAGTGGAATGGTGAACTCGGCAATCACCAGGATGCTGGCCACCGTGCGGAACTTGGCGTACATGGGCACATAATCGAGGAAGAAGTCGGTGAATGGCATGAAATTCTTTCCCCACGAAAGCAGGATGCTCAGCACCGTCACGGCCAGCAGCGCCCACTTCATGGGACCTTTCACCAGGAACAGTCCGAGCACGAACAACATGAGCACGAAGGCGCCCACATAGACAGGACCGCTGGTGCCGGGCTGCTCGCCCCAGTATTGCTGGAAATAAGGATAGAAATCGGTCAGCTGCGGATCGGCCTTGTCCATGGCCGTCTTGCTTTCCGACAGGGGCATCGAGGCACCGCCCTTGGCATTGGGCACCAGCAGCGTCCACGTTTCACCAATGCCGTAGCTCCATTGCGTGATGTAGTCGCGGTCCAGGCCCGAACTGGTCTGGTTGGCGGCATCGGCTTTCACCAGTTCGCTCTTGCCGCGCATGGTCTCCTGAGAATATTGCCAGGTGTGGTAGAGGTTCGAGAGATTGGCGCACACGCCGATGGCTCCGGCCACCACGCACACCGCCGTGGCCTTGAGGAAACGGGCCATTTGCTTCTTCTGAATGGCGTCGATGAGGAAGGCCACCACCATGAACAGGATGATGAACAGGTAGTAATAGGTCATCTGCACATGGTTGGCGTAGATTTCAAAGGCCGAGAACACCGCCGCCAACAGGAAGCCCCACAGGTATTTCCCACTGTAGGCCAGCACAATGCCGGCAATCATGGGCGGCAGGTAGGCCAGCGCCCACACCTTCCAGATGTGTCCGGCGGCAATGATGATGAGGAAATAGCTGCTGAAGGCCCACGCCACGGCTCCAAGTGCCGCCATCCACTGCCTGAAGTCGAAAGCGCGCAACAGGATATAGAATCCCAGCAGGTAGGCGAACAGGAACCACACGTTTTCGGGCAGCCACAGGTGGTAGCCCTTCACAAGGTGCCCCAGCGTGGTGGTGCTGTTATACGACGGCGCCGACTGATAGGTGGGCATGCCGCTAAAGGCGCTGTTCGTCCAGCGCGTCGTCTTCCCCGTGGTCTCCTTGAACACCTTGGCCTCCTGGCCCAGTCCCACGCCGGCCGACGCGTCGTGGCGATAGAGAATGCGCCCTTCTATGTCGGCTGGAAAGAAGTAGGCAAACGAAATGAGCACAAAAAGCACCACGGCCAGAAGGTCGGGCAAGATGATTTTCCAGTTTTTCATTGTCTATGTTTTATTATATTTCTCTTTAATGTAGTATAGGAGTTTAGGAGTGTGGGAGTGTGGGAGTTTAGACGTCACTGATGGCGGCAGCCTTGTGCCCGTACGTCTTCACCCCAAGGGGGGATTAGAGAGGGCCTTATTTCTCCAAGAATTTCCTCGTCACCTCGAACGAGCTGTCCTCCACCTTCTTCCAGAAATCAAAATACTGGCTGGCACGCGTGTCCTTCAGCGGAATGTCGCTGATGATGCGCAGCGAGATGAAGGGCACGCCGTAAAGATGGCAGGTATGTGCAATGGCGCAGCTCTCCATGTCCACGGCCTTCGCCTCGGGGAAGAGTCGCAGGATGCCGGCCATCTTCTCCTTCTGGTCCACGAACCAGTCGCCGGTAACAATCAGCCCGGCATGGATGGGTGTGGTCACCGCCGCATCGTCGTTCAGCCGCAGCGCCCTCTCCACAATCTCCGTCGGCGAGGGGAAGCGCGCCGGCATGCCCACGAACTGCCCGTAGGCCACTTCGCTGCCGCAATAGACGTCGTGATACACGCACTCTGTGCTGGCCACCACGTCCATGACGTTCATCCCTACGTCGGCGCCGCCGGCCACGCCGGTGCTCACCACGAGGTCGGGACGGCACCAGCCCAGCAGCCGCGCCGTGCCCACGGCGGCGTTCACCTTGCCGATGCCGCACTGCATCATCACAATCTCATTGTCGCCAAGACGGCCGGTCACGAACGTGCCGCCATCATGGCGCACCTCGCTCCGGTCGCTCAGAAGGGCTGCCACGCGGACAAACTCCTTCTCCATTGCTATTATAACACCTATTTTCATCATGGTGCAAAGGTACGGATAAACGAGCGAAATGCAAAAGGAAAACTTGTTTTTCTTTTCATTTCCGAGTGCAAGTACCTTATAATTTAAGGTAAAAAGAAAAAGTGAAAAGTGAAAGGAGAAAAAGGCTGCACCATCCCCCGCCTCATGTAGGGACGTGATGTATCACGTCCGCAATCGAACAGTAAAGAGTAAAAAAATTGCTGCCGCCAGTTAAAAGGTGAAAGGCCGCACATTCTCCCCTCCCCACGAGAGGTGTTGCGGGTAGGCCTTTGAGACCCCGAAGTGGGCTCAACTCCTATTTCCTAACTCCTAATTCCAATCACGCATCCGCAAACTTCATCCCATCCTCCAGCACCACCTGCAACTTGGTATATTCGCAATGGAAATCGTTTCTCAGCCGCTCCAGGTATCGCCGGCTTTCCCACTGGCACATCGGCAGGTCGTGAAGCAAGCAGTTGCCGCAGGTCGAAGGCGTCGTGGCCGGCACCGCCTGCTGCCTAAGAATCCATTCCAGGCACTCCATGGTCAGCGCTCGCATCTCCTCAACGCCATAGCCCTCGCGCATGATGATATACATTCCCGTGAGGCAGCCCATAGGCCCCACATACACAACATCGTCCTTCACGCGTGAATTGCGGAACCACGTCGCCATCAGGTGCTCTAGGCTGTGCATGGCGGCAGGTGCCACCGCCGGCTCCTTGTTCGGCTCAGTGATGCGAAGGTCGAAGGTCGTGAAACCCCTGTCCAGGCGCGACACATAGATGCCGGGCTTCAAACGCGTATGGTCAATGGTGAAACTTTGTATTACTTCCATAATAATTTCTTTTAGTAAATTCCTTTTCAACTGCAAAGGTAAGAAAACATATCGAATTATGCAAATAGATTTGATGAGAGGCTGATTATTTATCCTTTTTCGAGACAATCAACCAAACAGGGAGAGCATTTTTACATTTCAGTTTTGACCTGTTTTTGGCGGATACTTTCATGAATAAAAATTATGAAAAATCTTGACAAAATAGGCGGATTTGTAGTTAATTTGTAACGTATTGATAATCAGTCAGTTCAAAATACCGCGGAGTTTGACTGCAAATTTCGGGGGGAAATCTTCAAGATTTCTCTCCTCAAACTTCAAGATTTCTCCTCGAAATTTGCGGTCAAACCCTTCGCGGTTTTGAAAAATCTTTACAAAATGCTGTTCTTGGTGAGGCATTGCCCGCGAGGGTCTCGCCCCCACCCTGCCATGGCAAAAGTTAAAAATGAGAAAAGGGGGACGGTGAAAATAAAAACTATTTCGCCAACTGGTTGCTTTAAATGGAAAAAAGTTGTATCTTTGCAAGCGCAACGGACATGGGCACGGCCACCGCCCCGCGCGGTTGTGCCTCCGGCGCGTTTCAGACACTAACAAATCAAAAAAACAAGCATAATGAAAAGAACCCTTCTTGTATTGTCCATGGCCCTGACATGCGCTTGCGCTATGGCCCAGAACGCGGCACCTACGGAGGTGCTGGAAACAGCCCGCAAGGCCAACAACTATTTCATGAAGAAGTATGCCGACCCCACGGAGCCCACGAACGTGGGGCGCATCCGTCCCAGCAGCCTGTGGACGCGCGCCGTCTATTACGAAGGACTGATGGCCCTCTATGCCATCGACCCCGACCCGCGCTACATCGACTATACGGACCGCTGGGCAAACTTCCACCAGTGGACGCCGCGCAACGGCGTAAACACCTGCGATGCCGACGACCAGTGCTGCGGGCAGACCTACCTGGACCGCTACATGATGACCGGCGATGCGAAGATGCTGGTACACGTCAAAGAAAACCTGGACCACCAGATGACCACGAAGATTGGCTGGTGGACATGGATTGACGCCATACAGATGGCCATGCCCGTATATACTAAAATGTGGCGGGCCACGGGGGAACAGAAATACCTGGACCACGCCATGAAGATGTACACCTGGAGCCGCGACACGCTGGCCGGGGGGCTGTTCAACGAGGCCGAGGGGCTGTGGTGGCGCGACAAAGACTACGTGCCGCCGTATAAGGAACCAGACGGCAACAACTGCTACTGGAGCCGTGGCAGCGGATGGGTGTATGCCGCCCTGGTGAAGGCCATGGACGACCTGATGGCCATGAAGCCGAACAAGCAGACAAAGAAATACATGAAACTGTTGAAAAAGGACTTCCTCCTGATGAGCCAGGCCCTGCTGAAATGCCAGCGCGCGGACGGGTTGTGGAACCCGTCGCTGGTGAGCAACAACTATGAGGGTAAGGAACTTACGGGTACCGCACTCTTCCTCTACGGCATGAGCTGGGGCATCAGCCACAAACTGCTGAAAGCCGCCGACTACCGCCCGGCCTGCGACCGTGCTTGGCAGGCACTGGTGAACGACTGCGTGCACCAGGACGGGTTCCTCGGATTCGTGCAGGGCACGGGAAAAGACCCGTCGGCAGGACAGCCCGTCACCTACACGCGCGTGCCCGACTTTGAGGACTATGGCACGGGATGCTTCCTGCTCGGAGCGGCGGAATATTATAAACTGAAGTAACTCCGCGAACCTATGAAGATAAAAACTTTCCTTCTTATGGCCGCCATGCTGACGGCCACGGCATCGATGACGGCACAGACATGGCCGCATGCCAACGCCGAAGCCAAGCCCGGCACTCGGTGGTGGTGGATGGGGTCGGCAGTCAGTGCCAACGACCTGAAATGGAACATAGAACAATATAGCCGCGCAGGCATCGGCTCGGTGGAGATAACGCCCATCTACGGCGTGCAGGGCAATAGTGCCCAAGAGCTGAAATTCTTGTCGGAACCGTGGATGAAGGCGCTGAAGCTGGTGGAAGACGAGGGACGGCGCAACAACGTGCTCGTGGACATGAACTGCGGCACGGGATGGCCCTTCGGAGGACCCAACGTGCCTATTGAAGAAGCCGCATGCAAGCTGGGTTTGCAAACGGCAGAGATAGAAGGCAAGGGCACCGCTCAGCTGGCTTTGGACAGCAAGGAAATGGGGTTCTCCACGCTCAGCCGCATCATGCTCTACCCCCTGGAGGGCGGAACACTCCAGCAGCCCTTGCGCATCGACGACCTGCTCGGCGGCGGCAACATGGCCGCAGCACCGAAGGACGTGCGCAAGTTGCTGAAAAAGATAACATTGGAGGGCACCAAGCTCACCTATAGCCTGAAAAAAGGCGAGCGCTACAAGGTGTATGCCCTCTATAACTCGCGCACACGGCAGAAAGTGAAGCGGGCGGCACCCGGCGGCGAGGGATACGTCATCGACCACTTCGACCGGCTGGCGGTGGCCCACTATCTGGAGCGCTTCGACTCGGCATTTGCCGCCTCGGCAACACCGTGGCCCCACCAGTTCTTCAACGACTCCTACGAGGTGTATGGCGCCGACTGGACTCCCAAACTGCTCGAGGAGTTTGAAAAACGGCGCGGCTACAAGCTGGAGGAGCACCTGCCCGAACTGCTCGAGGGCGACGGCAACGACGTGCTGGTACACTACCGCGAGACGCTGGGCGAACTGCTCCTTGAGAACTTCACCAACCAGTGGACGGCGTGGGCACACAGCCATGGCGTCACCACGCGCAACCAGGCCCACGGCTCCCCGGCCAACCTCATCGACCAGTACGCCGCCGTTGACATTCCCGAAATAGAGGGGTTCGGTCTCTCTGATTTCGGCATACGCGGCCTGCGCACCGACCCGGGGTTCACGCGGAAGAACGACAGCGACGTGTCGATGCTGAAATATGCTGCATCGGCGGCACACATCACGGGAAAGAAACTTGTTTCGAGCGAGACATTCACCTGGCTGACAGAGCATTTCCGCACCTCGCTCTCGCAAATGAAGCCCGACATCGACTTGATGTTCACCTGCGGCGTCAACCACGCCTTCTTCCACGGCACCACCTATTCGCCGAAGGACGACCCGTGGCCGGGATGGAAATTCTATGCCAGCGTAGATATGAGTCCCACCAACAGCATCTGGAGAGACGTGCCCTTCCTGACGAAATATATTGAGCGCTGCCAGAGCTTCCTGCAAATGGGACAGCCCGACAACGATTTCCTGCTCTACCTGCCCGTGCGCGACATGTGGCGGCAACGGGCCGACGGCAAGTTGCTCATGCAGTTCGACATTCACTCCATGGCGAAAAAGGCCCCCGACTTCATCAACACCGTGCTCGACATCGACAAGGCGGGCTTCGACTGCGACTATATCAGCGACAAATACCTGCTGACGGCAAGCGTGGAGAAAGGCATGATACAGACAGAAGGGGGCACGCGCTACAAGGCGCTCATCATTCCCGGAAGCGGACAACTGCCCGAGAACGTGAAACAACACGTGTTGGCTCTTCAGGCACAGGGGGCAAAGGTCATCGTAGGCACCAACGTGGAGCAGATGAAAGAAGCCGCAAAGCCCGAGGCCATGAGGCTGAAGGGGCTGAGGACCATCAGGCGGAAAAACGACGACGGGCACCACTTCTTCATCGCCAACCTCACGCCCAATGACTTCAAGCAAATGGTGCCGCTGGCGGTGAGGTTCAGGAGCGCGGTGCTCTTCAACCCCATGACGGGAGACATCACCGAAGCGGAAACGCGAGGCGACAGCGTGATGATTGACCTCAAATCAGGGCAGTCGGTCATTCTGCAAACCTATCTTACAAGGCCAAAAGCCAATACCGCTGTTTCGGCAACACCCACACGCGGGGACGACAATATCGTGATTGGCGGACCATGGACACTGGCGTTCAACGAGTCGTTCCCCAAGACCGAAGCCACTTTCAAACTGCCGCACCTTCAAACATGGGAAACGCTGCCCAACGACACCCTACGCACCCTGATGGGCACAGGCACCTACACCACCACGTTGAAACTGACAAAGCGACAGGCTGCACAACACTGGGAAATAGACCTGGGCGACGTGAGGGAAAGCGCGCGCGTGTATATAAATAATGTATTTGTGGGATGTGCATGGGCGGTGCCCTTCGTGCTCGACTGCCGCGACGCGCTGAAAGCCGGCGTAAACGACATACGCATAGAGGTAACTAACCTGCCTGCCAACCGTATTGCGGAAATGGACAGGAAAGGCGTGAAATGGAGAAAATTCAACGAAATCAACATCGTGGACATCAACTACAAAACCACGGGATACGAGGACTGGGCTCCCATGCCCTCGGGCCTCAACTCCGATGTAAGGCTAATCAGAAAACAACAATGAAAAAAACACTTATCTTATTCTTTGTCGCCCTCGTCGCCACTTATTCGCAGGCACAGGAAAGGGTGGTGAAAGACATCAACTTCGGTTGGAAATTCAAGGCCGGAGAGGTGAACGGCGCACAAAACGCCAACCTCGACGACAGCCAGTGGCGCATAGTAAACCTCCCCCATGATTTCCAGATTGAACAACCTTGGGTTGAACCCGACCCCTCGGAGCGTCCCGACAACACCGACGTGGCCGCCAATATCAAGAGCCGCCTGTCGAGCAGAGGCTTCAAGGAAATGGGGAAAGCCTGGTACCGCTACCATTTCACCCCCGGCGAGGAGCTTCGCGACAAGCGCGTGCTCATAGACTTCGCCGGCATCATGTACGTCGGCGACGTGTTCGTCAACGGACAAGCGGCAGGAAGCACCAACTACGGATATGTGGGATTTGAGGCCGACATCACACAACTTCTGAAACAGGGACAGGACAACGTCATAGCTGTCTTGGCCGACACCCGCGACCCCCTGAACTCGCGATGGTACACCGGCGGAGGACTGTTCCGAGGAGTGAAAATCGTGGGCACGGCCAAAGACCTTTACTTGGAACGCCATCCGCTCTACATCACCACCAGCGACAACCGCTTCGTCAACGTTTCGGCCACCTTTACCAACCGAAACAAAGACCCGAAGACCACCCTACTATTGAAAATCTATGCCCCTGACGGACAGCTGGTTCACGAACAATCCACCACGATGGGCCGCCATCCGCAGACTCGCACCCAGGACGCACACTTCAAAGCTGCCGAGATTGAGCATCCGCAACTGTGGGACACCGAAACACCCAATCTCTACACCGCCGAGGTGACGCTCATCAGGCCCGACGGCACTATCGCCGACCGTGTTTCCGAGCATTTCGGCATCCGCACGGTGGAGTTCGGTCCCGCCTTCGGCATGAAGCTCAACGGCCGGAAAGTGCTCCTGAAGGGATATGCCAACCACCACACCCTGGGTGCCCTCGGTGCCGCCAACTATCCCCGCGCCATCGAAAAGCGCATTCTCTTGATGAAGGAGTTTGGCATCAACCACATTCGCACCTCGCACAACCCCTACAGTCGCGAGTTTATTGAACTTTGCGACAAATATGGCATCCTCGTCGTCGATGAGCTCTACGACAAATGGACACAGCAGCACACCGGTGGACGCGTGCCCTGGCAGTACTTGTGGCAGAACGACGTGCCCGAATGGGTGAAACGCGACCGCAACTCGCCGTCCGTCGTGCTCTGGAGCTTGGGCAACGAATTGCAGCAAGATCCCAACATCCCCTTCAGCGACTGGGGTGTGACGGCTTTCAAGCTTCAGAAAACACTTTTGCAACGCTACGACTCCACGCGCCTCGTCACCGTGGCCATGCACCCCCGCTACCGTAATTGGCAAACCGATTCGTTGCCTGCCGACCTTGCCATGGCCACCGACATTCAGGCCTACAACTACCGCTACATGTATTTCCCCGGCGACGGCCGCCGCTTTCCCTGGATGACCTTCTACCAGAGCGAGGCCTCCATCGCCGCCATGGGTCAGAACTTCTTTGCCATGGACCTGCAAAAGGTCATCGGACTGGCCTACTGGGGTGCCATCGACTACCTGGGCGAATCACAGGGATGGCCCAACAAAGGCTGGGCACAGGGCGTGTTCGACATTGACCTGCAACCCAAGCCCAAGGCGTGGTTCATGCGCTCATTCTTCAAACCCGACCAGCCGCTGGTCCACATCGCCGTCATCGACAGCAAGGGCGACATGCAATGGAACGGCATTCAGACGGGCAACGACGGCATGAGCGACCATTGGGACCGCCAGCCCGGGCAAACGCTCAACCTCATCACCTATACCAATGCCGACGAGGTGGAACTTTTGCTCAACGGCAAGAGTCTCGGACGCAAGGCCAATGCCAAGGACGATGATGCACAGCGCAATCAAATCAAGTGGAACAACATTGTCTATCAGCCCGGAAAACTGGAGGCCGTGGCACGCAACAACGGCATTGTGGTGGCCCGCCACAAGATAGAGACCACGGGCAAGGCCGTGCGGCTGGTTGCCACCGCCGACAACGACCATTGGCAGGCCGACGGCATGGACCTGCAGCATGTGCGCATCACCGCTGTGGATGCCAAGGGCCGCCGCGTATTCAACGTGCAAGACGAGTTGTTATTCGACGTTGAGGGCGACGCCACCATCGTTGCCGTGAGCAACGGCGACATCGCTTCATCGGAACTCCACACCGGCAACCGCCGTAGCCTCTACAACGGCACCGCCACCGTCATCTTGCGTTCCTCACAAAAACCTTCGGAAATCATTCTTACCACATCTTCCGATAAATTCAAGAAACTGAAGACAAAACTCTCTACGAAATAAAGTTCACGAGGTGCCTGTACACCCCATGAACCCTATAGAGAATTACCAATTCCATAGAAAAGACCCTTTAGCATGAAGAAATACAGCATCTCCTTCGCCGCCCTCCTGCTGAGCTGCGTGGCCCTTGCACAACCTGGCCGGAAGGAAACGAACCTCAGTAAGTGGCAATTCTCCCACGACCAGCTCTCATGGCAAGAAGTCACCATCCCCCACGACTGGGCCATTGCCGGACCTTTCGACAAGAAGCACGACCTGCAGGTGGTGGCCATCGAACAAAACGGAGAAACGGAAAAGAGCGAGAAATCAGGGCGTTCGGGCGCCCTCCCCTGGATGGGCAAAGGCTATTACAAGAAAACCCTGCACCTCGACAGCCGTCCCGAGCATGCCGAGCTGCTCTTCGACGGAGCCATGAGCGAGCCGCGCGTCATCGTCAACGGCACCGAGGCCATCTACTGGCCCTATGGCTACAACGCCTTCCGCGCCGACGTGACGTCCTTGCTCCGCCAAGGCGACAACCTCGTGGAGGTTCACTTGCAAAACCTTGAGGAAAGCAGCCGCTGGTACCCGGGAGCCGGCCTCTACCGCCCGGTGTCGCTCATCATCACCGGCAAGGCGCACATCGACGACTGGGGCACATATTTCCATACGCTACAGGCCGACGGACTGCAAGCCGACATCGACGTCACCACCGTCGTTGAGGGCATCTCCGACGGCGAAACGCTGGCCGTCGAGGTTTCTCTAAGCGACGAAAGCGGACATGTGGTGGCGGCGGACCATCAAGACGTGGCGGCAAATCTTCCTGAAATCCATTCCGCCCTCTTCGTAAAGAAACCCCGCCTGTGGTCGCCCGAGCAGCCGGCCCTTTACACCCTCACCACCACACTCTTACGCAATCACCAGCCCATTGACAAGGTATCGCGGAAAGTGGGCATCAAGACCGTCAGCGTGTCGGCCGAAAACGGATTTTGCCTCAACGGACAATCGCGGAAACTCAAGGGCGTTTGCCTTCACCACGACCTCGGGCCGCTTGGCGCCGCCGTCAACAAGGCGGCACTCATCCGCCAGGTGCGCATCCTCAAGGACATGGGCTGCGATGCCATTCGCACCTCGCACAACATGCCCTCCGACATGCAGATGCAAGTCTATGACTCCCTCGGCATGATGGTCATGCCCGAATCGTTCGACATGTGGATTTACCCCAAGTGCAAAAACGGCTACGCACGATTCTTCAAGGAATGGTCCGACCGCGACATCAGCAACCTCGTGCTCAGAAACCGCAACCACGCCAGCGTCGTGATGTGGAGCATAGGCAACGAAATCCCCGAGCAAGGCATGCAGGGCGGCACCGACATTGCCCGCCACCTGCAGGACATCTGCCACAGCCTTGACCCGCAAACGCCTGTCACCCAGGGCATGGACCGCGCCGAGGCCGCTCTGAAGACGGGCTTCGCACAGGTGATGGACGTGCCGGGCTTCAACTATCGCGTGCATAAATACGACAACAACATGAAGCAGTTGCCGCAGGGCTTCCTTCTCGGAAGCGAGACAGGCTCCACGGTCAGCAGCCGCGGCGTGTATAAATTCCCCGTAACCATCTCCGACCATGCCACTTACAGCGACGGACAATGCTCATCCTACGATGTTGAATACTGCTCATGGAGCAACCTCCCCGATGATGATTTCCTGATGCAGGACAACCGCTCCTACACCATCGGGCAATTCGTCTGGACGGGCTTCGACTATCTGGGCGAGCCCACTCCCTACGACGGCTACTGGCCTTCGCGTTCGTCGTATTTCGGCATCTGCGACCTTGCCGGGCTGCCCAAGGACCGCTATTATCTCTACCGCTCACAATGGAACACCGGCGACCACACCCTTCATGTGCTGCCTCACTGGACGTGGCCCGGTCGCGAGGGAAAAACCACGCCCGTGTATGTCTATACCGATTATCCCCGTGCCGAGTTGTTCGTCAACGGCAAGAGCATGGGCGTGAGGACATTCCGCAAACCGGAGGGCGAGGTGGTGCTCTCGGCACCCCACCCCGAACTGCTCGACCGCTACCGCCTGCGCTGGAACGACGTGACCTATCAGCCCGGCGAGCTGCGCGTCGTGGCCTACGATGACAACGGACAGGTGGCCGCCGAACAGACCGTCAGGACGGCAGGAAAGGCCCAGACCATACGCTTGGAGGCCGACCGCACCACCCTGCGTGCCGACGGCAACGACCTGGCGTTCATCACCGTCAGCCTTGCCGATGCCCAGGGCACCATGCTGCCCGCGGCCACCGACCGCATGACGTGCCGCGTCAGCGGTGCCGGCTCTTACAAGGCCGCCTGCAACGGCGATGCCACCTCCCTCGTGCCGTTCACCGCCGCCACCATGCCGCTGTTCAGCGGGCAGCTCGTCTTTATCGTCCAGGCCGCCGACCATCCCGGCGACATCCGCGTGGAAATCACTGACGAGGACAATCCCGGGCTGAAGGCGAACCTTGTTTTGAAGGCTCAATAAGCTCCTGATGAGCTGGAAGATCTAGATATTCTAGAGAATCTAGATGACCTAGAAGTTCTAGATATTCTAGAGAACCTAGAAGCCCTAGATAGTCTAGAAAATCTAGATAGTCTAGAGAATCTAGATAATCTAGAGGCTCTAGATAGTCTAGATAATCTAGGAAATCTATAATTCCTATTTCAAAAAACTGCATATTCATAGAAAACGAAGGCTCTCCCCAAAAGGAGGGCCTTCTGCGTTTTGTCAAGATTTTTCACGACTGAAAACAAGCCCGGGGAAGTTTGACCGCAAATTGAAAGGAGAAATCTTGAAGATTGAGAGGAGAAATCTTGAAGATTGAGAGGAGAAATTTGCGGTCAAACCCAGTGCCATTTTCAACACGCTGAAACACAATAAGTTACAAAAATGGTCAAAAACTGGCAATTTTGTAAAGAATTTTTACCACTTTTCGTCGTGAAAACGCCGCAAGCGATAAGGAATAAAAATGCAAAAATGGCGAAAAAGGAAAAAGAAAGGCATTGGCAAAAATTGCAGTAAAAAAGACAGATATTTGATGATGGCTAAAGAGAAAAACCGTAATTTTGCGCACAAAATGAAAATATACCAAGAAGAAAAATGACTGCAAAAAGATTTATCACTGTGCTCGTTGCCTTTCTGGCAACGGTGATGCCGGTGTGCGCCCAGCGCACTGCCGACGTGCTTGACCGCGGCCTGGTGGCCATGAAAACGGGGCGCGGCGTATTCTGCTCATGGCGTCTCATGGGCGAGGAATATTACGGCGTGGTGTTTAACCTCTACCGCGACGGCGTAAAGCTGAACGCCGAACCCCTTACCACCTCCAACTATACCGATGCCCAGGGCACCGAGGGCAGCACCTACACCGTGCGTGCCGTGGTGAACGGACAGGAGCAGGCGGCCAGCCGTCCCGCCACCGTATGGGCGCATAACTACCGCGAGCTGCGGCTCACCCACGACGGCCTGACGAGCACCTTCGAGCCCAACGACGCCTGCGCCGCCGACCTCGACGGCGACGGCGAGCTGGAGCTGCTGGTGAAATGCTGGAACCTCAGCGATGCCGCCCTGGGCTACCCGCCCTCGGGCAACAACGGCGAATATGACGTCATAGAGGTGCTGAAGCTCGACGGCACCCGCCTGTGGTGGATTGACTGCGGCCCCAACCTTGCCGACTTCCAGCATAACGAGACCAACATTGCCGCCTTCGACTGGGACGGCGACGGAAAGGCGGAGGCCCTGATGCGCGCCGCCGACGGCACCATGATTCACCTCAGCGACGGAACAACACAGGTCATTGGCGACCGCTCGAAAAACTACCGCGCACCGGGCGGAAGCAGCGGACAGTGGTTCGTTCACGACGGCGACGAGTTCCTGGTCTATATGGACGGCACCACCGGACGCCCCTGGCAGGTGACGGAATATCCGCTCCACCGCCTGGAGCCCGGCGAGAACAGCCTCAACGCGGCGTGGGGCGACGGCTACGGCCACCGCTCTACCAAGCACTTCTTCGGCGCTCCCTACCTGGACGGCCGCCGGCCCAGCATCTTCCTGGCCCGCGGCATCTACACACGCCACAAGATGGTGGCCATTGACGTGAACCCCGCCACCCACGAGCTGACAGAGCGCTGGCGCTGGACATGCAACGAGCCGGGCAGCCCCTGGTATGGCAACGGCTACCACAACTACCTGATGGCCGACGTGGACTGGGACGGCAGGGACGAGATTGTGTTCGGCTCGATGGTCATCGACGACAACGGCCACGGCCTGTCAACCACCGGCCTGGGACACGGCGACGCCCAGCATGTGGGCGACTTCAACCCCTACATGCACGGCCAGGAATACTACGGCTGTAACGAGGACCGCCCCGACAACAACTACCGCGACGCCACGACGAGCAAAATCTACTACCGCAAGACCAGCGGCAACGACGACGGCAGGGCCATGTGCGGAAACTTCACCAACCTCATTCCCGGATGCCTGGCAGCATCGGGCCACGACAGCCCCATCAGCACCGTGGTGAACGACCATGTGGAGGGCATCGGCGGCGGAGGCTTCGACCTTAATTTCCGCATCTATTGGGACGGCGACCTGCTGGAGGAAACCGTCAACGGCATGGAGGTGAGAAACTCCACTCCGCGCATCATGAAATACGGCACCGGCATCATAGCACGCTTCAACGGCACGCTGACCAACAACGACACGAAGGCCACACCCTGCCTGCAGGCCGACCTCTTCGGCGACTGGCGCGAGGAACTGGTGCTGCGCACTACCGACAACAACATTCGCATCTACACCACCGAGGACGAGACGCCGTGGCGCAACTACACCTTGTGGCACGACATGCAATATCGCCAGGCCATGGTGTGGCAGATGTGCGGCTACAACCAGCCGCCCCACGCCAGCTACTTCCTCGGCGAACTGGAAGGCATCACCATGGCCCCGCCGCCCCTCACCGAAACCGGGCGCAACGTGGTGGCCAACGGGCAGACCATCGGCTCGGCAATGGACGGAAAACATGTGCTGCTGGCCGAAACTTCCGACATGACCGTAGCCGTGGCCGACGGCGCCCAGCCCGCCATCGTCACCGTGAACGCCCCCTCGTGGGTGCAGGGCCACGACGACAACAACAACATCACCACCGAATATTTCACCCACACGCTGACCGGCGGGGCCTTTGCCGGCGCCATGCGGCTGGTGAAACAAGGCGACGGCCTGCTTCAGCTGCCCAATGTCACCGAGCAATACAGCGGTTCCACCGACGTATGGGCAGGCACGCTGCTCTTCGACGGCACGATGGCCAACAGCCGCGTATGGCTCAACCGCTTTGCCACCCTGAGCAGCAACGGCGGACACTTCAACAAAGGCATACAGATGGACTATGCCTCCAGCCTGCTGCCCGGCGGAAAGGACAACCGCGGAGAGGTGGAGGCCGACTCGCTCATCCTCAACTTCGGTGCAAGGGTGGTGTTCGACGTCTATAGCGACGGCACGCAGGCCGACTTCGTGAAGGCCCGCGTATTGACCATCGAGAAGAAAGACTGGCAGTACGGGCCCACCTACAACACGCCCGTGTTCCAGGTGGTGCCCCACTATGCCGACGGACAGACGGCCCTGAGCGAAGGACGCTACCTGCTGGCACAGGCTGAAGTGATAAAAGGCAACTACGACGACATCCAGGTGGAAGGCGTGGGAGCGCAGAAAGCCAGCCTCGTGGTGGAAGACGGGAAAATATACCTCGACATTCAGGGCCTGCGCGATGCCACCAACGTGACGTGGACAGGCACTCAGGGCAGCGACTGGGACCTGGCCGACAGCGAGAACTTCGTATCGACGGCCACCGGCGAGGACAACATCTTCGTGACGGGCGACAAGGTGACCTTCGACGACACCGCCGTCAACACCGACGTTGTCATCAAGCAGCCCGTGTCGCCGTCGGCAGTGCTCTTTGCCAACGACGTAAAGGAATACACCCTTAGAGGCGACAGCATCGTGGGCACCGGCAGCCTGACAAAGACGGGCTCGGCCAACGTAAACATCATGAACCTGAACACCTACAGCGGCGGCACCTTCATCAACGGCGGACGCATCACCGTGGCAAGCCTGGCCAATGCCGAGGGCGTGGCCGTGGGCGCACTGGGCGGACTCAACAACAGCATCACCCTGCGCAACGGCGGTGAGCTGGCATCCACCGGCAACATTGCCACCAGCCAGCCCATCGTGCTGGGAAGCGGCGGAGGCGGCATTTGCGTGGAGGCCGGACAGACATTTGCCACCACCGGCGCCATCACGTCGAACGTGAAAGGAAACCTGGTGAAAACAGGCGCGGGAACACTGAAGCTGGGCTCGCTCAGCAAGTTCAACGCCATTTATCTGGAGCGCGGAACACTGCAAGGCTCGGAAAACGGCAGCAGCATCCACCAATATCCCGACACCGTGGTCATCAACGGCGGCGTGATGCGCGATGCCAACAGCATCTACTCCTATTCCAACAGCAATGTGAACGTTGACGTGCCCGAGGGAAAAGAAGGCTCGTGGTACATGGACGAGCGCTGCAACTACCACGGCTCACTCAACGGCGGCGGCACCATCACCGTCTATGCCACCGGGCCGCGAGCATACCTGCAGGGCAACTGGAGCCAATTCACCGGAATACTCAATGCAAGGGGCGAAAAGACGGGCTCGTATGACCCGGAATTCACCTTCGACAACTCCTACGGCATGCGCTTCGCCCACATCAACACCGACGTGCGCATCAGCAACAGCGGAAAGAACTTCGCCATTGGCGGACTGTCGGGAAAGGGCACGCTGGCAGGTGGCGGACGATACACCATCGGCGCACGCAACGAGGACATCACCTGGACAGGAAAACTCGAGGGATGCCTTATAACGAAGGTGGGCTCGGGAACATGGAGCATTTCAACCATTCCAACAAGCATCGGCACCGGAAACATTGAGGTGAAGGGCGGCGTGCTCAACATCAACCACTCGGCAGCCAACCAACTGTTCTTCGGCAACAACCAGGTGGTGGCCTCCGACACCGGCATCATCGCCGGCCGGGCATACCTGGAAAGCGTTTACCTGCAGAAGGGCGGAACCATCAAGCCCGGCAGCTTCACAAGCAATTATCCCGTGGGCAGCATCAAGGTGAAAAACTCGCTCTACGCCTACCCGGGCTCGCATGTCAGCTTCTTCATCTACAACGCCAAGAACACCTCGTCGAGCCGCTCTTACCTGGAGATTGGCAGCACGTTCTCGCTGGCCGGCGACATTGAGGTGACCATGAAGAACTACACGCCGAAGGAGGGCGACGAAATCATCCTGTGGACGGCAAAGAACTTCACCGGCACACCCACGGCCATCAGCCTGCCCGACCTCTCGGAATACGGACTGGAATGGGACACCTCGGAACTGTTCCAGCCTGAAGGAAAGCTGAAAGTGGTCAACGCTGGCACCGCCATCAAGCAACTGCCGGCAGAGACCGTCGCCACCTGCAGCGTTTATACCGTCAACGGCGTCCACGTGGCAACATTCACTGCACGGAGGGCCGACGTGGAGCGCATGACGGCACTCTACGGAAAGGGCACTTACATCGTGAGGATGACCTCTGGCAACATGCTGGAAACAAGAAAGATAATCATAAAAAAATAAACAATTACAATAAAGGCCCGCTCTCATCCCCTCCCCATCGGGAAGGGCTGGGGGCGGGCTTTTCTCAAAAAAACACGAAAAATGATTTCCTTAAAGAAACAAGCCCTGCTGGCCCTGCTGCTCCTCCCCTTGGCAACGAGGGCACAGCAACCCGACACCCCTGCCAGCATGATGGAAACGCTGGACCGCGGACTGGTGGTGGTGCCAACCACCTACGGCAAATGCTTCATCAGCTGGCGCCTGCTGGGCACCGACAACCAGCAGACCACCTTCGAGATACTGAAGAACGGCAAGCTCTACGTTCGCAACATCTTTAAAACCACGTCGATGTCGGTATCGGGAACGGCCAACGACAAATTCAGGGTCGTGACCTTGCAGGACGGTGTGGCCATAGACACCACACGGGAAGTGTCGCCATGGAGCACACCCTATATGCAGGTGAAACTCGACAGGCCGCAGCGCGTCAACTCCAAGAACTATTTCCCCAACGACTGCTCGGTGGGCGACGTTGACGGCGACGGGCAATACGAGCTTGTCGTAAAATGGGACCCCGAGAACTCAAAGGACAACGCCAACACCGGCAACTCCAACGACGTCATCATAGACTGCTACCGCCTCGACGGCACACAGCTCTGGCGCATCAACCTCGGCAAGAACATCCGCGCCGGGGCCCACTACACCCAGTTCCTGGTCTATGACTTCAACGGCGACGGCAAGGCAGAGATGATTTGCAAGACAGCGCCCGGCTCCAAGGACGGCGAGGGAACGTTTGTGTCATACGCCGCCACCGACCCCCTCATTTTAAGTGCCGACAACACCATCGACTATCGCGACAAAGGCTCTGTGGACAAAGGCTCCGGACACATTCTCAGCGGTCCCGAATACCTCACCGTATTTGAAGGGCTCACGGGAAAAGCCATTCACACCACATGGTATAATCCCAACCGCGCTGGAAAGTTCAACCAGAGCAGCCCACATCCCGAAAAGAGCTTCTGGAACGACAACTACGGCAACCGCGCCGACCGCCACCTGGCCTGCGTGGCCTATCTCGACGGTCCCGACAGCAACCCCTCGGCAGTGATGGTGCGCGGCTACTACACCCGCGCTTACCTCTGGGCAGTAGATTTCGACGGCCAGGAACTCAAGCATAAGTGGCTCCATGCCTCGGTGTCGAGAAACCAGGTGGAGCTCTACGACAGCGAGTGGAACAAAACCTCCAAGACCTACTCGAACAACACGAGCGGAAAGGGCAACCTCTACACCATGTTCGGCAACGGCAACCACAACATCTCCGTGGGCGATGTCGATGGCGACGGCTGCGATGAAATTCTTTACGGCAGTGCGGCCATCGACCACGACGGCAATCTGCTCTACAGCGTGGGACTGGGACATGGCGACGCCATCCACCTGGCCGACCTCGACCCCGACCGTCCGGGATATGAACTGCTTGACGTCCACGAGGAAAGCATCAACCCCTACGGCTGCGATGTCCACGATGCACGCACCGGCGAACTGTTGTTCAATAAAACGTCGGACCGCGACACCGGACGCGGACTGGCTGCCGACTACGACGCTGCCTACCGCGGTTGCGAATTTACCTACGCCACACAGACCAGCACCTATTCCATCAACGGCCACGCCGTCTATAGCAGTAATCCCGGCATGAATTTCCGCATCTTCTGGGACGGCGACCCCTACGAGGAACTGTTCAACGACGTGACCGTCACCAAATGGGAGAACGGCAGCCCCACCCTGCTCGGCCTCGGCTTCTCGCGCGACCTGCTCAGTGCTTACGGCTCACCGGCATCGTGCAACAGCACCAAGGCCACGCCGTGCCTGCAAGCCGACATCTTCGGCGACTGGCGCGAAGAAATCATCTTGTGGAGCAAGACCGACAGCTGCACGCTCAACATCTACATTTCGGCGTATCCCACCGAGTGGCGCGTGCCGACGCTTATGCACGACCATCTCTACCGCATGGGCGTGGCCTGGCAGAACGTAGCCTACAACCAGCCGCCGCACCTGGGATATTTTCTTCCCGACTTCATTGAGGGCTTCCGCGGACAGGATGTCACCGCCATCCGCGAAATCTCCACTGCCCCCGCCGCCGACAACCAATGGTACACCCTCGACGGCCGTCGCATTGCCGCCCCGACAACCCCGGGCATCTATATCAACAACAGGAAAAAGGTTGTTGTAGAATAACCTTTTCACTCTTTCCTTTATCATTTGTCATTTATCATTTAGCGCCAGCGAAACATGCAATCACTTCGAATATCTTTTCTCGGTTTCTCCTTCGCCCTTTTCGGCAGTCCTTTGTTTCTTCATGCTCAGGTGCCGGCAGGTGTTGAGGACGTGAACAAAGTCGTTGACAACACCCTCGACAGCCTTCAGAAGGCGCAGACCGCACGTCCCGTGCCCGGCTCATCGCGCCGTGGCAGCAATCCCGTGCTCTTCCTCATCGGCAACAGCACCATGCGCAACGGCACCCTCGGCAACGGCAACAACGGCCAGTGGGGATGGGGCTATTTCGCCCACCTGTTCTTCGATGAAAACAAAATTACCGTTGAGAACCAGGCACTGGGCGGCATGAGCAGCCGCACCTTCTACAACCGCCTGTGGACTCCCGTGCGCGATGCCATTCGCCCCGGCGACTGGGTCATCATTTCCATCGGCCACAACGACAACGGCCCCTACGACAGCGGGCGCGCTCGTGCCAGCATCCCCGGGGTGGGCCACGACAGCCTGAACGTCGTCATACAGGAAACAGGCCAGCCCGAAACCGTTTACACCTACGGCACCTACATGCGCATGTATATCAATGATGTGAGGGCACGCGGCGGAAACCCCATCCTCATGTCGCTCACTCCGCGCGACGCTTATGACGACAACGGGAAAATCATTCGCAAGCCCCATTCTCTCTGGCTCATGCAAGTGGCGGCCGAAGAGGGCGTGCCCTTCATCGACCAGAATGAGATTTCAGGACAAAAACTCGACGGCTTCAGCCGGTGGAAAGAGAAATACCACTTCTTCGGCGACCACATCCACACCAGCCGCTTCGGGGCCATGATGAACGCGCGCAGTGCCGCCGAGGGCATTGCCCAAAGCCACAACCCTGCCCTGCTCCCCTTGCAGCAGATGATGAAAAACGTGGAACAGCCCTGCTACGACATCGACCGCACCGACGGCCGTCCCGTGGTCTTTATCACCGGCGACAGCACCGTGAAAAATGAGGACAAGGAAACCGACGGCATGTGGGGATGGGGTGCCGTGGCCAACACCGTGTTCGACGAGAGCAAGATACAAATTGTGAATGCAGCACAGGCCGGCCGCAGCCTCCGCAGCTACCTGCGCGAGGGCCGCTGGGACCGCGTTTACAACAGCCTTCGCCCCGGCGACTTCGTGCTTATAGAGTTCGGTCACAACGACATCGGCGTCATCGACCGTCCCAAGTTCCGCGCCTGCATCCCCACGTCGGCCGACACCTGCCACGTCTATAAAATGCAGGCCGACAAGAACGGCGCCCCGGCTGGCAACATCATCGACCAGCGCATGACGGTCACCGACATCCATCCCGGCGACTACGAGGTGGTTTACAGCTTCGGATGGTACCTGCGCAAGTTCATCGACGACGTGCGCGAAAAAGGTGCCACGCCCATCATCGTCTCGCTCACCCCGCGCAATGAATGGCCGGGCGGAAAGATTGAGCGCCGCAACGACACCTACGGGCAATGGTACCGCGACGTATGCAAGGAAACGGGCTGCGAGTTTGTGGACCTCCACAACATCACCGCCGACTTCCTCGACCGCAAATGCGGCAGCAAGGAGAAGGCCGCCAAGTACTTCAAGCGCGACCACACCCACACCTCGCTCCTCGGTGCCAAGACCAACGCCAAGAGCGTGGCACAGGGCCTGCTCAGCAACAAAAGCCCCCTGGCCGCTTATCTGAAGAAAAAGTTCTGAAGTAAGCTATTTAAAGGAGTTTAGGAGTTTAGGAGTTCAGGAGTTCAGACGATAGTTATTTCATATACAGAGTGAGGACCACAAGGCGAAAGAAACCTGAACTTACATTATCCAACAAAAAGGGCGACCTGTCTAAGACAGTCGCCCTTTTTTATTATTTGAAAAGTTGGAAAATTGAAAAGATGAAAGAAGTAGAGGATACTCCATTTTCACCTTTTCAACTTTTCACTTTTCACTTTTTATACATCTGCATCATAACTCATCACTCATAACTCAAAGCTTAAAAGAGTCCACTCTTTTTTCACTTTTTCACCACCTTTCTTCCGCCCACCACATAGATGCCGGGCATCAGCCCTTGCAGGTCACTGGCATTGCGGCGCACCAGCTGCCCATTGAGGTTATAAACGCCCTGCGGCAGGGGAACAACCACCGTGTTGATGGCGGTGGGCAATCCCTGATAGGCGTCGGCAATGCTCAGAGGCTTATACACCGCCACCTGCTGCAAGGTGCCGTTGGTGGCAAGCTGGTAACTGAACAGCCCGTCGCCGTCGGGATGCACCATTTCCGTGGTGCTGACATTATACCCCTGGCTCAGGTCGCTGCGCACCATCACCCATGTCCGTTCGTCACCGAGGTGCTCGGCATGGAACACCGAGTTCATGTTCTGCCCGATGCCGAAGTCCTGAACAAGTTGCAGCGGGTACTGGCTTCCGCCATAGTCGGCCCACACCACGCGGTCGTTGTCGAGGAACATGCGCGAGGTGTTGTTGTTGTCAAGATACTCCACCATGACGTATTGCCTGCCGTAAACATAGTGGTTGGTGTTCCAGTCAGACCACAGCGTGGTTGTCGTCACTGGTCTCCACATATTGCCGAGCACTCCCGAGGCGTCAGCAGCGGCAACCGTGCTGTAGTCGGCCGTTTCGTAAGTCTTCACATAAGGCTCTTCCACGGTGAACGATGTCGTTGAGGGCATCCACTGCGTGCCGTCGCCGATGCTGCTGGTCACCGTCAGCGTTCCGGGCTTGGTGAAGGCGAAGGTCGAGAAGTCCTTCGCGGCACCGGTAATGCGGAGGTTGTCGAACTTGAACACGGGATTATAGCGTGCCGCCACGATATAGATGCCGCCGAAGACGGTGCTGGTGCCCTCGGGCAGTGCGAAGGTGCCGCTGCTGCCGTTCGAGATGGTCCATGCCACGGTGCGTGCCGCCTGGTCCACCACGAGCGTGTAGTGATACCACGTCTCGGCGCCCAGCGTCACGGTGGTCGAGGTGCCGTTCACTTTGTAAGAGGTGGAATACGACTCGCCGTACAAATCGAACAGCATGTTGGCATTGTTGTTGATCGAGGCATAGTTGTCCCAATAGTTCGAGGGCATGGTGCCGTTCTTGCTCATCACGCAGAACTCAATGGGTTCCTTGGTAGAGGTTTTCAGCGCCAGGTCGAACTCTATGGTGTAGGTGGGACTGTCGCTCACGTCAACGTTCACCTTCTTATAGGCGTAGCGCGTCTTGTCGGCAGTGTTCAGGTAGAAATATTGTCCATAGACGGGGTCGCCGGTGCCCAGCGTGATGGCGCAGTCGGAGGCGCCCTTCGTCCATCCCGTCAGGCTGCTCACGCTCTCATAGTCCTGGCTGAAAATCTCCTGTGCCCCTTGCTGCTCAAAGGTCTCCACGGTGCCGTCGAGGGCGGTGAACGTTGCCGAGAGTTGCGGCTGCTGGCCGTCGGTCTCGCTGGCTTCCACGCTGACCACGGGCAGGTAGCAGTCGTCGCGGCCTTCATAGTCCACGGGCGACATGCCGGCCACGGCGATGGTGGCGGGCTGCACCATGGGCAGTCCCTCCAGCTCCACGTAGAGCACGCGGTTTTCAAACACGAGCTGCACGTTGCCGTAGTTGATCATGCTGCCCTCAATCATCACCTTTGCCAGGTCGCCCCTCACGGTGTTCACGTTGCCGATGACATAGCGTCCCGATGCCAGCGGCCTGCTGCTGTTGATTTCTATCACGGGGACGATGTTCTCGGGACCGTAGTTTTTCCACACGTCCTTGGTGGCCTTGGCCGTTTCCAGCACCAGGGTGGTGGCGTTGAGCAGGTCGTGCTCGTCGTCGCCGCTGCCGTTCACGTCAATCACCAGTCGCGAGCCGTAGTTCATGGTCAGCGTGCCGGTGGTCATCGTCCCGATGTTCCCTGCCTCGCTTCCGCCGATGTTGATGGTGGCGTCATATTCCATGGTGATGCCCTTGGGGAATTCTCCGCCCGAGGTGTTCAGGGTGGTGAAGCGTTTCAGTGCCACCGCGCTGTTGGAGAGCTTTCCGTTGCACTCCAGGATTCCTCCCCATACGGTGGTGGCGCCGCTGTAGGTATGCACGCCGTCGGGCAGTATGAGCTTGCCGTCGCCCTGCTTGCTCAGGTGCATGGTGCCGCTGAAGGGAGCGCCGGTCACGGTGTGGGTGTAGTATTCCCGACTGATGGCGGGCAGGTTGGTGGCGCCCACCGATCCGTTGGTCCTCACCTTCGTGCCCGTGGTGCCGTTGATGTCGTTGCCCTTCACCCACGACGGTGCATTGTCGGTGAACACCCAGGGTGCCGCACCTTCTTCCACGTTGATGGTCATGTCGGCGGCCTTGCAGGCCATCACGTGCTGGCCGTTCATGTTGGTGCCGATGGTGGCGCCCAGGGCCAGTTCCACGCGCCCCTCGTCGGTGAGTGGCGGCGGCGCCGTGGTGTAGCTCTCCATTTCGCCGAGGAAGTAGCTGAGGTGCGGAGGCTGGTTATAGGCCATCATCTGCCACACCATGGCCTGGCGGTACTGGTGGTCGAACCACAGCGAGGGCATACTGTACGATGTTGACATGCCCGAGGTATATACGCGCAGGTTATGACCGCAGCGCACCACGATTTCCTCGCGCCAGTCGCCGATGATGTCGCCCTGGAAGCAGGGGTTGTTCTTCGAGTCGTTGTTCATATTGCAGCCGGAGGAGGTGAACAGCCTTCCCGGACCAATCTTCTCCACGCTGGCTTCCTTGGCGGTGCCCGGGCTGTCGAGGATTTCCGAGCAGAGGTCGCCGTCCCAGTAGATGCGGGCGTTCAGGTCGGCCTGCTGAATGGTCACGTCGCCCAGCGCCTGCGCGGTGATAGACGAGATGGTGGGCGAGTCCCACGACCGCCCCTGGCTGCCGGGATAGTCGTTGCTGAAGTTGCCCATCAGTGCGCGGCCGTCGTCGCCCGTGGCGGTGAACTTGTAGAGCACCTCACTGGTGGTGGCGTCGCGGTAGTTGCAGCCGTAGTAAGGCCCGTCTTCCAGGCATCCGAAGAACTCCAGCCCCTTTCGCCAGGGGTCGAAGTCGCCCACATGCTGCGCGTCGCCGTGCTCATAGCCCGTGGTGGAGAGCCCTTTGCCGTTGTCGTCGATGACCATCGACCCATAGACGATTTCGTCGCGACCGTCCTCGTCAACGTCGGCCACCACGAAGTTGTGGTACCCGTTGCCGTACCAGGGGCTGTTGCTGTTGTTGCACGACCATGTCCACTGCTCCTCCCACTGGTGGTTTTGTCCGAGCTTCATCGCTATCATCTTGTGGCGGGTGTAGATGCCGCGGGCCAGGAACAGGTAGGCCCTGCGCCCGTCGAGGCAGGGAGCGCCCATGAAGTATTTGCTCGAGCGGTGCCCGTAGTTGTCGCCCCACGCCTTGGTCAGCACGCCGGTGTTCTTCGTGAAGTAGTTGCCGTAGCCGGCGTTGGCCAGCGCCACATAGTCGTTATAGGGCACCGACACCGTCAGCGAGGCCCACTCCGACCGCTCCAGGCGCGGCAGGGGGAAGTCCGTCACCTGGTAGGTCTTTCCCGTCTGGCCGTTTATATAGACAAGATATTCACGGCCGAAGTGCGTCCAGGCGTACTGCCCGCCGCTTTCATGGCTGAAATGCGGACTGCTGCGGAAGTTATAACCCGCTACGCCAATGGTCTGCTTGGTGCCGTCGCTGGCGTGGATGATCATGTCGTCGGCACCGCGCACCACCACCTCTGCCTTGCCGTCCTCGTCCCAGTCGTAGGCTATGAGGTTCACCTCCGTGCTGTTCAGGCTCACCATGTTGGGCCCGCAGTCAATGCGCCACAGCAGCGTGGCCGCCCCCGTCTGCCAGTTCACCTTATAGGCGTCGAAGATGACGAAGGCGCGCGACGTCGCGGGGTAGATGTGCCAGATGGGCTTGCCGGAGCTGTCGGTGCGCCCCGTGTCGTAGCCGCCGGCATCGGCGGTGTTCAGGCGCTTCACGATAATCTCCAGCTCGCCGTCGCCGTCGAGGTCGGCCATCTCCGCATCGTTCGGCTCATAGTCCGTGGTCACCAAGCGGTTGTCGCGGTCGCGAACCTCCGCCAGCTCAATGTCCAGGAAACCGGTGGGGCAGCGCACGTTGTACTTATACACATACTGCATCCAGGCGGTCACGGGGTCGCACGCGTCGCCCTCCACTCCGCGCACCACCGGCGCCACCTCATACGACGACGAGGGCAGGCCGTTCGACGTGTCGTCGTAGCTCGTCTTCGTCAGGTTGCGCGCAATGATATTGCCGTCGCGATACAGGTTATACTTCGTGTCGTAGTACTCGCCGGCCAGACGGCGCCACGACACCAGGTTCGACGTGCTGCCGTCGGTGCTGCCCGTGGGCACCACCACCAGGCCACGGCCCAGGCGGTCCGTATGCCGCTGGGCCACCGCCTCGCAGCATATAACAGCTAACAAGGCGGTCAAAAAAATCAGTTTCTTCATAAATATATAGTTTTTCACTTTTTCAATTTTCATTTTTTCCCTCCCTTCCCCCGCACATCTTCCCCCAAGGGGGGGGACATGAGGGGGCCATCCCTATTTTATATGACGCCCATATATAAAATATGTACCCATAAATCCCCCAATTTTATTTTTCCCGGGCAATTCGCATTAACAAGAAAAGGATAGCGGGAAAGGTAAAAAACGGTAAAAACATTTGACAAAACAGGGCGCTTTTGAGCCATTTTCGTAAGCTGTTGAATTTCAAGCGGTTATAAATTCCCCAAAGTTTGACCGCAAATTTCGGTGAGAGATTTGCCAAATCTCTCCTCTCAAACTGCCAATTTTCTCCCTGGTATTTGCCGTCAAGCCTCTTGGAGTGTCCAAAAATCTTTGAAAAATCTTGACAAAACGGAGGGGGGAATTTGAAATGAAGAATGGGGGAATGAGTGAGGTGCGAAAAGAATGTAACCTGTAACCGATGGCAGGCATTGTAAGCCTGTTTATATTATATTGTGTGCCTACACCGCGGAATAGTTGTTCAATAGTTGGTGTTTTTTTTGGAAGTTTTTCCTTTTTTTTGTATTTTTGCAGCCTAAAGGAGCAAAAAAGCCCCAAGAGCCCCCTCTAATCCCCCCAAAGGGGGGAGGAAAGGTGAGGCCCCCCTCTCATCCCCCCTTGGGGGGAAGATGGGCGGGCTAAAGGCTTCCCAAGGCCCCTTGGGGGGAAGATGGGTGTGATTAACGATTATTATTATAATATTGTGAGAAAATGAAAAAGGTTTTTTGTCTCATTGTGCTGCTGGCGACATTCGTCATCCCCGCCTTTTCCACACAACACGTGGAGATGGAAAATGAAGACGGCGACGGCGCCTACCATGTGTCATTCGAGATGAACGAGAGTTTCCGGCCACAGGGAACGAAGTTCACCTATAACGACATCAGCTTGTTCTACACCAACAAGAATTTCTTCAACCTCTACGGCCAGAACTACTGGCAGTTCACGCTGAGGGTGCTGCCGATGGCGATTGCCTCCAGCATGTCGCGGCTGGCACAGAGCAACGTGAATGGCTCGGTGAACGTGAAGGTGGAGAACGGCCCCAGCATCACGGTGCTCAACTACACCGTCAGCGGCGGCGCGATTTCCTTCAGCAACATCGACAACAGATATATCTATGCGCTGATTCCCAATATGCAGTATGTGGGCATCGACGGGAAGATATCACTTGTGCTGCTGCCCTCGCACGAATTGCTCAACAAAAGGCTGGAGAGCGTCACCATCAACAACAGCCTGACCTGCGACGGACAATTCTGGGGGAGTTTCACATATACCAAAGACCAAATGCTCAACCTGATGACCGTGTACAGCGACATGCCGAAACTGGAATATAGCTGGACGCGCGACGGGCGGCTGAAGGCAACGGCAAAGGATGTTCCCGCACAGGCCATCAACCCCCATTACACCGTTGAGGTGACGGGCCATGACTTCTCACTCAGCTTCGACAGCCGCGACTGCCAGCCCACCATCACCCAGACGCAGGGCAACTGGTGCAACATGACGTTCTATATAGACCATCCGCAGGTGAAACCCGGCAGGGGGATGGTGCTTCACGACATAGGACACCAAACGGCATCGGCGGAAGACTGGGGAAACATTCCCGACATCTTCAAGCAATGGGACAACCCGCTATTCTACCAAACCATCGGGAAATACTATGTTCCGCAAAACGTGATGGTGGAATATGACCAGTGGGAAAAGAAAGCAATGGTGACGTGGGACATAGAACCCAACAAGGGCTCTATAGAGACCAACGGGCACATGTTCTCCGTGATGAACGACCACGCCGGCACATGGTACGTGCTGCGCACCGACAACGAAACGGGAGAGAGGGTGACCGTGGGAAGCATGAGGGGAAGCAAGAACCTGATGATGGAAGACAACGACCTGCCCTACTACGACCGTACATACACCTACCGCGTGGTGTTCATGCCCGACGCCATGGCCGAGGGTGGCGTGGAGACCTTCGACTGCCCGTGGCTGTGCGCCGAACAGGAGATGAACACCAACCGCGTAGTATATATAAGGTTATGGCAGGACCGCACCGAGGAATCGGGCATCAAGCTGGTGTGGGAATACAATATCAAGGGTGACGGGCTGGAATTCCGTCTCGACAAACGCTTCGGCGACACGTCGTGGCAACAGCTGACACGCATTCCCGTGGACCCCAACGCCAGCACGGCTTCCTATATAGACACCGACGGCATTACGTCGCCCTGCGACTTCTTCGACTACCGCGTGGTGGTGAACTGCCTGGGAAAGGAGTTCCAGTCGGAAGTGTTCACGTCGAACCTGCCGTCGGGAACGAAAATCGGCACCGTGACGGCCACCAAGGGCACGGAGGAGAGCTCGGTGATCGTGAAATGGACGGTGGTGCAGCGAGGCACCGACGAGACACAATTCTCCATACAGCGCAGGCCGGTGGGAGAAACGGGCGACGACAGCTGGACGGAGATAGGACAGGCCAGGGGAACGGCCAGCGAATACACCTTCGTGGACACCAGGCCGCTGGCTGGAACATACTACGAATACTCGGTGGTGGCCTTCGGCGACAAATGTGCCGAACAGGTCATACAGACCGACAGGAAGGTGTCGCCGGGATTCTCGCAGGCCAGGGGAACCATTACCGGGCACATCAGCTACGGCACCGGCACATCGGTGCAGGGGGTGAAGGTGAGGCTCGTGAAATCTACTGGCGACGACCAGGAGAACATTGAGCAGTTCCTCTCAAGGCGCATAGAGGGCCACGGCACAGGACTGGCATGGGAGGCCGACTCGGCAAAATATGTCAACGTGCTGAAATCATCCAACCCGCTGACCATACAGATGTGGGTGATGCCCTCCACCTTCCAAAGCGAGGAGGAGACCAACATCTTCAGCCTGTCGAACTTCATTGAGGCGGGCGTGAAAAACGGACACCTCTGCATAACAGAGCTGAACAGGTCGAACAGGAAGCGGGAATTTCCCGACCTCACCCTGCCTGACGGCACCTTCAGCCACCTGACGGTGATATACACTCCGAGCAACAGCCAGCTGAAATTCTACGTGGGAACAGACACGCTGAAGAGCGACTCCATCTTCGTAAATAACACCTGGCAGCCCAGCCTGAAGGGTAAGGAAAAACCCACCTTCTCCGTGGGCGGCAGCAATACCATTGCCGAGCAGCCCTTCAACGGATATGTGGACGACATCAGGCTATGGAAACGTGCGCTCACCGAACGCGACATTGAAAACAACTACACAAGGATATTGGGCGGCACGGAAGACGAGCTGATGCTCTACTGGCCGCTCGACGAGGGGATGAACGTCGGCAGCTACGCCTTCGACTGCTCGCGACAGGACGGCATCTACAACGAGAACCACGCCGTGGTGGGCATCAACGCCACGCCATCCATACAAACACCCGCACAGCTGAGCCTCTATGGCATGACCGACAGCGACGGCGACTACATCGTGAGGGGCATTCCGTTCAACCAGGGTGGCACCAACTACAAGATAGTGCCCGAGCTGGGCATTCACGCCTTCAACCCCGCCAACCGCTCGCTGTTCGTGTCGCCAACCAGCCTGACGGCCAACAACGTGGACTTCGAGGACGCCTCGTCGTTCCCCATGACGGGAAAGATTTACTACGCAGGGACCAACGTGCCGGCAGTAGGCATTCAATTCTTTATCGACGGTGAGCTGGTGACAAAAGGCGGAGAAGTGGCCGTGACCGATGCCAACGGACGGTACAACATCTCGGTGCCCATAGGAGAGCACTTCGTAACGGCAAAGCTCGCCAACCACACCATGGTCAACGGCGGACGGTTCCCACATGTGGGGAAATATGACTTCAACCGCGCCGTGCAATATGACTTCTCGGACTCCACGCTCGTGAACTTCGCGGGACGCATAGCAGGCGGCGAGGTCAACGACACCATTCCCGTGGGATTCGCGGCTTCGAAGAACAACATCGGCAAGGCAACGCTGAAACTGGGGCTCAACAACGAGTCGCTGAGCCTGAACTGCCTGAGCGACTACATCACCGACAGCAGCACGCAGCGCACCTTCGAAAGCGACACCACGGCCATCAACAGCACCGCCTACGCAGGGGCAAACGACCAGTCGAAATTCATTTTCATCAAGACAGACCCCGCAACAGGTGAGTTCTCAGCACTGCTGCCGCCATTGAAATACGTGGTGAAAGACATCACCATCGACACCAACTCCGACATCAGGTTCAGCAACCTGCCGGAAGTGGACCTCACCAACCTGGCCAACGAACAGACCGACTCGCTGAAACAGGAGGTGGCCGGCGGCGACAGCATCATGAACTACTTTAAGTACACCTCGAAACTCATCAGGACCTACTATGCAGAGCCGAAGCTGTATGTGACGCAAAAAGGCAACAACAACGGAGCCTTCGGACTGAAAGACCTGATGGAGTATGAGGACGAATTCGGGAAAACAGACATCACGGGAATCTATACGGTGGGAGACGACAACACCATCAACTACAAATACAACTATCCCATCTACAACATGGGCGACAGCGTGAGATTCCAGATAAGCGGCTACGAAACATACATCAACCACGACACGTCGCCGGCAGTGGAAGACCATGTGCCGCTGAAAGCGCAGATCATCACCGTTGTCAACGAGATGAGCGACGACCAGAAGGTGGTGTGCGACGTCACCGACCCCGGGGAACTGGGACTGGAACCCGGCGACATCGTGGACCTGCAGAGCAACCAGCTCATTCTCGACGCCAACGGCAACGCCTCCTACAAATGGGGCGTGGGACTGCCCAACCTTGTGCAGCCATATACCAGGAGCATGCACATGGTGTTTGAACGCAACGGACGCACATATCTGTGGGACGACCTCAAGGCCATCGTCTTCGGCAGCCTGCCAACAGGCAACAACTTCGTCACACTGGGTCCCGACAAGGTGGCCATGATACTGCGCGACCCGCCGGGAGCCACCTCGAAGACAACATGGAAGAGGGGAAGTACAAAGACGAAAATGTCTAACTCCGCCCACGCCTTCTATGGCGACGAGAAAATCGTGGCCAGCGTCAATGCCGGCGTGGGAGTGGAAACATTCCTCGGACTCGGACTGGCAGTGGGAGCAAAAGCTTCAACAATCGTCAAGGGCGGCGGAGGATTCCACTACAACGTGCAACGGGGATTCAGCAAGAACGAGACATGGACCATCACGGCCACCGAAAACGTCTCAACAGGCACCACCAAGGACTATGTGGGCTCCAAGGGAGACGTCTTCATAGGCGCTTCCACCAACCTGCTCGTGGGCGACTGCCGCAGGGTGGGACTGTTCAGGGAAAACCCGCAGGCCGATTTTGTGCTCACGCAGAAAGACGCACTGAGCCTTGGCGACAGCATCAGGACAACATTCATGTACTCGGCCTACGAGCTGGAAACGGTGATGATTCCTAAATGGGAGGAATTGATAAAAGAATCATTGACGCACTTCAGCACTCAGGAGGAAGCGGAGGCATACGTCAACGACACGCCCGATGTCATCTACGTCACTTGGCTCAACGAAGACGACCCCGAGCTCGGCAAGGACTCCACTTACATCATGAAGTTGCCTACAAACTGGGACTGGAATAAAAAGAAAGGTGCCACCGACGAGGTGATGTGGTACTACAACCAGGTGAAGAGTTGGAAACGGGTGCTCTCTGCAAACGAATATGACAAGGTAACAGCCCTTAAAAACAAAGCGTTGTTCTGGAAAAAGAACATTTCCTTCGACGGCGGCGTGGGATATACCTATTCCAATCACAACGACACCACCTCGCAGACCAAACACTCCTACAACCACAAACTCGGAGTTATCATCAAAGGCGGTCTGGGGCAAGCGGCCGAAGGAGGCGGGGCCAAGCTGGAGGTGAGCCTCGACTTGGACACCGAGAACGGATGGGCCTATTCGTGGGATGAAAGCGACTACGACGAAAACACGAAAGACTATGCCGAGTTTGAATATTCCTTCAGCGACGGCAACAAGGGCACCGACTTCTCGGTGGACATCTATGAGAGCCCCTCAGGATACGGCGACATCTTCAGCGTCTTCGGAGGACAAACCTACAACCCCTACCACGGTGAGGAGAGAACCAAATGGTATGAAAAGGGACAACATGTGCTCTCGAATGCCACCATGCAGATGGAACAGCCGCAAATAGGCATCGCCGTGGGCGACCAGGTGGCGGCGAAAAGCGCCGTCATCACCGACGTGCCCGCGGGCACCGCTGCTGAATTCAAGCTCTATTTCGGCAATACGTCAAACGTCAACACTGATTTTGACTTCTCCTACAACCTCTCATTACAAGAAGGCTCCAACCCCGGAGGGCTGGAAGTGTTCATGGACGGCGCACCCGCCAGCGGCAGGAGCATCTTCGTCAGAGCTGGCGAAACGGTGGTCAAGACGCTGACAGTGAGACAAACCGACCAGAGCATTCTCGACCATACAGGCTTGGAATTTTGGTATTCTTCGCAGTATCAGCCGTTGAAAATACACGACGTCTGCCATCTCGACGTACACTTCAAGCCCAGTTCGTCGCCCATTGACATTGCCATTGAGGAACCGGTGCTCAACACGCTGGGCAACGACACACTGAAGGTGGAGCTGAAAGACTTCAACCGCCTGTTCAAGAACCTCAAGATGCTGGGAGTGCAATACCGCTACCAAGGCAACCAACAGTGGAGCACGGCACACTATTATGTGATGAACCGTGCCGACTCGCTCAACACCTCGTATAACGTGGTGCCACCTTCGGGCAACATCCTGCTGAAACTCGGCATGGACGACGACAACACCTATCCCGACGGCAACTATACCTTCCGCGCATTCACCGCCACACCCTACGACAACAACGAGAGTGACTATGTTTACACTTACTCCAAGGAGGTGAACGTGGTGAAAGACCGACGGCGACCAGTGGCACTCACAACGCCCTCGCCGGCCAACAACATCCTGCAGTATGGCGACCAGCTTATGGTGGAGTTCAACGAAGACATCATCCCCGCCTACGTTTCCGACAAGAACGTCATCATCACGGCCAAGCTCAACGACCAGCCCGTCAACCACAACGTGGCCCTGCGGCTGGGAGACGAAGTGGGCGAGGCACGCACAGTGAACCCCATCTTCCTTAACGGCGACTTCTCATTCGACTTCTGGCTCACATGGCATCGTGGAGGAACAATCCTGCAGCAGGGCAAGGGGGAGAACAAGTTCACGCTGGGCATCGACGATGAAGGGCACGCCGTGGCACAAATGGCCGGGACACTTTTCACCAGCGAAAGCATTTTGCCGAAGAACAAGTGGATATACTTCGTCTTCAGCTACGATTCAGAACAGATGATTTTCTCGCTGCTTGCACAATACGACAACAACTCCGTCATGCTCTTCAACAAGCAGGCGGTGACCATGGAAACCCTGCAAAGTTTCACCTACAACGGCGACAACTACCTCTACCTCAACAGCGACGGGCTCGCGGGGGCCATCCACGACCTCTGCCTGTATTCCATCTACAGGGACGTTTACGAAGCTGGCTCAGAGAAATACAAGGCCAAGGACAAATATGTTTACGGCCTGGCCAACTACTGGCCCATGAACGAGGGCCACGGCACCGTGGCTTCCGACACACGCCACACGCACGACATCGTGACCCACGACTTCTGGCAGCTCGACAACAGGAACTTCGGCCTCAGCATCAATTCCCTCTATGGTGTCCATGCCAACATCACGCATGCCAATACAGGCCCCGGCGACAGCTATGCCATAGAGTTGTGGGCGAAAGGCAGCATGGCAGTTGGAGCCATGGGCATGAGCAACGATGCCACACTCTTTGAAACGGGCAAAAACGGGCAAAAACGCCTGCGCCTGCATTTCGACAAGGACAAGAACCTATGGCTCGACTACGGCACCGAGACGCAGATAGTGGCCAGCCATGAAGACTTCCCCAACTATGGCGATTGGAACCACTATGCCCTGAACGTGGTGCGCGGACAGGCCGCCAGCTTCTACTACAACGGACGCCGCACGGCAGTCATCAGCGAAAACAAGGTGCCACCCATTGTTGGCGACTCGCTGAAAATAGGCAAGGGATTCATTGGCTACATGGACGAAATACGCCTGTGGAATGCCAACCTCTCGCAGGAAAAACTGCTCAAGAACATGTATTGCACGCTCGACACTGCCGACGTCTATTCGCGCGGTCTCGCCGTGTACTTCCCCTTCGAGCACAAAACCATGCAGAATGGCGTGGAAACCACGCTGTCCACCCTTGAGAACATGGCACCGGGCGTTTCGGGAGAATTGATCAAAGGCAACACCACCACTTATAATTCCAACATTGCGCCGCCGCTGAAGTCCCCAGCCGCCGAGCAGCACCTCATTGCCACTCCCGTGGCCTCTGAGCGGAAAGTGGTCATCAACCTGAGAACCGATGCCGGCACCTCCCTCCGCGACATTGAGGGAACCACGCTTAACATCACCCTCGACAAGATTTTCGACACCCACGGCAACACGTCGCAGCCCATCAAGTGGACGGCCTACGTGCAGCAGAACACCCTGAAATGGGACAAGGACAGCGTATGTGTTTATAAGATGTACGGCGACGATGCCACCTTCGATGTCACCATCACCAACAAGGGAGGCTTCACCGAGTACTATTCCCTGTGCAACATGCCGCAGTGGCTTTCGCTCGACGGCAGCAGCAGCGACGACGAAATGCAGCCGCTCACCACAAAGACCCTGCGCTTCCGCGTTGACCCCATGGCACGTGTGGGCAACTACGACGTCACCATCGGCCTGATGGGCAACAACGAAATCATTGAACCTCTGCGCATCGTGATGAAGGTGAGGGGAGAAATGCCCGACTGGACCGTGGACCTTGCCAAATATGACCAGAGCATGAACATCACCGGACAGGTGTATGTCAAGGGCATCTTGATGGAAAACAGCGAAAGCCGCGTGGCAGCGTTCATCGACGGTGAGTGCCGCGGCATTGCTGCTCCCGAGGTGGTGCGCGGTGCCACATACGTCAACATGACCATCTACGGCACAACGGCAGAAATAGTGAACGGCAAACTGGAGATGCGCGACGAAGGACAACCGCTGTCATTCCGCATCTGGGACGCCTCCAACGGCGTGGCCTATTCCAACGTCAACGCCATTTTGCCGGGAAGCACCGCCGCCGACACCATCCACTTTGAAACAAACGGCATGATCGGCAGCTACTCCGCACCCGTCATCTGGACAAGAAGCGACAACGTGGAACAAACCGTTGCCATAAAGAGCGGATGGAACTGGATTTCGTTCGGCGTGGAGCCCGTCGATAAGTCTCCGGCAGCCGTGTTCAGCCAACTCAACACCTGGCAGGCACTCATCAAGGGCAAGACCAACGGCGTGGCCTACTCCAACGGCACCGACTGGAGCGGCACGCTCAGCAGCATTGAGGGCAACACCATGTACAAGCTGCAACTCACGCCCGGCGACAACAGCAAGCCGCTGCCCGAAACGATTTCCGTCATCGGACGGCAGCTGACGCTCAGCGAATCGCCTGTGGTCATCAACGACGGCTGGAACTGGATGCCCTATACGCCCACCGTCAGCATGTCGCTGGCAGAAGCCCTCGCTGGTGTCAACCCGCAAGTGGGCGACCGCATCAAGTCGCAGACCGGCGTGGCCTACTACGGCGTGGACGGATGGGAGGGCAACCTGCGCGTGCTGGAAAGCACCAAGGCATACCTCTACTACAGCACCGCCGGCGAGAGCAAGCAGTTCACCTTCCCGGCCTTCAACCCGTCGTCGCCAAGGCACGTCGCCGCCACCACACCGCGCCACGGCGCCGCGCCCCTGCCCTTCATCTTCAAGCCGGTAGATGCCGGCATGTATCCCGACAACATGACAATGGTTGTCAAGCTCCTTTCTGAAGGAAACGTGGTCGACACCTGCGAGGTGGCCGCCTTCATTGCCGACGAATGCCGCGCAGCAGCACGCGCCAGCAACGGCCTCTACTACCTCATTATCGCCGGACAGGGAGCCGGACAGTCCATGGACATCCGCACATGCCTGAACGACCAGGAGGTGGTCATCGACAACAGCCTCTTCTTCGCCGCCGACGCCAACCTGGGAACACCATGGGAGCCCTACGTCATCGAGCTGCCCTATGCTGGCATTGCCACGGGCATAGGCACCACGGACACCATGTCGCCCGGCATCTGGTACACGCTCATGGGAACGCGCATCGGCGACAAGCGCCCCGCACAGCCCGGCGTGTATATCTACAACGGACGAAAGGTCGTGGTAAAGAACAAGAAGAAATAACCACCTTCAAAGACATTGGGATAATAAGAACCCGAGGCGCCATTAGCGGGCCGGGTCTTATTATCCCGATTTCTTTTTCCACTCTTAAAAACACACTGCTTACAACCATTTTTCAACATTCTGCTAAAACATGAACAACCATTTGAAACCTCTACTTCTTGCCAGCCTGCTCATTGCGCAGACATCGTTGGCACAGAACATCGACTTCGACTTCATCAACCGCAACGACGTTACCGAGCCCAACTACATTGCCTGGCCCATCGGCACCGTGCCGAGCGACAGCAAGACCCTCCCCGACGGCACCACGCTCACCGTGACCGCCGGCGGCAACGCCCAGACCCTGCGTTCACAATGGAACAAGCAGGCCGTCACGGCGGGACTCCGGCTCATGGGCGACGGCGTGATGGCGCTGGGCCTCGACAGCAACAACAACACGCCCGAGGTGACCGACGGCCCCACCAGTATCACACTCACCATCGAGGGCATGGCGGCCGGCCACCACTCCGTCACCGCCTACCACCACAACAAGGACAAGGGCGCCGTGCTGCCCGACATTCAAGTGGAGGTTGACGGTACCGTGGTGCTGACAGGCGTACACTACTCGGCCCACTCCGACAATTTCAAGATGGCCGACGCAGGAATGTCATTCGTGGAATTCAATGTCACCGAGGGTGTGCCCGTGGTCATCACCTACTCCACCACCCCACTTCCCGGTGCCTCCTATAAAACCACCAGCATCACGCTCAACGCCCTGGAATTTGACCAGACGCCCTTCGGCATCTTGGACCCCAAGCCCGAGAACCACGACCTGCACGCCGAGGCCGAAGACGGCAACGTCACCTTCAGCTGGACGCCGGCCGCCGTCGCCGTCAGCCACCGTCTGGCACTGGGCACCGACTCTCTGGCCGTGGCCACCGCCACCACCTTCCAGTACGAGGGCAGCCAACCAGTTTACACCGCCAGTGGACTCTCGCCATTGAAACGCTACTGGTGGCGCGTTGACGAGGTGGAGGCCGACGGCACCGTGCACAAAGGCCGCGTTATGACCTTCCAGCCGCGGCGCCTCGCCTTCCCCGGAGCCGAGGGCTACGGGCGCTTCGCCATTGGCGGACGCGGGGGAACGGTCTATCATGTCACCTCGCTCGACGACTCCTCCACTCCGGGAACGCTCCGCTACGGCATTGAGAATGTTCGCGGACCACGCACCATCGTGTTCGATGTGGCCGGCATCATCACGCTCAACAACCGCCTGGTCATCTCCGACAAGTTCGTCACCGTTGCCGGACAGACGGCCCCCGGCCGCGGCATCCTCCTGCGCGGCAAGGCCTTCGGCATGCAGAGCGACGGCATCACGCGCTTCATGCGACTCTTCCTCGGCGGCGGCGACACCTGGGACGGCGCGTCTCCCAACCCCGCCACCAGCGACGGCATGGGCATGGCGGGCAACGACCACGCCATCATGGACCACTGCTCCATCGCCTGGACCATCGACGAGGGCTTCTCAAGCCGCAACGCAAAGAACATCACCCTGCAGCGCACCATCATCAGCGAGGCACTCAACTACGCCGGCCACAGCCACTATGCCGAAGAAGGGCAACTCGTCAGGCACGGATATGCCGCAACCATCGGCGGAGGTGAAATGGGAAGCCTCTGCGGCTCCTACCACCACAACCTGCTCGCGCATTGCGAGGGCAGGAACTGGAGCCTGTCGGGAGGACTCGACGGCGCCGGATTCTACGACGGCCACCACGACGTGTTCAACAACGTGGTTTACAACTGGGGCAGCAGGGCCACCGACGGCGGCACACACCAGCTGAACTTCGTCAACAACTACTACAAGAAAGGTCCCGCCACCACGCAGAACTTCCTGCTCCGCCACCAGTTCGAGGGCGTGGGAAAAGGCACGCAGAGCGCCTTCGTCAGCGGAAACATCCGGGAGGAACTGAACGGCACTCAAACGGAGGACCAGCTGGGCGTAACCTATAAATACGAACTGTCGAACAGCCAGGTGCTCGACTGGGAACCCTGGAGCCAGCAACCCTTCTTCCCCTCCTACGCCACCGTGCAGACGGCACGCGAGGCCCGGCAGGACGTGCTCTCCGACGTGGGCTGCAACATGCCATCATTGGTCAACCACGACGAGCGCATCATCAGCGAGACGCTCAGCGGAACGACCTCAACTACAGGCTACTACACCAAGAAGAAAGGACTGCCCGACCGCGAGAGCGATGCCGAGGGCTTCCAGGGACTCGACATCACCGAGGAGAGCCGCAACGCATTGTGGGACACCGACCAGGACGGCATCCCCAACTGGTATGAGCAGCTGGCACAGACCGACCCCGACGTGCCCAACAACAACGACGACCACGACGGCAACACCTACACCGACCTGGAGGACTATCTCAACTGGATGGCCGCACCCAATTTCACCATGACCGTGGGCGAAAACCACTCCTTCGACCTGAAACCCTATTTCAGGGGCTACGGCGACTTCACCGTGGTGGACTACGACCAGTTCCGCAACGGCTTCACCACCACCTTCAACGGCACCGTCGTCACCGCCAGCGCCTTGTGGCAGGGCCTCTACCCCATTCGCATCACCATCAAGGACCGGCAAACGGGAAACACCATGACGCGGACCTTCCATTTTGCCGCCCTCCCCAACACCACCGCCGTTCACCACTTGCCGACAGCCATGCCCGCCGAACCTATTTACGACACCGGCGGCCGTCGCCACCCCGCCTCCCACAAGGGGCTGAACATCAGCAAAGGAAAGAAATGGCTGGAAAAATAACCCCGGCCTTTCACCTCCTATAAATGGCACTCTTCGCTTTTGTAGTTCAGGAGTTCAGGAGTTCAGACGTTACTGATGGCGACAGCCTATTTCATTTTTTCACCTTTTCAACTTTTCACCTTTTATATGAAACTAATAATCTTCGCCCTGCTGCTCACAACAACCTTGACAGCACCGGCACAAAGCACCCGGAAACTAAGAAGCTTCTTCACCGAACGTTATGTGCAGAATTTCTTCTACTACACCCACCCCAACGCCAGCGAGTTCAACGGCGTTGAGGTGAAACAGATTTCCAGCGACCGCGTCACTCTGAAGGCATCTTTTGAGTCGGGTGGCATACTGAGCGCCATCTTCGGAGGCACCTACACCTGCACCATCGACATCGACGTGGACGGCGACGAGCACTTCACGAAAATCACCACACGTTGCGGCTCCGACGGCAGCAGCCGGTGGCCATGCTTCAAATGGGCGGCAGAGGAACTGCAGAAGAAATGCCGCGATGCCAGCCGCAGCAGCCGTTCCATCGACTACATGGAACGGCTCTACGGCAAGAGCCTGCGCAACTTCACCGGTGACGAGGCAATGTGCACCCTCCTCACCATCGCCCTCTACAATTATGATTACTGACTCAACTTTCTCAAGTTGATGGAGTTCAGGAGTTCGTAAGTTCATAAATACAAAAAACTCTTGACAACAATAAGGCCAGGCAAAACAACATCTCGTTTTGTCAAGATTTTTCAATGATTTTCACTCGTCCCAAGAGGCTTGACCGCAAATTTCGGGGAGAGATTTGGCAGTTTGAGAGGAGAAATTTGCCAATTCTCTCCCCAAGATTTGCGGACAAACCACGACTAATTTGTAAACTGTTGGAATTCAATAACTTACAAAACCCTCGAAAAAACGTCGATTTTGTCAAGATTTTTTATCAATTTTTACCCGGTACGCTATCCCTCACAAATTAAATATGTGGCAGAAAAAACCATGTGAATTCGTGGCTTTCCGCCCTGTGCGTGGCAAAGCAGAAAGGCGTTTTAGCCAAAAAACAAATGTGAATAATCAAAAATTATGATACACTGCGGCAAATAATGGTTAATTTTGCAAAAAATTTGATACTGCGCTTTTCAGCACAGGCTGTTTTGCCATTGCGTGCGCAGAATAATGCTATTACTGAGAACCTGATGAGAAAACTATTTCTGGCATTTTTGCTTGTCCTCGTGGCCGTTTCTTCGGGTGCGAAGGGCAAGAAGAAGTCTGCCGTTCCCACATTCCCCGACGGCACACCCATCCCCGCCTGGTTCAGCGATACCACGCGCGTGGACATGGCTATGGCGGGCCGGCAATATGTGATTACCGACTACGGTGTGCGTGCCGACGACACGTTGACGGTGCAGACGGCGGCCATCCAGCGCGTGATAGACTTGGCGGCCAGCGAGGGCGGCGGCGTGGTGGTGGTGCCCAGGGGCACCTTCCTCAGCGGATCGCTCTTCTTCCGACAGGGCACTCACCTGCGCGTGGCTGAGGGCGGACGGCTGAAAGGCAGCGACCGCATCCGCGACTTCCGGCTCATGGACAGCCGCATGGAGGGTCAGAGCATCAAGTATTTCGCCGCCCTGGTGAACGCCGACGGCCTCAACGGGTTCACCATCAGCGGCCCGGGAACCATCGACGGCAACGGACACCTCTACTGGGAGGAGTTTTGGATTCGCCGGCAGTACAACCGCCAGTGCACCAATCTCGAAGCCATGCGTCCGCGCCTTACCTATATCAGCAACTGCTCTGACGTTACGGTGCAGGACGTGCGGCTGGTGAACAGTCCTTTCTGGACCAACCATATCTATCGCAGCCATCATGTGCGTTTCCTGGGATGCTATATCTACGCGCCCACGGAGAACGTGTTTGCCGAGGAGCCGCAGCGCGGTGCCCCCAGCAGCGATGCCATAGACATTGACTACTGCCACGACGTGCTGGTGCACGGGTGTTTCATGCATGTGAACGACGATGCCGTGGTGCTGAAAGGCGGCAAGGGGACCTGGGCCGACCAGGACCCGAACAACGGTCCGAACTACAACGTCATCATTGAGGACTGCACCTACGGAAAGGTTCACGGGTGCCTGACGCTGGGCAGTGAGTCGCTCCACGACCGCAACATCATCTTGCGCCGCTGCCATGCAGAGGATGCCAACCGCGTGCTATGGCTGAAGATGCGCCCCGACACGCCGCAACATTATGAATATGTGACGGTGGAAGACTTCACGGGCTCTTGCGGCAGTTTCCTCGTAGTGAGGCCATGGACGCAGTTCTTCAAGCCCGAGGACCGCAAGGACATGCCCCTGTCGCAGTGCAACAACATCACGCTGAGCGGCATACGGGTGACAAGCAAGAATTTCTTCGACGTGGGGAAATCGGACAAATACCGCCTCACCGACTTTCGTTTCGCCAACTGCGACGTGGTGGACGAGGCGGGGGCATTCGATGCCTCGCTCATTGAAAACACCGTGGTGGAGAAGGTTAATATTCAAGTGAAGAGTGAAGAGTGAAAAATGAAGAGTGGGGAGCCCCCCTCTAATCCCCCCGAAGGGGGGGAGGAAAGGGAAAAGGGGAAAGTGAAGAGTGAAAAATTTGCTGCCGCCATCAGTAACGTCTAAACTCCTAAACTACTAAACTCCTAAATTTCTAAACTCCATTAAAAATTGAAAAGGAGAAAAAGGCTGCCGCAGATAATCATAATTCATAACTAAGAATTCATCATTAAAAGCATTTTAGCTCCTGAACTCCTTTAATATTTCCAAAGTCAATAATATAGAAATTGCATTTTAACAAATCAATTAAATATCTCAAATGAATTACAAACAGTTTAACAGAGGGATGCTCCTATCGGCAACAGCCTTGGCCCTGGCCCTCACGTTTTCCCCGGTGGGGGGCGTGAGCGTGGGTTATGCCGCGCCGCAGGATGTTCTGCAGTCGGACGTCATCAGCGGTACCGTGGTTGACGAAACCGGCGAGACAGTCATAGGAGCAACGGTGATTGTCGTTGGCGGCAATGCCTCCCAAGGAACGGTGACCGACTTTGACGGTAATTTCCAGATTAAGTGCAAGGCCGGTCAGAAGCTACAGATTTCGTACGTGGGCTACCAGACAGAGGTCGTCGTGGCGAAAAACGGCATGCGCGTGGTTCTCAAGAGCGATGCCGTGTCGCTGCAAGGCGTGGAAGTGGTGGCCTACGGTGTACAGAAGAAAGTGACGGTGACGGGAGCCCTGTCTTCGGTGAAGAGCGAAGACCTGGTGCGCACCCCCGTGTCGTCGGTCAACAACGTGCTTGCCGGTCAGCTCTCGGGCGTTACCACCGTGCAGTATTCCGGTGAGCCGGGCAGCGACGCCGCCAGCATCTTTGTGCGCGGCCAGGCCACGTGGGTGGACTCATCACCGCTCATCCAGGTGGACGGCGTGGAGCGCGAGATGTGGGACATCGACCCGAACGAAATTGAGAGCATCACCGTACTGAAAGACGCTTCGGCAACGGCAGTGTTCGGTGTGCGCGGTGCCAACGGCGTGGTGCTCATCACCACAAAGCGCGGTGCCGAGGGAAAGGCAAAGATTTCGGTCAACACTTCGTTCTCGGCACTCACGCCGACAAAGATGGTTGAGCAGGTCACCTCGTCGGAGTATGCCCGCTTCTACAACCAGATGCTGGCCAACGACGGCCGCGAAGCAGCCTTTACCGATGCCGTCATCAGCATGTTCGACAACGGCACCGACCCCATCCGCTTCCCCAGCATGAAATGGGACGAGTACATCATGAAAGATGTTACCTTGCAGACGCAGCACAACGTGAACATCAGCGGCGGCAACAACCGCGTGAAGTACTTCATCAGCGCAGGTATGTTCACACAAGACGGTATCTTCAAGGAGTTCGGCGACCGCGACTTCCACTACGACTACCGCTACCAGCGCTTCAACTATCGTTCGAACCTCGACATCAACGTCACCAAGAACACTCTGTTGAGCTTCAACATCGCCGGTAAGGTGGACGACTCGTCGAAACCCCGCACCGGCCAGGGCGCCGGCGGCATGATCAAGGCCATCTACCAGAGCACGCCGTTCTGCAGCCCCGGATTCGTTGACGGCCGCTACATCGTGAACACCATTGAGGGTTCGAACAACATGGACGGCCTGGTGCTGCCTTTCCTCGGCGACACCCCCATGACCTATTATTCCTACAACCCCGGTGCCATCCTGCAGAACAACAACAAGTTGTCGCTCGACCTCATCCTGGACCAGAAGCTCGACTTTGTCACCAAGGGCCTGTCGCTGAAGCTGAAAGGCTCCTACAACAGCTCCTTCGGCGTTACGAAGACCATCACCGCCGGCAGTGGCGCGGCCACCTATAACCCCGTGGTGCTGGCACAGCTCGACGACGAGGGCAATCCCATCACCGAGGAATACATCGACGCCGACGGCAACAAGCAGATACGCACCCTCACCCAGCCCATGCAGTTCCGCAAAATCGGCGACGACGTGGGACCCACCTACGCCTATGGTTACGGCAAGGGCCGCGACTGGTATGCCGAGGGTTCGCTCAACTACAACCGCTCGTTTGGCAAGCACACCGTGACAGCCCTGGCCCTTTACAACCAGAGCAAGGAATACTACTACGGCGGCAGCACCTATTCGGACATTCCGCGCACCTACGTGGGATTTGTGGGACGTGTCACCTACGACTGGAACAACCGCTACATGGCCGAGGTGAACTTCGGCTACAACGGTTCGGAGAACTTCGCACCGGGCAAGCGCTTTGGTAAATTCCCCGCCGGATCCGTGGGATGGGTGATGAGCGACGAGAGCTTCTGGAAGCCCCTGAAAAAGATTGTGAGCTTCTTGAAATGGCGTGCCTCATGGGGACTCGTCGGTAACGACAAGGTGGGCGGCAACCGCTTCATGTTCCTGGCCGACCCCTACAACGTCAACCAGAGCGCACTGCTCGAGAGAACCGGCATGGACTCGGGTGCCTTCGGCTACAACTTCGGCATTGAGAACGGCACCACATCGAAAGGCGCCGTGGAGGCTGCCAAGAACTATCCCGACGTGACCTGGGAGAAAGCCTTCAAGCAGGACTATGGCGTGGACATCTACTTCCTTGACGACCGACTGAAGACCACGTTCGACTATTATCGTGAGCACCGAAAGGACATTCTCTGGAAAGACGGCACCGTGCCCGGATACCTCGGCTTCGACGTGCCTTACACCAACTTCGGTGAAGTGGACAGCTGGGGATGGGAACTGTCGGTGAACTGGAACGACAAAATAGGCCAGGACTTCCGCTACTGGGCAAAGCTCAACCTGTCGAACAACGACAACGAAATCATCGTGAACCGCCAGGCACAGCAGAAGAACGACTATATGTACACCCGCGGCCACCGCATCGGCTCGCGCTCGCAGTACATCTTCTGGAAATACTATTATGAAGGCGCCGAGGCCGACTACAAGGCAGAATTCGGCACCGACTTCCCCGAACAGTTCGTGGGGAAACTGGAATACGGCGACGCCGTCTATGTGGACATGGACAAGGACGGAAAGGTGGACGGCAACGACATGGTGGTGGGCACCGGCTTTACCGACGACCCACGCTACATTGCCGGTCTTACACTCGGCTTCACATGGAAAGGCCTCTCGTTCAACGCGCAGATGAACGGCGCATGGAACGTGAGCCGCGTCATCAGCGACGTGTTCCGCCGTCCCTTCACCGCTGCCGGCAACACCAACTACGGCGGACTGCTGAAGTATCACCTGGAGCACACATGGACAAAGGACAATCCCTCGCAGGATTCAGAATATCCTCGCGCCACCTGGCTTAACGCCGACCAGAACTATGCCGGTTCAGACCTTTACGAGAAAGACTCCAAGTATTTCCGCCTGAAGACCGTGCAGCTGGCCTACGACTTCCACTTCCCGCTGATGAAGAAACTGGGAATGAACCAGTTGCAGCTCGCCTTGAGCGGCTACAACCTCCTCACCTTCTCGCCTTATTTGTGGGGTGACCCGGAAACACGCGCCAGCAACGCGCCCTCTTATCCTTTGCAGCGCACTTACACAGCAAGCCTGAAGATTGGATTCTAATAATATAATAAGGTATAAACAATGAGACTACATCATAAACTTTCAATTGGAGCACTGACACTGACGATGGCCGCAACGTCGCTCGTGTCGTGTACCGACGAGATAAAGTTCGGTAATGCTTTCATAGAAAAGGCCCCGGGAGGCACGGTGACCATCGACTCGGTGTTTGTCAACGCCGAATATGCCCGTCAGTTCCTCACCGGTATCTACGCCCTGCAATATTACGGACTGCCCTACAGCAACAGGTCAGGCATTCCCATCAGCCAGAACCCCTACTACGGAAAATTCGACGCGCTGACCGACTGCTACCAAATCCACTGGAACGGCACGGCCATCTACAACTCCTATTATTCGGGCACGCTGACCGCCAACCAGACACCCCTCTTCAGCTATACCGGCGACAAAGTGTGGGAGGCTGTAAGACAAGGCTGGACGCTCGTGGAAAACATTGACCGCGTGGAGGGCATCGACGAAGCCGAGAAGCGCAACATGAAGGCACAGGCCAAGGCACTCATCGCCTCGCGATACTTCGACCTGTTCACCCACTACGGCGGACTGCCCATCGTTGACCATACCTACACCGGCATGGAGTCCACCTATGAACTGCCGCGCGCCACTTTGGAGGAAACCGTGAACTTCATGGTGAACCTGCTCGACGAGGCCATTCCCGACCTGCGCTGGGCTTACAACGGCACCACAACCGACACCGATGCCGCCAACAACACCGGACGATGGACGGCAGCAAGCGCCATGGCATTGAAAGCAAAGATTCTGCTCTTCGCCGCATCGCCGCTCTATAACGCCGACCAGCCCTATTATGGAGGCTCGGAGGCGGAGAACCAGCACCTTGTGTGGTACGGCAACTACGACGCAAGCCGATGGAACAGAGCACTGCAGGCCTGCCAGGACTTCTTCAACAGGCTCAACACCGAAGGGTATTATGAGCTCACACAGCCCACGGCAAAAAATGCCAACGGCTACCGCCAGGCCTATAGGATGGGCTACATCTACCAGGGCAGCAAGGAAGTGCTTCACTCCACTCGCGTGGCAACGGTCTACGGCTCACAGGGTACATACGCCTGGTGGAGCTGGGTGGGACTCGGACGTAACTCCTATCTTCCCACATTCGAGTACATGGAAATGTTCCCCTGGAGCGACGGAACACCCTTCGACTGGGAAAAGGACTCGCTGGCAGGACGTATAGCCGGTGCCAACGGCAGACTGTTCTATCAGTATAAGGAGTATCGCGGAACAATCACCAAGACACCCTCACGCGACCCGCGACTCTACGAGAACATACTTGTCAACGGCACAACGCTGCAGTTTGACTGGACGGCAGGAACTCCCAACGGAGACTCCTATGAACTGTGGGTAGGCGGTGAGCACGCCCTCACAAGCGTGGCATCATACGACGAGACCACCAACACGCTGAAACTGCAGGAACAGCTGACCACCCGCTTCGCCGACGGCTTCGGACTCATCAAGTATTACCTTGGCGAGGAATACCACCGCAAGTTCATGCACTGGGTGTATCTCAGCCTCGACGAAATGTACCTCATGTATGCCGAGGCTCTGGCACAGTGCGGACAGCTGGAAGAGGCCATCAAGCAGGTTGACGTGGTGAGAAGCCGCGTGGGACTGGCAGGACTGGCCAACAAGAACGCACAGCTCGACCTTACACACAACAAGGAAAACCTGATAGAGGAAATTCTCAGGGAGCGCGCTTGCGAACTTGGCATGAGCAACAACCGCTACTACGACATGTGCCGCTACAAGCGTTCTGACTGGATGACCAAACCGCTGCACGGACTGGTCACCTTCCGCCTCATTCAGAACAGTAAGAAAGAATGGGTGAGAAACTACAACCCGTGGATTGGACAGCACAGGGACAACGGCATCGTGGAGCCCAGCCGCTTCGACTACATGCGGTTTGAACTCTTCAACCGCCGCCGCGTCATGTGGGACAAAGACCCCAATTCGCAGGATGTGAAGAAATGGTATCTCTCACCGTTCCCCATCACCGAAGTCAACAAAGGCTACGGACTGGTGCAGAACCCCGGATGGGAATAGTCCTTTAAAACAAAGATTTTAAGAATCAACAACTATGAAGAAGAAAAATATATTTATGTTGTCACTGTTGGCAAGTTTATGCCTGCCGGCAGCAGCACAGCAAGACAGCACAGGCTATGCCTTCCAGGATCAGGTCATAGAGGTGGGTGCCAACAAGAACTTCACCCGCGGCCAGTCAACAGCGGCCGTGTCGGTGATTACCGGCGACAACGTTGACAAGCGGTCGGCAAAGAATATTGGCAACTCGGTGCTCGGCCAAGGCAACGGCCTCATGTCGCTCGACGGCTCCGGCATCTATTATGCTGTCAACCCCACACTGTATGTGCGCGGACTGCAAAGCCTCAGCTACAGCACACCGCTCATCCTTGTTGACGGCGTAGAGCGCGACATTACGTTGGTAAGTCCCGACGAAGTGGACCATGTGGCCATTCTCAAGGATGCCGCCGCCGTGGCCCTCTACGGCTACAAGGGCGCCAACGGTGCTGTACAGATAACAACCAAGCGCGGAAAATACAACAGCAAGTCCGTGCGTGTGAACTATGACCACCTGATGAATTTCCAGGTCAACCGCCCCGAATTTGTGAATGGCTACACCTACGCCAGCGCAATCAACGAGGCCCGTGCCAACGAGGGACTTGCACCCCGCTATACCGACGCGGAGCTGGCAGCCTTCCAAAACGGTACGGCTCCTTACCAGTATCCCAGCGTGAACTGGGTGGATGAAACATTCCGCAAGAGCGGCGTCACCAACAAATACGCCATCGAGTTCTCGGGCGGCGGTGAGCGCTTCCGCTATTTCACCCTGGTCAACCTGCTTTCTGACAAAGGCTTCATCAAGAACTTTGACAAGAATGACGGTTACAGCACGCAGGACAAGTATGTGCGCGGCAATCTACGCACCAATCTCGACATCGACCTGACTCCCACGACCGACCTGAAGGTGAACTTAATGGGCGTGCTCAGCGAAATGTCGAGGCCCGGCTCGCAGGCCGATTTGTGGGGCATGGTTTATTCCGTTCCCTCGGTGGCATTCCCCATCAAGAACGAAAAGGGCGACTGGGGCGGCACCTCCACTTACGCCGGAACCCAAAACCCCGTGGCACAGTCTTCAGATGCTGCTTACTACAAAATTCATGAACGCGCACTCTTTGCTGACATGACCCTTCATCAGGATTTGAAGTACTGGCTTGAAGGCCTTAGCTTCAATGTCCGCATGGGCTACGACACCTTCTCCACACTCTATGAAGACCACAGCAAGACATACGTTTATGGCAACTACCCCGTGACGGGATGGGCCAACGGCCAACCCGTGCTGGGCGACTACTGGACCGGTGGTGAGAAGACGGAAATGGGCAAGGGAGCCAACACCAATTCCTACGCCCGCCGCTTCATCCTCGACGGCAGTGTCAACTTCGACCGCCATCTCACGGACAACGATTACCTCTATGCACAGGTGAAATGGGACTATGAGTATCAGAACACCACGGGGGGCAACCAGTCGGTTTATCGTCAGGATGGTTCGTTCTATGGCCATTATGTGCGTGCCAACCGCTATATTTTGGATGCAGCCGTGGTTTATTCCGGAAGCAGCCGCCTGGCTCCGGGCACCAAGTGGTCGTGGTCGCCGACGGTGTCGGCAGCATGGGTGCTCTCTCAGGAGGATTTCCTGCGCGACAACAGTTTCGTCAACTTCCTCAAGCTTCGTGCCAGTGCCGGCATCATCAATGCCGACTACCTGCCCGGCGACAACGTATGGACCTACTACACACAGTCTTACACACAGTCGGGAGGAAGCCTTTATCCCCTTGGCAGCGGTTACGATTCCGCCATGTACCAGGGCGTCATTCTTGGACAAATGGCAGCCGTGAATCCCACTCACGAGAAAGCTTACAAGTACAATTTCGGCCTTGACGCAACACTTATCGACGGCCTTGACATTGAGGCTGACGTGTTCTTCCAGCAGCGCAAGGACATCTGGGTGAGCGGTGCCGGTGCCTATTCGTCGCTCATCGGCTTCGATGCTCCTTACACCAACCAGGGCAAGGTCAATCAGCACGGCTTTGAACTCAGTGCCAACTACCACAAGGCATTTGGCGACCTGCAACTGAATGTCGGTGCCAACATGATGTATTATAAGAATGAGGTGAAGGACATGGCCGAGGAGCCGCGCGTCTATGACAACCTGGTGCGCACTGGCAATCCGCTCAGTTCCACCTACGGCCTTATTGCCGAAGGGCTGTTCACCAGCCAGTCGGAAATTGACGCCAGCCCGCGCCAGACTTTCTCGACAGTCCGTCCCGGCGACATCAAGTACAAGGATGTGAACAACGACGGTGTGGTGGATGCCAACGACGTCTGCAAAATCGGTTACAGCACTGCCTGCCCCGAACTCTATTATGGCTTCCACTTCGGCTTCGATTACAAAGGCTTTGGCTTCAACACCGTTTGGCAGGGCACTGGCCGCTACAGCGCACTGCTCAACACCAGCGGCTACTACTGGGGACTCATCAACAACACGTCGCTTGCACAGCATGTCTATGAGAACCGCTGGTCGCCCGACAACAACGTGGCCACCGCAGAATTCCCGCGCCTGAGTTCCTCGAGCAACGCCAACAACTACCAGACCAGCACCTTCTGGCTGCGCGACCGCTCCTATCTCAAGCTGCGCAACGTGGAATGCTACTACAACCTGCCCAAGTCGTTGCTTGAGAAGACGAAGTTCGTCAACGCCGCCAAAATCTATCTCCGCGGTATCGACCTCCTCACCTTCGACAATGTTGACCATATCGACGTTGCTGCATTCGGCGGCAGCCCCCTCACCCGCAGCATTGTTGCCGGTGCTTCCATTACGTTCTAAATATTTGTTTCAACTCTTAAAAAGACATAGATAATGAAACTGAAACATATAATAATCAGTGCGTTGGCACTTCTTGCCCTTGCCTCCTGCAATGACAAGATGAACTACCACGAGTACAAGGTCGATGATGCCGACTACATCAAGGAGATGTTCGGACGTGTGGGCGGCTTCATGACGACCATCTATTCCGACCTCGACAGCGATTTCGGCAACTACAGCGGTGCCATGCTCAGCTCAGCCACCGACGAGTCGGTGTATTCCCATCCCGGCAACCAGGTCGAAGATTTCTACAACGGTGCCTGGAGTCCGTCGAATGCCAAAGGCTCCCTGTGGACAACCTGCTATCACGGCATCAGCTATTGCAACCTGCTGCTCGATGAGTTCCAGGGCCTTACATTCCCCGACTACAGTCTCGACAAAGACTATCTCAAGGAAATGTTCCAGTACAACAACTACCAATGGGAAGCCCGCTGGGCCCGCGCCTATTTCTATTTCCTCCTGGTGCGCCAGTATGGTGATGTGCCCTTGAAGATCAACCACCTGGATGCCGACGATTCCAACAACCTGCCCCGTGCCTCTGCCGACGAAGTGTTTAAGTTCATCGACGACGAATGTGCAGCCATCAAGGACACCATCATTCCCGACTACAACTCCCTGGGCAACATGCTCCTTTCCATGGCCGAGAGCGGCCGCGCCAACAACTTGGCCGTGCTTGCCCTCCGTGCCCGTGCAGCCCTCTATCATGCCAGCCCGCTCTTCAATCCTTCGGGCGACAAAGAACTGTGGCACCAGGCTGCCCTGCGCTGCAAGGAAGCCATCGATGCCTGCAGGGGGCGCAGCATGAGCCTGGTGAAAGACTATATGTCGCTCTTCCAGTCTGACAACTACAAAGACACGAAGGAAATCATCTTCGCACGCCGCCAGAACAGCACATCGAGCAACAACAACTTCGAGCGCTACAATTTCCCCATCGGCATGGAAAATGCCGGCGGCGGCAACTGCCCCACGCAGAACCTGGTGGATGCCTTCGAGATGACGAACGGAAAGGCCATCACCGATGCCGACAGCGGCTACGACCCCCAGAACCCCTATGCCAACCGCGACAGACGCCTTTCGTGGATTGTGGCCGTCAACGGTGAGCAGTGGCCCAACTCCAACCCCAACCCGCTGGAAATCTTCACCGGCGGTGCCAATGCCGAGCCCATTGCCTACGCCACTCCCACAGGCTATTATCTGAAGAAGTACTGCAACCCGGCCACCGTCATCGGTGCCACCGGTGCCAACTCCTTCTACCACAACTGGGTGATTTTCCGCCTGGCCGAGCTTTACCTCAACTATGCCGAGGCCATGCTCAACTATACGGGCAGCGGATATGAAACCACTTCCGACCTCAACATGTCGGCCGCAGCAGCCATCAACATCGTCCGCACTCGTGCCGGCCAGCCCAACCTTCCCGAAGGTCTCAACTCCTCCGACTTCAAGAAAAAGTATGAGAACGAGCGCTTCGTCGAACTGGCCTTCGAGGGACACCGCTTCTTCGATGTGCGACGCTGGAAAGAGGCTCCCGAGTATTTCGTCAACATCCGCAAGATGGTCATCACCAAGAACGGAGAACAGGTGACCTATACTCCGGCAACACTCGAAACGCGTTCTTGGAACGACAAGATGTATTTCTTCCCCATTCCACAGAGCGAGATTCAAAAAGCCGGCAACCTCACCCAGAATCCCGGCTGGTAAACCCTTTTCCAAGACTCCGGCAGTAGCAACAAGCCACTGCCGGGGTCTTCAACAGTATTTTAAAATTCTTTTTTAAACATCAACTTATTATTAATTTATTAAAAGTCTAAACAATGAAAAAAGTTTACATGCTTTTTGCTGTGTTGGCCGCTTTCTGCTATTCCAACACCGTGAACGCTGGTACAAAGAACTTGTACAAGCAGGACTTTGAGTCCACGAGCGACCCCGCCGCTGCCGGCTGGGCATCGCCGAACCTTGCTGCCGGCATGTCCATCCAGGGCGACGAGTACGGCAACTACTTCGTGTTCAACGTTGGCGGCAACAACGGCCGCAACTGCTACACCCTCTGGGGTTCAGACATCTACACCGACCAGCTTCCTGATGGCAAGTACCACATGGAGTTTGAATGGACCTACTCAGCCAACGCTAACAACCAGTACAGCACTGAGGTCACCGTCGTTTCCGACGAGGCCATCGCCGTCAACAACGGCAGCTATGTCGGCAAGGAAGGCTCACAGTGGCTCTTCGACATCCGTCAGCTCGATGCCGACTGCAACTTCGCCATCAACAACGACGACACCAACACCATGATTGTTGAGGTGGGACGCTGGTACGTCATCTCGCTTGAGGTTGATGTCAACACCCGCACCGTGGAATGGAGCATCATGGACACCTCGCGCCAGACAACTTTCGCTGAGGGCATCCGCGACATCCCCGAAGGCACCAGCATGCTGGCCACCGGTATCAACAACCTGAACAGCCGCTACTACAGCGAGTGCCGCTACGACAACATCAAGGTGCAGGTCATCACCGACTACGACATCGCCAACAAGCCCACCGTGGCCCTTACCGGCGTTGACGGCATTGAGCGCACTTACACCATCAGCTTCGACGAGGCCGAGGAACTCCACCTGAAAGGCACCGACGGACAGGAGCAGACCGTTTATTACATGGACTGCGACGGCATGTACCCCTACACCACAAGCACCAGCGGACAGCTCGAGGCATGGACCGTTTCCGGAACTGCCGAGTCTGAGCACGTCTTCACCGATGTGGAGTGCATCATGATTTCTCTGCCTGCTGCCACGGCAACCATCTCCGCCGTTGACGAGGGCTATTCAAAGACCTACACCCTCACCGTCAGCAACGCTGAGATTCCCACACAGCCCACGCTCTTCCTTGAATACACCTTCACCGACGAGAACGGCAACGTCGTCATCCACCAGGAGGACAAGTTCTCCGGCGAAAAGGTTGCTGTCAACGTCAAGGGTGTGCTCACCGTCAACACCATCGCCCCGGGCTTCACCTCCGCAACCACAACCGTGGAGAACAACCGCGAGTATGAAATCAAGGACGACATCGACTTCCAGCACATCACAGGTGACGCATACATCGAAAAGGGCTTCACGCCCATGGACGACCTCGACAGCGACGCCACTTCCGGCGAGAGCAACTGGACAGGCCGCAAGCGCATGTACTACAGCATCGACACTGGCGAAGTGGACGAAGAAGGCAAGGCCATTGTTGAGACATACGTCGTTTATGGTCCCTCGTCACAGGGCTACGAGCCCATCTCCCGCCTGCGCCGCATGCAGTCAACGGTTGACTCCATCGCTGCTTACACCATGTTCGCTCCCGTCTATGGATGGTATCAGAACGTGGGCGGTGTTTCCGGTTCCGACTGGAACGAGGCTAACGCCACCACTAACTATAAGGTTTATCCCGGCATCGGACTGCTGCATTCAGGTGTCATCGGCGACAACGAGGACTTCAAGCCTGCATCAATGGCCGACCTGAGCTATGCTCCTATCCGCGTCAACAACACCACCCTCGGTGTTTACGGTTATGATGAAGATGCCTTCATGGTGGTCTATAAGATTGACAACTATGGCGGCGGCTCCGTGCATCCCGTCTTCCCCGTTGGCACATCGCCTGCTGATGCTCTCAGCCAGTACAAGGCCATGCACCTCGGAGGTGTGGTGGAAGTTCATTCCGGCATCGAGACCTTCCAGCTCTATCGTGTTGACACTGCCGTCGCACGCGTAGTGGTGCTCACCGAGAAGGGCGGCACCGGCATCGAGGAAATCCGCACCGACAAGGTGACCTTCGATCCCAATGCTCCCGTTTACAACCTCAATGGTGTGCGCATGAACGGCACCCTGCTCCCCGGCGTCTATGTCAAGCAGGGCAAGAAGTTCGTCGTGAAGTAAAAAGCCCCCTGCCCCGTGCAGGACAAATATCGAAAAAGCCCCGGACCATCCCGTCCAGGGCTTTTTTTCGTTAATGATGATTTAGTCGCCACTTCCCGCAGGAGCTAGGACATGATTATCATCTACCTGCGTCGAGTTGTGATTGTTTATTTTCCTACATCAAACCACAACGTGCCTTACTGAGCAGAAGTGTCAGTGGTGTTGTGTTTGTTTATTTTCCTACATCAAACCACAACCTGCCGTTCTTATCTAATTTGTAATATTTTGTTGTGATTGTTTTTTTTGTTGGCCTCACTATAACATTTATAATCTTTACGCAAGAAACGCAGCCATACGGTTTATGCTTCTTCGTTTCTATTTGGTGAGCATCGCCAAAGGGCAACGCTTCAGACACCCTTTATTTCAAGTGAGCTTTCTCGCCCTTTTATGCTATTTGTTTATATTATCAGGTGGCGAAATGAGCAATATTTTGTTAAAAATTTGGGAAATTTCCATGAATTTTTGATATTTCGGGATTTTTTTGCTAATTTTGCACATGCTCCTTTTTGACGGGAGTTATTCCTTAAAAAAGAACATGCCATGCAAAAGAGTAAATATTTAGTGGTGAACGACCGCGACAAATTATGGGGCCTGACAGTATGCACGGTGGGCTATGAGGAGCTGATGCCGGGCGACCCCTACCCCACGCAAGGCCATGCCGACGGCTATTATTTCAACATTGCACAGGGAAGAATTCTGACTGAATATCAACTGCTTTATCTCACCGAGGGCGAAGGGGTGTTCACCTCGTCAACCCTCGGCAAGGAGGTGCCGCTGAAGGCCGGCGACCTGTTCCTGCTCTTCCCCGGCGAGTGGCACTCCTATCATCCGCTGCCGCAGAAGGGCTGGAAGAGCTATTGGATTGGATTCCGCGGGCGAAACATGGACGAGCGTGTGCGCCACCGCTTCCTCACTCCCGACAAGCCCATCTACCACGTGGGGTTCTCGGCCGAAATAGTGAGGCTCTACAACAACGCACTCAAAACGGCCATGAAGGAAGCGGCCTATGCCCAGCAGGTGATGGCGGGAATAGTGAACCACATGATTGGGCTGATGTACTCGTTGGAACGAAATATTGAGCTCAACATGCAGGGGCACTCCCACGTGGACATGGTGAACCGCGCCAGGCTGCGCATCAGGGAGTCGTTGGAAAGCGAACTCACCATCCAGCAGATAGCCAGCGACCTGGGCGTGAGCTATAGCAGCTTCAGAAAGCTGTTCAAGGAGTTCACGGGCATTTCGCCCTCGCTCTACCAGCAGGACCTGAAGTTGCAACGGGCAAAGGAACTGCTCACCACCACTCAGCTGAGCATCAAGGAGATAGCCTACAGGCTTAACTTTGAATCGCCCGACTACTTCTCGTCGAAATTCCGAACAAAGACGGGGTGCAAGCCCAGCGAATTCCGATGCGCGGGGGCGGCAGGACCCAAATCGCAGGAAAACGGGAAAGAGGAGACAACGGCCTGAGTTTCCCTTTAGGGAAGATTCTGGGAGTCGTTGTCTCAACACCACAAAATCAACTTCATACAAAAGAACATTCATAAAGTAAAAGAATTATGCAAACGAGAACAATGATGGCAGCCCTGCTGCTTTTTGCCGTGTCGGCATCGGCATCGGCCATGATGAAAGTGAAAACCGCGAAATTCAAAGTCAACGGGCGTTGCGAACGTTGTGAAAAGAGAATTGAGAAGGCCGCCAGGGCCGTGGAAGGCGTGCAGACAGCCGACTGGGACCAGGTGAGCAAAGAGATGGTGGTGACCTTCGACACGAAAAAGACCAATGTGAAAGACATCCAGAAAGCCATTGTGGCCATAGGTTTCACCGCCGGGAAAATGAAACCGGAGGCTGGCAAGGAGCAGAAACACGACCCCAACTGCAAGGAGGGGTGCGAGGATAAGAAGTGAGAAACGGAGCAATCGGAGATAATGAAAAAGGGGT